>JBAUQH010000186.1:0-36933 GCA_049580605.1 Gallionella sp. | reverse complement strand
GCCCTACATCGTCGCGCGCATGATCGAAGTGCTGCGAGCCGCTGCCGGCGACGGAGCGGATCGCCCGCTTGGCCGCGTGCTGGAAATTGGCACCGGCTGCGGCTACCAGGCGGCGGTGCTGGCGCAGGTGGCGCGCGAGGTCTACACCGTGGAGCGCATCAAGCCGCTGTACGAGCGCGCAAGAAAGCAATTGAACGATCTGAAGATACGCAACGTCAGTGTGCGCTACGCGGATGGAACTGCCGGCATGCCGGAGGCCGGGCCGTTTGACGGCATCGTCATGGCCGCCGCGGCACCCGCATTGTCGGCGCCGCTGCGGGAGCAGCTGGCGGTCGGTGGTAGAATGGTGCTGCCGGTCGGATTGCAGACGCAATGTCTGTATCTGGTCGAACGCGATGCGGGCGGATTCCGCGAAACCCGGCTGGAACCGGTGAAATTCGTACCATTACTGATGGGCAAGGCATGATCGGAAGCAGGTTTTATTCTTTTTTTCTTACAACGATACTATTGGCAGGTTGCGCATCCAGTGTTGAGCGCCCACCGGTGTTCGAGCTAGCTGCTGCCCAGAGGAATGCCGCCCAGGCAAACAATTCTCCGCGCGAAAAGGATTGGCGTCCCAGTTCCTATATCGTGCAAAAGGGCGATACGCTCTTCAGCATCGCGTTCAATTATGGCTTCGATTATCACGATCTTGCGGAAATGAACGGGATCAAGGATCCCGGCGTGATCTCGATTGGCCAGGAAATCCGCCTGTTCCCGAACCGGGCCGGCGCAGCAGCGGCGGTCGCTGCCGTTCCCGCCAAGCCGATCAATATACTGGTGAAGGACCAGCCCCGGGTGGTGGAATATCCCTACAGCCCGGCGGCAATGGCCCAGATCGACAAGGTTCAGGAACAGTCCGCACCTGCCGCAACGGTGGTTGCCAAAGCACCCCAGGCGGCATCTGCCAGCAATGACAGCGGCGAAGTTGTCGATGTCCCCGTGCCGGAATGGAGTTTGCCCGCCACCGGCAAGCTGATCGGGCAATTTTCGGAATCGGACAATCGCAAGGGCATTGATATCGCCGGCAAGCTCGGGCAACCGGTGATGGCCAGCGCTGCCGGCAAGGTGGTGTATAGCGGCAACGGTTTGCGCGGCTATGGCAAGCTGATCATCATCAAGCACAACAATACGTACCTCAGCGCTTACGCGCACAACGAAAAGATACTGGTCAAGGAAGGCCAGAACGTGTCGCGCGGACAAAAGATCGCCCTGATGGGCAACACCGATGCCAGCCAGGTGGAACTGCACTTTGAAGTGCGGCGTTTCGGCAAGCCGGTCGATCCGGCAAAATACCTGCCGCTCGGAAAATTATGAGACCAGAATGAAATCCGGAATCCTCAGCACAGACGACCACGACCGGGACAGCGCGGCATTGCGTTATGTCTACCCGGTGGTCTCGCGCCGGGCAGGCGGTGTTTCGATCGGCATCAATCTCAACACCAACAGCGCCTGCAATTGGCGCTGCATCTACTGCCAGGTGCCCGATCTGCACAGGGGCGCGGCACCTGCCGCAGATCTGGCCGTTCTGGAACGCGAATTGCGAGGCTTTCTCGACGTACTGCTGCATGGAGATTTCATGCAGAAACGCGTGCCGGAAGGCGCGCGGCGCATCAATGACATTGCCCTTTCCGGCAACGGCGAACCGACCAGCTGCGCCGAATTTGTCCAGGTCATCGAACTCATTGCACGGGTGCGCCGCGAGTCCGGTCTGCCGGATGCGGCGAAAACCGTGTTGATCACCAACGGCAGTCTGATGTACCGCAAATCGGTCCGGCAGGGACTGCGCGACATGGCAAAGCTGAATGGCGAGGTCTGGTTCAAGCTGGACCGCGCCAGCGAGGCGGGAATGCAGCGTGTCAACGACATCCGCATCGGCATGGACAAGGTGCGCGGCAACCTTGCCGCCGCGATCGCATGTTGCCCGACCTGGCTGCAAACCTGCTGGTTCGCGCTGGACGGCGAAGCACCGTCGCGCCAGGATGAAGACGATTACCTGGAATTTGTCGCGGCGCTGCTGCGCGACGGGCACAGGCCGCAGGGTGTACTGCTGTACAGTCTGGCACGCCCGTCGCTGCAGCCTGAAGCGCCGCGCCTGTCCGCGCTGACCGAGGTGCAATTGCAGGGTTTCGCCGACCGCATCGACGGACTTGGTCTGCAGGTCAAGGTAAGCCCCTGAAACGGCATCCGTTCCGGCAGTGTCTTGCAGCGCGGTGAGTGGTGCGATTAGCGTTGAAACAAGTACATTTTTCTCAAGAATACATCGGCACTGGCAGCCGCCAGGTCTTCAGGTAACGCCACCCGGCGTTCAATGACCTGCTGCGGTATTTGTATAGCCAATCCCGGAATCCAGCCCGCGCACAATACTTCCGCATCGTATGGGGACGCAGTGCGGTCAATTTTATCGGCTTCATAGCTGCTCATATCCATAGTATGTATGCTCATGACACACCTCCAGCAAGTAAAGGCCTGTGTGATACGCAGTCCCTGAGTGCTATATCGGCACGATGAAATATTAGTTTAGCCCTGCATTTTCCCGGCCGGACTTTCGGTCCGGTTCGGGTAAACTCTTGCGCATGAAAAATATACCCGAATGGAGCAGTGCAACATTGCTGAAATCGCCGCTGTTCGCTCCGTTGCATCCAATACTTGCAGATTTTGACAGGGAACACTTTCCAGGTGTCCAGGATTGCAATGAAGTGCTTGCCGCATGTAATCCGCATATCACCGTGCAAAGTGGAATGCCGCTGCGTTTCGTTCCGCAGCAGCAGGGCAAGCTGTCTTTCGAAGCGCAATACGAACCGCGCTGTTATCTGAGCGGCGAGGTGCAGATGCGAACGCATAATTTGCATGATCTGTTCAATGCGCTGGTCTGGCTGACTTTCCCCGCAATCAAGGCGGCGATCAATGCGCGCCATTACCGTGTCCTGGCGGACGCGGGTGTTGCAGATGCAGGCCGCAGCCAGCGCGGTGCAGTGCGCGACGTAAACACCCTGCTGGATGAATCCGGCGTGATCGTGGCTTGCGCCGACAGGGAACTTGCCGGATTGCTGGTTGATTTCAAGTGGAAGGAATTGTTCTGGCAGCGGCGTGAACGGGTGAAGCAGAACATGGGATTCTATCTGCTCGGCCACGGGCTGTATGAAAAGGCATTGCACCCCTATGTCGGCATGACCGGGCAGGGTTTGCTGGTCAGCGTCGAACCGGAATTCTTTGCGAAGACGACTGCCCGACAGCTGGAACATCTGGACCGTATGCTTGCCGATCGTCTGGGGGTTCGGGAAAGCAGTCTCGCCACCCGCGAACTTTCCCCGGTTCCGTTGCTCGGCATACCGGGGTGGGCCGCGGACAGCAACTGCGAGCGCTATTACGACAATACCGCCTATTTTAGGCCCGGCAGGCGCGGCCAGGCATGACAGCCTGATCGGCCCCGCATTGTTTTGGTATCATGGCGGCCTTGCGCAACGCCGCTTCCGTCCATAAATATTCGAATCTCTAATCTTTCGAATCCCTATTATTCTTTCGAGTCTCAGGTCTCTCCGAATGTTAAGCAAACTCAATTCCGTGCAGCGCGAAGCGGTTACCTTTCTCGATGGTCCCCTGCTGGTGCTGGCCGGAGCGGGCAGCGGCAAGACGCGCGTGATCACCCACAAGATCGCGCACCTGATCGGGCAATGCGGCTACGAGCCGCGCAACATCGCCGCGATCACGTTCACCAACAAGGCCGCCAGCGAGATGCGCGTTCGTGTCGCCGAACTGCTGAAAAACACCAACACCAAAGGCCTGGTCGTGAGCACTTTCCATTCACTGGGCATGAACATCCTGCGCGCCGAGGCCAGGCTGCTCGGTTACAAACCGCAGTTCTCTATCTTCGATTCCAGCGACACCTGGAAGATATTCAGCGAACTGGGCGGCTCCGCCGACAAGCAGGAGATACGCGACATGCAGACGCAGATTTCAAACTGGAAATCCGCTTTCGTTTCACCGGAACAGGCTGCCGATGCAGCCGGGGATGACACCGCCAGGGTCCACGCGCGGATTTATGCGCGCTATCAGGACACTTTGCGCGCCTACCAGGCGGTGGACTTCGACGATCTGATCCATCTGCCCGTCGCGCTGTTCAGGCAGCATCCCGAAGCGCTGCTACGCTGGCAACTGAAGCTGCGCTACCTGCTGGTGGACGAATACCAGGACACCAACGATTGCCAGTACCAAATGATCAAGCTGCTGGCCGACATGCGCGGCGCGCTGACCGTGGTGGGGGACGATGACCAGTCTATCTATGCATGGCGCGGGGCAAGCATTGATAACCTGCACAACCTGAGAGAGGACTATCCAGGCCTGCGTGTGGTCAAGCTGGAGCAGAACTACCGTTCCTCGCAGCGCATCCTCAAGGTCGCCAACCACCTGATCAACCACAATACCAAGGTGTTCGAGAAGAAACTGTGGAGCGACCACGGCATCGGCGTCCCTATCCGCATTTATGCGGCGCGCGACGACGAACACGAGGCCGAAAGCGTGGTGATGAATCTGATCGCACACAAGTTCGAGCACCATGCCCGCTTTGCCGATTATGCAGTACTGTACCGCAGCAATCACCTGTCGCGCGTTTTCGAGGAGCAGCTGCGCGCCCAGCGAATACCCTATACCGTCAGCGGCGGCACCTCATTCTTCGATCGTGCCGAGATCAAGGATATCATCGCTTATCTGCGCCTGATCGCAAACCCGGACGACGATCCTGCCTTTATCCGCGCGATTACAACGCCCAGGCGCGGTATCGGCAACGCCACGCTGGAAATACTCGGCAGCCATGCCGGAACACGCCACATCAGCCTGTTCGAGGCAGCTTTCGATCCGCAAATCCAGGATCAGGTCCAGCCTCGCCAGTACGAGGAACTGATGCTGTTCTGCAACTTCATCAACCGCGTCCAGGACAGGTCGGACAAGGATCCCTGCGGAGAATTGCTGGACGAACTGTTGCGCGCGATCAATTACGAAAACTGGCTGTACGACACGCACGACCCACGTATGGCAGAAAGCAAGTGGAAAAATGTCGACGACTTCATGGGCTGGCTCAAGCGCAAGGCCGAGGCGGAAGAAAAATCCCTCATCGAGATGATACAGACTGTTGCGCTGATCAACATGCTGGAGGGCAGGGACCAGGAACCGGATGCAGTCTCGCTGTCCACGCTGCATGCCGCCAAGGGTCTGGAATTCCCGCATGTATTCATCGTCGGCGCGGAGGAGGAGATATTGCCGTTCCGTGACAGCAACGAAAAACAGATCGAGGAGGAGCGTCGCCTGCTGTACGTCGGGATCACCCGCGCCGAACGCAGCCTGCAGATCAGCTACTGCAACCGGCGCAAACGCGGCAAGGACTGGATGGCCTGCGAGCCGAGCCGTTTCCTGGAGGAGTTGCCCGGAGATGAGCTGGTCTATGCGGGAGGCCATGCCGAGGCGGTGTCCACAGTGACCAGGGATCAAGGCATGGATAAACTGGCAAGTCTGAAAGCGATGCTGAACCGGCAGGCAGCAGAATAATTTCAGCGCCGGTCACGAACCCGGAAAATCACTGAGCCAAAAATTGTCCGCGAGTCATTGAATCAAAATGATTATATGTTGTTGCATTTTGATGGTTGCAATATGAGCATGCGGATGACACTATCTCATTGCCACAGAATCTATAAGGTTATTTTGACCCACCAGACTTTCAGCCTGATTTCAGGGTCGGGAACCGGTTGTGGTACGAGCAGTTGAGATGATTATTTTGGAGGTGCCAAATGAATTCAATAACGGGTTGGGGTGCATTAACGGTTTTCTTTGTTTTTTCACCGTTTATTGTAATGAGTATGCTCATCATATTTTCGGGCAAACCTAAAAACTGACTGAGTCGCACCCATACTCTGAAATCCGGATTAGCCAGGCTTCCTGAAATCGGTTGCCCGGCAAATGTGATTTGCGTGGCCGTTCATGCAGCAACTGGCTGCCAAACGGAAGGATTCGGCCCGGCAAGCGGCTTTGAATGTATGGTTTTCAGGCAAGTATATAAACGCCTGGCTGACGCCATCCAAGCCGCTGGATATGACCACACCAGATGCGTATAATGCTCGCTTTGCCGAGGGCTGTTTCATGCGCATTATCCAAAAAGCATTAACCTTTGACGACGTTCTGCTCGTTCCTGCCTACTCCAATGTGTTGCCGCGCAATGTCAGTCTGCGCACCCAGCTTACCCGCAACATCAATCTGAACATTCCGCTGCTGTCCGCGGCAATGGATACCGTTACCGAAACGCGGCTCGCGATCGCGCTGGCTCAGGAAGGCGGCATCGGCATTATCCACAAGAATATGTCTGCGCAGGCACAGGCGGAAAAGGTCGCCAAGGTGAAGCGCTTTGAAAGCGGTGTGGTACAGGATCCGATCACCATCACCCCCGACATGACGGTGCACAGCGTGATCGGGCTGACCCGCAAACACAAGATTTCCGGACTGCCGGTCGTGCAGGGCAAGCAATTGGTCGGCATCGTGACCAATCGCGATCTGCGCTTCGAGAGCAACCTGGACCAGCCGATCAAGAACATCATGACACCCCTCAAGCGCCTGATCACCGTCAAGGAAAACGCCAGCCTTGAAGAGGCGCGCAGCCTGATGCACAAGCACCGTATCGAGCGCGTGATGGTGGTGAGCGACGATTTCGAATTGCGCGGCCTGATGACGGTCAAGGACATCCTGAAATCGACCGAGCACCCGAACGCCTGCAAGGACCGCTTCGGCCATTTGCGCGTCGGCGCCGCGGTCGGTGTGGGCGAGGGCACGGATGAACGTGTCACGCTGTTGGCGGAAGCCGGCGTGGATGTGATCGTGGTGGATACCGCGCACGGCCATTCCCAGGGTGTGCTGGATCGCGTCAAGTGGGTCAAGACCCGTTTCCCGAACATCGAGGTGATCGGTGGAAATATCGCAACCGGATCTGCGGCCACCGCATTGCTGGATCACGGCGCGGACGGCGTCAAGGTCGGTATCGGTCCGGGTTCGATCTGCACCACGCGCATCGTCGCGGGTGTCGGCGTGCCGCAGATAGCAGCGATACAGAGCGTGTCAAAAGCCTTGCAAGGCAGCGGTGTTCCGCTGATCGCCGACGGCGGAATCCGTTATTCCGGCGACATCGCCAAAGCGATTGCGGCCGGCGCGCATACAGTGATGCTGGGTGGCTTGTTCGCCGGCACCGAGGAAGCCCCCGGTGAAATCGAACTGTTCCAGGGACGTTCCTACAAATCCTATCGCGGCATGGGCAGCCTGGCCGCGATGCAGCAGGGTTCCAGCGACCGGTATTTCCAGGACAATGAAGACAGCCAGGACAAGCTGGTGCCCGAAGGCGTGGAAGGTCGTGTACCCTACAAGGGCAGTGTGCTGGCGGTGATACATCAGTTGATGGGCGGTCTGCGTTCGAGCATGGGCTACCTGGGATGCGCCGATATTGTCACCATGCATACCAAAGCCGAGTTCGTCGAAATTTCTTCCTCGGGTATCCGTGAATCGCATGTGCATGACGTGCAAATCACCAAGGAAGCGCCGAATTATCATATCGACTAACTGGATGAAGGGACAAGGGAGAGGAGACAGGGAATAACCTCGATGCTTCACTCCCAGGCGCCCTGGCGTGATCCCTACACCCTTCACCCCTCACAGTTTTCAACCATGCACAAAAAAATCCTGATCCTCGATTTCGGCTCTCAATATACCCAGCTGATCGCACGGCGCGTGCGCGAGACCGGTGTCTACTGCGAACTGCATCCCTATGATGTCGATGCGGAATTCATACGCGAATTCAACCCGGCCGGGATCATCCTGTCCGGGGGGCCGAATTCGGTAACCGAGGGCGATGCGCCGCGCGCTCCGCAGATCGTGTTCGAACTGGGCGTGCCGGTGCTGGGTATCTGCTACGGCATGCAGACCATGGCAGCGCAATTGGGTGGTGCGGTTGAAAACGGCCTGGTGCGTGAATTCGGTTATGCAGAAATCCGCGCGCAGGGTCATACCGCATTGCTGCGCAACATACAGGACAGGACCAATGACCGGGGCCACGGCCTGATCGACGTGTGGATGAGCCATGGGGACAAGGTGACCGCGCTGCCGCCGGGATTCTCGGTGATCGCAAGCAATGCCACCACGCCGATCGCCGGCATGGCGGACGAAACGCGGCAATATTACGCGCTGCAATTCCATCCCGAAGTTACCCATACGCCCCAGGGCAAGGTGATGCTGAACCGCTTCGTGCATGACATCTGCGGCTGCGGGCAGGATTGGAACATGCCTGATTATGTCGCCGAAGCGGTCGCGAAGATCCGCGCACAGGTGGGCAGGGACGAGGTGATACTCGGCCTGTCCGGCGGCGTCGACTCGTCGGTTGCGGCGGCGCTGATACATCGCGCCATCGGCGACCAACTGACTTGCGTATTCGTGGACAACGGCCTGTTGCGCCTGAACGAGGCTGAGCAGGTCATGGTCACCTTCGCCGAAAGTCTCGGGGTGAAGGTGATACATGTGGATGCGAGCAGCGAATTCCTCCAACATTTGGCCGGTGTTTCGGAACCCGAGCAGAAACGCAGGATCATCGGCCGCGAGTTCGTCGAGGTGTTCCAGCGTGAAGCGAAGAAATTGCCCAATGCAAAATGGCTGGCGCAGGGCACGATCTATCCCGACGTGATCGAATCTGCCGGAGCAAAGACGAATAAGGCACACACCATCAAGTCGCACCACAACGTCGGAGGATTGCCGGAAAGCCTGCACCTGAAACTGCTCGAGCCATTGCGTGAATTGTTCAAGGATGAGGTGCGCGAACTGGGTGTGGCGCTCGGCCTGCCGCACGGCATGGTTTACCGCCATCCTTTCCCGGGCCCCGGCCTCGGCGTGCGCATCCTCGGCGAAGTCAGGAACGAGTTCGCCGACCTGCTGCGTCGCGCGGATGCGATCTTTATCGAAGAACTGCATGCCGCCAAGGACGATGACGGAATTTCATGGTATGCGAAAACCTCGCAAGCATTCGCCGTCTTCCTGCCGGTAAAAAGTGTCGGCGTAATGGGTGACGGCCGCACTTATGAATGGGTGGTTGCATTGCGCGCGGTGCAGACCCAGGACTTCATGACCGCGCACTGGGCGCACCTGCCATATGAATTATTGGGAAAGGTCTCCAACCGCATCATCAACGAAGTGCGCGGCATCAACCGAGTTGTTTACGACATCTCCGGCAAACCCCCCGCAACGATAGAGTGGGAGTAGCGACCCGGACGCGGTCGGCGTAGCCGGCGGAGCGGGTAGGGTCGCCATCCGCGAACCAGCAGACGAGCAGGCAACACCGTTCATTCTGAGCGGATACCCGGACGCGGTCGGCGTAGCCGGCGGTAACAAAGTCAGGCAATCCACTGTGCGAATCCTGGCACGTGGAATTGACACTGCGGGTAGGGTCGCCGTCCGCGAACCAGCAGACAAGCAGGCAACACCGGTCATTCTGATCGGATACCCGGAGGGTGCGTAGGGGTCGTTGCCAAACAGCGGGGTGACCACCTATCTTCTGATGAGTGGATGCTACAATACCGCGTACTCGGACTTCGATCCTCGCGAAACATTGTCAGGGGCAACGCTTGACTCTTTTATCCCGTGCAGCGACAGATGCCTGAACTATTCACGCCAGCAGGTGCAGCACCCCATCGTCAAGTCCAGTCGGTGTTTATATCCATGGGCCGAAGCCGCATGCGCAGCGTTTGCTTTTTGCTGCTGCTTACCATGCTGCCTGGACTTTCTCTTGCTGCCGGAAGCACCAAAGGCTTGGCCGCCCCCACCACGCTCGAGGTTGTGATGGACGACAATTATCCGCCTTATGTATTCCGTGATACGAACGGTGTGCTGACCGGCTATCTGGTGGATATCTGGAAATTATGGGAAAGCAAGACCGGTGTGCATGTCGAACTGATTGCCACCGACTGGGAAAAAGCCCAGCAAATAATGTTCGCCGGACAGGCAGATGTGATCGACACCATATTCAGCACCCCGGAACGCGATCGGAAACTTGATTACACCCCTCCTTATGCGGAAATTCCTGTGCCTATCTATACTCATAAAGGCATCGGTGGAATTACCGATCTTAAAACACTGCATGGTTTTCTGGTAGGCGTGAAGGCAGGCGATGCCTGCGTTGAAAAACTCGAAGCGGCCGGCATCACGACTTTGCAGACTTACCCGAACTATGAAGCCATGGTCAGGGCGGCGGCTGCCGGCCAGGTCAAGGTGTTCTGTCTGGACGAACCTGCCGCCAACTATCTGCTATACCGTGACCGCGTCGAGCGTGAATTTCACGAGTCCTTCAAGCTTTATACCGGTGAACTGCACCGCGCCGTGCATAAAGGCGATAGCAGAACCCTGGCCCTTTTGCAGCGGGGATTTTCCGCGATCACTCCCGACGAACTTGATTCGCTGCGGAATAAATGGATGGGCAAGCGTCTGCCGGAGCCATTGAACCGCACTCTGCACTATGTGTTTTTGGCCGCAGTGATCGTGATTCTGCTGCTTGCTCTGTTGATCCTGGTCCTGCGCCATCTTGTCAGACAGCGCACCGAACAGCTCAGGTCTTCGTATAACCGCCTTGGGCGATTAACCAGGATTTATTCCGCGCTGATCCAGTGCAATCAGGCGATCCTGCACAGCAGGAACGAGGCAGAGTTGTTTCCGCAGGTCTGCCGCGACGCGGTTCAGTTCGGCGGGATGAGGATGGCCTGGATCGGGATGATGGACGAGGAAACCCAGATGATCAGGATGGTTGCTGCATTTGGCAGCGGGGTGGAATACCTTGAAGGAATAGAGATATCCGCGAGTGCAGACACGCTGAACGGGCGCGGACCAACCGGTACCGCAATTCGCGAGAACCGGCCTGTCTGGTGCCAGGATTTCCAGAATGATCCGATCACCGCACCTTGGCATGAACGGGGTGCCAGCGTGGGATGGGGCGCTTCGGCATCGTTGCCGTTGCATCGGAACGGTGTCGCCGTCGGCGCATTCACACTTTATGCAGCTGAGGCAAACGCATTTGATGAAGCGGCGCGCAACCTGCTGGTCGAAATGGAGATGGACATCAGCTTTGCGATGGACAATTATGTCCGCATCGCCGAGAGCAAAAGGTCAGCCGAAGCGCTGCAACTCAGCGAGCAGCACTTTCGCGCGTACTTTGATCGCGCGATGGTCGGGATGGCTTCGACCAGTCCCGGGAAGGAATGGCTGGAAGTCAATGAAGCGCTGTGTGAAATGCTCGGTTATACCCGGGAAGAACTGATGGGCATGACCTGGGCAGATCTGACCCACCCAGACGACCTTGCCGCCAACCTGATTCAATTCGATCGCATCCTCAGTGGTGAAATCGACGAATATTCGATCGAAAATCGTTTTGTACACAAAGACGGATCCATAGTCCATGTCCGCAGGTCTCCACGAGCGGTTCGCAAAGCCGATGGCAGCCTGGACTATATCGTCGCGTGGGTAGACGACATTACCCAGCGCAAGCGGGACGAGCAACAAATCCAGCGAATGGCACATTTCGATCTGCTCACGGGTTTGCCAAACCGGGCGTTGTTTACAGACCGCATCAGCCATGCGATCAACATGGCGCAACGCAGCAACTCGCAGCTGGTTGTAATGTTTCTCGACATTGACCATTTCAAGAACGTGAATGACAACCTCGGCCACCGCGTCGGCGATGCGTTGCTGGTTGAGATCGCAAAGCGCCTGAAATCGGCGATGCGCGATGAAGACACTGTGTCGCGACTTGGCGGGGATGAGTTCATCCTGTTGTTGCCTAACACCGATGCCGACGGCGCAGCACATGTTGCTGAAAAACTGCTTGAGCGAATCTCGCGTCTGTGCAAAATCGAACAGCATGAACTGGTGGTTACACCTTCGATCGGTATCGCGATTTACCCCGACGACGGCAATGATTTTGAAACGCTTTCACAGTGTGCCGATGTTGCGATGTACCGAGCCAAGCACGACGGGCGGAACAACTACAAATTTTTCACGGCTGAAATGCAGGTCCATTCGGCACGGATACTGCATCTTGAAAATGCGCTGCGCTCCGCACTAATACGCGACGAATTGAGTCTGCATTTCCAGCCCCAGTTATCGCTTGAAAGCGGGCGCATTATCGGTGTTGAAGCGCTGCTGCGCTGGAATCATCCCGAGCTGGGGCAGGTATCACCTGCGGAATTTATTCCTATCGCGGAAAGCAGCGGCCAGATCCTGCAGATCGGCGAATGGGTGCTGAGAACTGCGGCCCGCCAGATGAAGTCGTGGATGGACAGTGGCATGGCACCGATGATCATCGGGGTGAACCTTTCTGCAGTGCAGTTTCGCCATCCCAATCTGCCCGAAATGGTCACAAAGATACTCGATTCGGTGAAACTTCCGGCGCAGTATCTTGAGCTTGAACTGACCGAGGGTGTCGCGATGGATGATCCGGTTGGCGCAATCAGGATGATGGACAACCTGCATGCACGCGGCGTCCGCATGTCGATAGACGATTTCGGGACTGGCTATTCCTCGCTAAGCTACCTGAAACGATTCAAGGTCTACAAACTGAAGATAGACCAGTCCTTCGTGCGCGATATCACCGTTGATCCGGAAGACAAGGCCATCGTGCGCGCCATCATCAGCCTGGCGGACAGCCTCGGCTTGAAGACCATTGCCGAGGGCGTCGAAACGGAGGGACAGCTGGCGTTCCTGAGAGAACAGGGCTGTGATGAAGTTCAAGGTTATTACTACAGCCATCCGCTGTCCGCAGTTGAATTCGAAGCCTTTATGCAGGCGAAGCGCCAGACCTGAAATCACGGTTTAGCAAGGGCAGTGAATTGAAGGATCAGGACTTCAGCCAGGTTTTCCAGGCCAGCCACAGTTTGCGCAGCGGTGTCAGCGACACGCGTTCCTTCAGCACATGGCAGCCGCCCGCAACGATTTCATCCAGCGTGGCACGGTAGATCGACGCCATGATCAGTCCGGTGCGCTGTGCCTTGCGATCCACTTCGGGAAGATGTCCCAGCGCCTGCCGGTAATAGCGTTGCGCGCGTTCGATCTGGAAAGCCATCAGATTATTGAAATTGTCCGATTCTTTCGCATTCAGTATTTCTGCCGCCGTCACGCCGAACTGCTGCATTTCGTCCATCGGCAGGTAGATGCGGTTGCGGTGAGCGTCTTCCCCTACATCGCGGATGATGTTGGTTAGCTGGAACGCGATGCCGAGATCGTGCGCGTATTTCAGCGTTCTGCGGTCGGTGTAGCCGAATATTTCCGCGGCAAGCAGGCCGACCACCGATGCGACACGGTAGCAGTAAAGCTGCAGCGACTTGAAATCCGGGTAACGCACCTGCTCAAGATCCATCTCCATTCCGTCTATGATTTCCAGCAGATGTTCACGGGACAAATTGAATTGCTGCACCACCGGCACCAGCGCCTGGGCGGCGGGATGCTGCGGCTTCCCGCCGTAGATTTCCGCGATCTGCATGCGCCACCAGTTGAGCGCGGCGACTGCCACACCGGGATCCGTGCATTCGTCCACGACATCGTCCACCTCGCGGCAGAATGCATACAGCGCGGTGATTGCGCGGCGTTTGTCCCCGGGCAGGAACATGAAGCTGTAGTAGAAGCTGGATCCGCTCGCTGCGGCTTTGTCCTGGCAATATTGATCCGGCGTCATTTTTTTCATCTCAATAAAGGTACTGTGCAGCCCGATTGCTGCGTCACGCCGTTCAATCCTGTGCGTAGCGGTCGTCGCTACAGCGACGGGTACCGCACGGTCTGCCCCTTGCGGGTGCGTCTACCGGAAGGTATGTCTCATCTTTCACTGCGCAGCTCCTTGCACTCGGGCATGCTCGCTACGATTTCTGGAGAAGCAAAGGGAATATTGCAGACGAAAATTAAAACGGTGCGCTACTGGCCAGCATGATAACCCAGTCTTGCGGTTTCAATACCGGGCGGCGGTGAAACATGTCGAACTGCGCGTTCTCCAGCTTCGTGATTATGCGCAAGCCACCGGCAATGATCATGCGCATCTCCAGTCCGATGCGCCCGGTCAGTATGCTGCCCAGCGGCTTTCCCTTAAGCATCATATCGCGTGCGCGATCGGCCTGGAACTTCATCAGCGCCCGCCAATTTTCATCACTTTTCCCTTGGGCAATCTGCTGCTCGTCCACGCCGTATTGCGCAAGTTCGTCCAGCGGCAGGTAAATGCGCCCGATCGCATAATCCTTTGCGACATCCTGCCAGAAATTGATCAGCTGCAGGCTGGTGCAGATCGCATCGGAATAGGCGATGTTGACCGGAGTGGCCTCGCGATACAGGTGCAGCAGCAGGTTGCCGACCGGATTCGCAGAGCGTCGGCAGTAATTCAGCAGGTCTTCGAAATCGGCGTAGCGTTTTTTCTCGACATCCTGCGAGAAAGCGTCGAGCAGGTCGTAAAACGGCTGCAGCGGCAGTTCGTGCCGGCTAATCTCGGCGGCGAGATTCCGGAACAGCAGGGCCTGCGGTGTTTCGCGACTGGCGATGCGCGCCAGTTCGGCGCGGAATTCGTCCAGCTGATTCAGGCGTTCTTTTCCGGACAGATCGCCTTCGTCGGCGATATCGTCGGCAGCACGGGCAAAATGGTAAATCGCCGCGACCGGCTTGCGCAGCCGTCTCGGCATTAAAATCGATGCTACCGGGAAGTTCTCGTAATGGTTTACAGACATGAATCAGAGCAGGTCGTTGCGGTGCAGCATGAACACGAACTGGTCCCCAACGCTGACATCCAGCCAGGTGAACGGCAATTCGGGGCAGGCCGCTTCGAGCGCATCGCGGTTATGGCCGATCTCGACGACCAGGATGCCGTTTTCGGTGAGGTGACGCGCAGCCTGTCCGAGTATTACCCGGGTCGCATCCAGGCCATCCTGGCCGCTGCCCAATGCGAGCTTGGGTTCGTGCAAATATTCCTGCGGCAGCGCGGCGACCGATGCGGCATCGACATAAGGCGGGTTGCTGATGATCAGGTCATAGCGTTTGCCGTCAAGCTTGGCGAACATGTCCGACTCGATCAGGCTGACGCGTTCCTGCAGCCGGTAATCGGCGACGTTGCGTTCCGCGACCGCCAGTGCCGCCGCGGAAAGGTCCGCGGCGTCCACGCTGGCCCCGGGAAATGCATGCGCGGCAAGGATGGCGAGGCAGCCGCTGCCGGTGCACAGGTCAAGAATGCTGTGCAGCGCTTCCGGCTCGGCAATCCACGGGCTGAGCCGTTCGAGCAGCAGTTCGGCGATGAACGAACGCGGCACGATGACCCGCTCGTCCACGTAAAAGCTGAATTCGCCGAGGAGCGCCTGATGGGTCAGGTAGGCGGCAGGGATGCGGTGCTCGACGCGACGGTGAACGATGTTCAACACCTCGCCGCGCTCGCTGCCGGTCAGGCGCGCGTCCAGGAAAGGTTCAAGCCGGTCAAGCGGAAGGTGCAGCGTATGCAGGATCAGGTAGGCGGCTTCGTCGTAGGCCTCGCTGCTGCCATGGCCGAAAAAAAGCCCGGCCTGATTGAAGCGGCTCACCGCAAAACGCAGGCAGTCGCGCACGGTATTCAGGTCATGCGCGGCCTCGGAATAATAATTGTTCATTTGTGAAGCTGATTTTGCCCAAGCAAATTTTCAAGGGTGCGCTGGTAGGTCAGTTTGAGCGGCTCGATGTCGGCTACCCCGACGCATTCATTGAGCTTGTGTATCGTGGCGTTCAGCGGCCCGAATTCGATCACCTGCGGACAGATGTCGGCGATGAAGCGACCATCCGAGGTGCCGCCGCTGGTGGACAGCTCGGGTAAGATTCCGTACGACTGTTCGATTGCATTGCTGATGGCGTCGACCAGACTGCCCTTCGCGGTGATGTACGGCTTGCCCGACAGTTCCCATTCCAGGTCGCAGGTCACACCGTGCTTGTCCAGTACCGCATGTACCCTGTCTTTAAGACTTTGCTCGGTGCTGGCGGTGGAGAAGCGGAAATTGAACAGGATCTCGACCGTGCCGGGCACGACATTGGTCGCGCCGGTGCCGGCATTCATGTTGGAGATTTGCCAGGAGGTGGGCGGAAAATATTCGTTGCCGTCGTCCCAGACGGTCGCGGCGAGCTCAGCGATCGCCGGCGCTACCATGTGAATCGGGTTTTTTAACAGGTGCGGGTAGGCGATATGGCCCTGGATGCCCCTGGCGATCAGCTTGCCATTCAGCGAGCCTCGCCGTCCGTTCTTGATCATGTCGCCGACCCGCCGGTTCGAGGTGGGCTCGCCGACGATGCAGAAATCAACCAGTTCGCCGCGTGCTTTCAATGCTTCGACCACCCGCACCGTGCCGTCCACCGCCACGCCTTCCTCATCTGAAGTGATCAGCAACGCGATCGACCCGTCGTGGTTCGGGTGCTGCGCAACAAACGCTTCGATCGCGGTGATGAACGCCGCTACCGAAGTCTTCATGTCGGCCGCACCGCGACCGAACAGCAGGCCGTCGCGCAGGGTCGGCTCGAAAGGCGGGCTGAACCAGCTTTCCGCCGGTCCGGTCGGAACCACATCGGTGTGTCCGGCAAACACCACGACCGGGCTGTCCGTGCCGCGCCTGGCCCAGAGATTGTCCACGCTGCCGTAGCGCATCCGCTCAATTTTGAAGCCAAGCCTCTCCAGGCGTTCGATCAGGATTTCCTGGCAGCCGGCATCATCCGGTGTCAGCGAGCGGCGCGCAATAAGGGTCTTGGCGAGTTGCAGGGTATCGGATATAACGGTTTCAGGCATGACAGTGTTCAGGATTTGGGATTGAAAATTTCGGAATAAGCCGCATCGTCGAAACCGACATGCAGCAGCTTGCCGTTTTGCACCAGCACGGGCCGTTTGATCACGCTGGTTTTCTCCAGCATCAGTTCCATTGCGGTATGCGCGTCCCGTATCTGCTGTTTGCGCGACTCGGGCAAACCTCGCCAGGTCTGGCCGCTGCGATTGATCAATTTGGTCCAGTCGGCCTGTTGCAGCCAGTTCTGAGCGATATTTGCAGCCAGGCCCTGCTTCTTGAAGTCGTGGAATTCGACCTCAACGTGATGCTGCACCAGCCATTCGCGTGCCTTTTTGACCGTATTGCAGTTGGCTATGCCATACAACCTGAATTTGCCCACACCCTTCATTTGGGTTGGTTCAGATTCAGCTTGATACCGGCAAAGTCGGCGCCCTGTGCCGGCTTTTGAGCCTGCGGATTGGCGAATACCGGCACTTTCTGGGTATCGGTGCGTTCCGAAAAATCGACCAGCGAGGACAGGTTGCTCGCCGAATCGGCGTTGCGCAGCGCTTCATCCTTGGTGATCAGCTGCTTTTTGAACAGTTTGTACAGGGCCTGCTCGAAGGTTTGCGACCCCGCGGACACGCTCTTTTCGATCGACTCGCGTATCTTGTCGAGCTCGTCATTCTTGATCTGGTCGGCGATCAGCGAAGTGTTGAGCAGGATTTCCACGGCGGGGATCTGCTTGCCGTGCACGCCGCGCACCAGGCGCTGCGAAATTACCGCGCGCAGGCACATCGACAGATCGGCCAGCACGCCCCTGCGCGACTCATAGGGGAAGAAATTCACGATACGGTTCAGCGCGTGATAACTGTTGTTTGCGTGCAGCGTGGTCAGGCACAGATGCCCGGTCTGGGCAAAGATCAGCGCATGCTTGAGTGTTTCGCGGTCGCGCACTTCGCCGATCATCAGCACATCCGGCGCTTCACGCATTCCGCTGTACAGCGCGCTTTCGTAGGTAAGCGTATCGGTGCCGATTTCGCGCTGGTTCACGATGGATTTGTTGTGATTGAAGATGTACTCGATCGGTTCCTCGATGGTCAGGATATGGCCGCTGGCCGAATTGTTGCGGTGCTCGATCATCGAAGCGAGGGTGGTGGATTTTCCGGAACCGGTCGCGCCGACCACCAGCACCAGGCCGCGCTTTTCCATGACCAGTTCTTTGAGCACGGCGGGCAAATTCAGGTCTTCCGCGTTCCCGATCTTTGCCTTGATAAAGCGAATCACGATGGCGATGTCGCCGCGCTGGCGGAAGACATTGACGCGGAAATTGCCGATATCGGAGCGGAAAGAAAAATTCATCTCCAGATAGGTTTCGAAATCCGCGATCTGTTGCGGCGACATCATCTCGTAGGCGATGCGCTTGACGACATCGGCATCCAGCGCCTGCGCGTTGACCGGCATGGCGACGCCGTCGATCTTGATGTTGACCGGCGCGCCGACCGAGAAGAACAGATCCGAAGCCTGCTTGTTGGCGGCGAGTTGCAGTAATGGTGTAACGATCATTGTGCGCTCCTTAAAATCCAAAGTTTCGTCGCCATACTTTGTTGTGTTCTAAAAATATTGTTTGCATATAAGCCATATGCGGCGCGGCGATTTTTCTCACACGCCTTGTCTGGCTTAGAAATTTGAATTTTCAGGAACACACAGCCTTCCTTTTCAATTAAATACCCCGCAGCAATTCGTTGATGCCCACCTTGGACAAGGTCTTGGCATCGACTTTCTTTACGATCACCGCGCAATACAGGCTGTAGCTGCCGTCTTTGGAAGGCAGGCTGCCGCTGACGACCACGGAACCGGATGGTACCCGACCATAATGGGTCTCGCCAGTTTCACGGTCATAGATCTTGGTGCTCTGGCCGATGAATACCCCCATCGAAATCACCACATTGTCTTCTAGAATCACGCCCTCCACGATTTCCGAGCGCGCGCCGATGAAGCAGTTGTCGCCGATGATGGTCGGGTTGGCCTGCACCGGCTCCAGTACGCCGCCGATGCCGACACCGCCGGAGAGATGGACATTCTTGCCGATCTGCGCGCAGGAACCGACCGTCGCCCAGGTGTCCACCATGGTGCCTTCGTCGACGTATGCGCCGATATTCACGTAGGAGGGCATCAGCACCACGTTCCTGGCGATATATGCCCCTTTGCGCGCCGCGGCCGGCGGAACCACGCGAAAACCGCCTTCGCGAAAATCGCGGCTGTTGTAATCGGCAAACTTGGAAGGGACCTTGTCGTAATAGTTGGTGAACCCGCCCTTGATGAACGCGTTGTCTTCCAGCCTGAAGGACAGCAGCACGGCCTTTTTCAGCCATTGGTGGGTGACCCATTCGCCGTCGGTTTTTTCCGCAACGCGCAGCTTGCCCTGGTCGAGCTGGGTGATGACGCTGTCGACCGCTTCCTTGAGCTGTGCATCGGCATTGCGCGGGGTGATCTCGGCGCGGCGTTCGAAATTGTCTTCGATGATCTGTTGCAATTGGTCCATGATGATTCCTGTTGTTAAAGTTGGCGTTATTCGGTCATTCGCAATTCCGCTTCCGCAAATCGGACAATTCCGGGCGGAAGCTATCGGCTGGAGGTTGATAGCTTGCGGCTGTACTCGGCTATGCGCTGTGCGGCTTCGACGGTTTCTTCGGTGCTGGCGACCAGTGCCAGCCGCACAAAATTCTCGCCAGGGTTTGCGCCATCCGCGCTGCGTGCAAGATAGCTGCCGGGCAAAACGGCGACATTATAGTCGCGATACAAGCCCTGCGCGTAGCGGGTATCGGCAACCGGTGTGCGCAGCCACAGGTAGAATCCGGCTTCCGGCATGGTAACCGGCAATGCCGGATTCAGTATCCCGACCACACGCTCGATCTTTTCCCTGTACATGCGGCGGTTTTCCGCAACGTGCGTCTCGTCATTCCAGGCCGCGATGCTGGCGGCCTGGACAGCCGGGTTCATTGCCGAACCATGGTAGGTTCGGTACAGCGCGAATTTTTCGATTGCTGCGGCGTCGCCGGCTACAAAGCCGGAACGCATACCCGGCACGTTGGAGCGTTTCGACAGGCTGGAAAACATCATCAGGCGCCGGTAGTCGCTGCGGCCCGCGCGCTGGGCGGCCTGCAGCGAGCCCAGCGGTTTTTCGGAAAAGTAAATCTCGGAATAGCACTCGTCCGAAGCGATCATGAAGCCGTGCCGGTCGGATATTTCGAACAGGGTTTCCCATTCCTGCTGGGTCATCACGCTTCCGGTCGGATTGCCCGGCGAACATACATAAACGAGCTGGGTGCACCGCCAGATTTCGTCCGGCAATTGCGAAAAATTCAGCGCAAAGTTGTTTTCCGGCAGGTTGTTCAGGAATCGCGGCGTGGCCCCGGCAAGGTAGGCCGCGCCTTCATATATCTGGTAGAACGGATTGGGGCAGACCACGACCGGGTCAACCTTGCTGCGGTCAACAACTGCCTGCGCGAATGAAAACAGCGCTTCGCGGCTGCCGTTCACCGGCATGACCTGCGTCGCGGCATTCGGCGCCGGGATTCCATAGCGCGCGGCCAGCCAGTTGGCGATTGTGCTGCGCAGCGCGTCGCTGCCGGCGGTTGAGGGATAATTTGCCAGGCCGGCGAGATTGTTTGCCAGCGCGTCGCGGATGAATTGCGGCGTGGGGTGTTTCGGTTCGCCGATGGACAGGCTGATCGCCCGATAGTCCGGGTTGGGATTAACTTCGCGGAACAAGGCGGCGAGTTTCTGGAACGGGTAGGGCTGCAGTTTCAGCAATTCAGGGTTCATCTGGGGGAATCCGTGTTCGTTTGAAAGGTTTCTGCGCACAATGATTGCGCCTGGCGACACAGCATCAAAATGCGGCTGAATAATCCCCGTGCACTATCTTGTACACTATGGTTTTTAACGCCTTTTTCCCTTGCCTGACCTGTGCCAATAAAGCCGCACTCAGGCCGTTGCAGGAATATTCGGCCAAAATCGCATTATATATACAAGGGTCTAACCAGTGCCATCTAAACACAATGCAATGACTGTCGCCGGCGCCTTGAGCGGTGTGCTGGTATGGGGGCTGATCTGGTATCCCTACCGCGTGTTGCAGGCGGCCGGCGTATCCGGGGCGCTGGCCACATTGATCACCTATCTGATGGCAATGCTGTGCGGCATGGTCATGCTTCCGGGTGTCTGGCGGGAATTGCACCCGCGTAGGGTACCCCGCGGCTGCGAGGGGCAGCAGCCCCAACAGCAGCGAAATACCGGGCGGTGGATGGTATTGCTGGTATTCAGCGCGGGGTGGACCAATTTCGGCTATGTGCTTGCGGTGTTGTACGGCGAAGTGATGCGCGTGCTGCTGCTGTTCTACCTTGCGCCGCTGTGGACCATCCTGTTTTCGTATTGGCTGCTGGGTGAGCGTCTCAACCGCTATGGCTATGTTGTGATGTCCCTGTCATTTTCCGGCGCTGTCATCATGCTGTGGGAGCCGCGACGGGGACTGCCCCTGCCGGAAAATTTTGCCGAATGGATAGGCCTTTCTGCGGGTATGGCTTTTGCGCTTTCCAATGTCGTATCGCGCCGCGCCGCGCATATGAGTTTGCAAGCCAAGTCATACAGCGTTTGGCTCGGCACGGCATTGCTGACCGCAATCCTGTTGTGGTGGCAGGGGGGGGTGACGGATCGGCTGCAGGCAGTTGATTTTCAATCCTGGATGCTGCTCGGGCTGATGGGTATCGTGCTGTGCTGTTCCACTTTCGCGCTGCAATTTGCCATCGCCAACCTGCCCGCCAATCGCGCAGTCGTCTTGTTCCTGTTTGAGCTGGTGTTTGCAGCGTTATCGTCCTATTTTCTCGCCAACGAATCGATGCAGCTGCGTGACTGGCTGGGCGCGCTGCTGATCGTTTCCGCGAGCCTGTTGTCGGGGAAACTGCAGCCGGCTGAATCTAACAGGAAAAACAAAGCGGGATTTCCCCGGTAATGTCCGGCAACAGCTGCTTTTCCTGAAACCGGATTATCATGTACCATGCTTTGCGTATTGTTCACGATCAACAACCGGGTGCGCCAGCCCGATGTTCTGAGTATGGATAATGTTCCCACCTCCGCCGAGATCAACAGCCTTTTCGCCAACAGCGACCCTGGCGCAGTCTGGGGCAAGGCCAGCAACTATCTTGCCCGCATCAACCCGCGCTATGACACCACCCTGATCAAATCCGTTTTCGATGATGTGATCAGCCTGTTTCGCGGCGATTATCCGGGCTACAGTTCGATCAAGACGCTCTACCATGACATGCCCCATACGCTGGACGTTTTCCTGTGCGCGGTAAGGCTGATGCATGGCGTTCACCTTTCCGGCAATCGCCTCGCCGACGATGAAATCACGCTGATCATGATCGCTGCCCTGATGCACGATATCGGCTATTCGCAAACGGCAGGCGAGCAAGGCGGAACCGGCGCGCAATATACCCAGACCCATGTGAAACGCGGCATCGCCTTCATGAAAAAATATGCCGACGCGAGGCATTTACCTTCAGGCTATGCGGCTGCACTGGAACCGATGATGAGCGGAACCGATCCGGCGCTGAAGTTTTCCAGTATCGAGTTTCCCGACGAACGCACGCGCCAGCTCGGGCAAATCGTCGTCACCGCCGATCTGACCGGGCAAATGGCCGACCGTACCTACCTCGAGAAACTGCTGTTTCTGTATCTTGAGTTCAAGGAGGCACACTTCGGGAATTATCAGAACATGTTCGACCTGCTGAAACAGACCAATTCGTTCTACAGCATAACCCGGCAAAAGCTGGACGGCGACCTGGCCGCCATGTACCGCATGCTTAGCCTGCACTTCAGGGATGTGATGGGTGTCGAGAACAATTACTATCTCGAGGCGATCGAGAAAAACCTGGTCTATCTGTCGAAAGTGACCGAGCACGACGAAGCGTATCTTTCCATGCTCAAACGCGGCGGCATCGCCGAGAAATCCCAGAATCTGGATGCAGCCCTTTGAAATCCAGTCCGCGATTTTCGGCTGATTCCTGCCGGGAGGCAACGGTTGTTGCTGAACCCGGCTGATTACGCCACCGTCACCTCTTTCGCCAGATATACATCCTGTATCGCATTCAATAATGTGACGCCATCTTTCATGGGTTTCTGGAAAGCCTTGCGACCCGAGATCAGCCCCATGCCGCCGGCGCGCTTGTTGATCACCGCGGTGCGCACCGCCTGGTGCAGGTCATCCTTTCCCGATTCGCCGCCTGAATTGATCATGCCCACTCGCCCCATGTAACAGTTCGCCACCTGGTAGCGCACCAGGTCGATCGGGTGGTCGGTGGTCAGTTCGCTGTACACCTTGGGGCTGGTCTTGCCGAACTTGATCGCGTTGTAGCCGCCGTTGTTCTCGGCCATTTTCTGCTTCACGATGTCCGCGTTGATCGTGACGGCGAGGTGGTTGGCCTGACCGGTAAGATCGGCAGACACGTGGAAATCCTTGTCGGCAGTCTTGAAAGCGGGGTTGCGCAGGTAGGCCCAAAGTACCGTGGCCATGCCCAGTTCATGGGCGTGCTCGAAGGCCTCGGAGACTTCCTGGATCTGACGGCGCGAATGCTCGGAACCGTAGAACACCGTTGCGCCGACCGCCACCGCGCCCATGTCGAATGCCTGATCCACACTGGCAAATATTGTCTGGTCGTAGATATTTGGATAGGTAAGCATTTCGTTGTGGTTGATCTTCACGATGAAGGGGATCTTGTGCGCGTAGCGGCGCGCCACCGAACCCAGCACGCCAAGCGTCGAAGCAACGCCGTTGCAGCCGCCTTCGATGGCGAGCTTTACAATGCTGTCCGGATCGAAATAGATCGGGTTGGGCGCGAACGAAGCGCCGCCAGAATGTTCCACGCCCTGATCCACCGGCAGCAGCGACAGGTAGCCGGTGTTGGCCAGCCGCCCCTGACCGTACAGCGCTTGCAGACTGCGCAGCACGCCCGGCTTGCGGTCCTTGATCGCCACCACGCGATCCACGTAATCCGCACCGGGCAAATGCAGGGATTCCTTGCCGATGCCGGTGCAGCGATAACTCAACAGTTGTTCTGCTTCATTCCCCAGCAATTGCACGATGTTCGCCATGATTACGCTCCCGGTAATTGAAAAGATTGGTCAATGTTACTCCAGTTGCGTCACAATTAAACCCATGCCCGGGGGTATAATTCCGGCCGGTTGCAACACGCTTACCACACGGAATGACCATGCAAAACAAACAGCCTCCCGCCATCGGCACGCCGCTCACCCCATCCGCGACCCGCGTCATGCTGCTCGGCAGCGGCGAACTGGGCAAGGAAGTCATCATCGCGCTGCAGCGACTCGGCGTGGAAACCATCGCCGTGGACCGCTACGCCAATGCCCCTGGACAGCAGGTTGCGCATCGCGCCCATGTGATCAACATGGCTGACGGCGATGCATTGCGCGCGCTGGTCGAGCAGGAGAAGCCGCATATCATCGTGCCGGAAATCGAGGCTATCGCCACCCCCATGCTTGAAGAGATCGAGCGCGAAGGACTGGCCCGCGTGATTCCCACCGCGCGTGCCGCGCGCCTGACCATGAACCGTGAAGGCATCCGCCGCCTGGCAGCGGAGACACTCAGCCTGCCCACTTCCCCGTATCGTTTTGCCGACAGCCTGGCCGAGATGCGCGCCGCAATCGAACAGATCGGCTATCCGTGCATCATCAAGCCGGTGATGTCTTCGTCCGGAAAGGGCCAATCCAAAGTTGACCGCGAGTCCGAGGCGGAAGCGGCGTGGAACTATGCCGCCAGCGGCAGCCGCGTGAACCAGGGCAGGGTGATCGTCGAAGGCGTGATCCAGTTCGATTACGAAATCACCCAGCTCACCGTGCGCGCGCTCGGCGGGGATGGCGATATCGAAACGCATTTCTGCGAACCGATCGGGCATGTGCAGGTGAACGGCGATTACGTCGAAAGCTGGCAGCCGATGGCGATGTCGGATTTGGCAATGCAGCGCACGAAAGACATTGCAAAAGCGGTCACCGACGATCTCGGCGGTTTGGGCATTTTCGGCGTGGAGTTGTTCGTCAAGGCCAACCAGGTCTGGTTCAGCGAAGTCAGCCCGCGCCCGCACGATACCGGCATGGTCACAATGTGCTCCCAGGTTCAGAACGAATTCGAACTGCATGCCCGGGCAATTCTCGGACTGCCGGTGAATACCGCATTGCGCGCGCCGGGCGCGAGTGCGGTGATCTACGGACAGCATGACGCGAAGGGCATCGCATTCGAAGGCGTGGCGGAAGCGCTGCGCGTGCCGGACAGCGATGTGCGCCTGTTCGGCAAACCGGAATCTTTCAGGAAACGCCGCATGGGCGTCGCGCTGGCGACCGGCCAGGATACCAGCCAGGCGCGGGAACGCGCCAAGCTGGCGGCAAGCAGGGTGATTCCGGTCAAGATTTGAGAGCCCGGACATGAAGATCACCGGTATCCTGCATGCCTCCTTTTTAACGTCTGATTTGGCGAAATCACGCGACTTTTACGAAGGCGTGCTCGGCTTGCGCCCGGATCCCGATCGCCCGGCAATGAGCTTCGACGGTGTTTGGTACAACGTGGCACCGGACCAGCAGATCCATTTATTGTTGTTGCCCAGCCCGGAAGCCGGATTGCACCGTCCTGCGCATGGCGGACGGGACCGCCATATTGCGCTGGCCGTGTCTGATTTTGCGGAGCTGATCGACAGGCTGAATCAGGCGGGTGTCGCTTACACGCTCAGTTCGTCGGGTCGCCGAGCATTGTTCTGCCGCGATCCGGACGGGAATGCGCTGGAACTGATGTGACTAAAATATGAATGGCACC
Organism: Gallionella sp.; assembly: GCA_049580605.1. GTDB lineage: Bacteria > Pseudomonadota > Gammaproteobacteria > Burkholderiales > Gallionellaceae > Gallionella. Next base: position 11,220 of record JBAUQH010000186.1, on the reverse strand, counting down.
ATGCGCCTGGTAGCCTGGGCATAGCCAGCGTACTCGGGATGGTCAGCCACGATCAGGCGTTCTTCACAAAGCATGCGAACGACGGCTCCGGCAAGGAGCAGCAAGCCCAGCATCACATTGATCCAAGTCAAATTTGCCAACACGCCCGACCATCCGAACAGGCAGGCAGCGGTATAGATCGGATGGCGGATAACGCGATAAGGCCCGGTCGTGACCAATTCCCCGGCAGAAGGATTTGCTGCCGCATGAAAACTGCGCCGGCCGAAAATCAGACGCGCCCAGATCATCAGCGCTACAGAGGCAACTTCCGCCGCGACCGCAACCGGATGCGTGGAAAAGAATGCGCCGCGAAATAAAAGTCCCACTAACGCAAGTGTCATCATCAGCAGCGCTACAATCGAAAAAGTTCTCAACACGTCCAGATCCCATTGCCGGGCGCAGGGGGTGCTCTGTCATCGGCAGACCGCACGCCCAGCACAATTATTGACAAAAAGGTGAATCGACGGCCATTGCGCTATCCGCGATGGCCAAACACAGCCCCGCATAGTGTAGCGAACTGTCCTCATTTGTGCGCGATAACGTGCAGCTAGACGAAACTGGTCTAAATACTCCGCTTCGCGGGAGGCTGCCGGTATATATCGTCGGCATTTTTGCACTTCACCTTTCCAATTTTCGGGATGTAAAGTATGTTTATAATGCTGCTGCTGGATAAGCAGGTTCAGTGACATATTTTCAAGTTCAATATTCAACAGGAAAAGGGGCCACCATGAACATAAAACTTTATCGACGGGTAGGCGGGCTTGTGCTGGGAGCTGCGCTGTGTTTGCAGGCATCTTTAGCGATGGCAGGGATGGTCACTCCCGCCAATACGGCTGGACAGAATCAGACCGCGATGGAAAGGGCCAGGATACAGAGCTTCCTGGACAGGGCTGATGTCAAGGATCGCCTGCAGGGGTTGGGCGTCGGCGAACCCATGGCTAAGGATCGTGTGGCAGCCATGACCGACCAGGAAGTACATGCTTTGGCGCAGAAAATCGATTCGTTGCCGGCTGGAGGCAGCCTGAGTAATAACGATTTGATTCTGGTCCTGCTGATTGTTCTGCTGGTGTTGCTTCTTTAGTCAGTCGGCACCGAATTCACTTTGAACTGGATATTCCTTGTCCCGACGGATCAGCCGTTTTGCTGTCGGGTAAAGCCGGTTTTTTGATTTGAAGCGAGACGCGATTGCTTCTTGCGGATTGCGTCACCTTTCCGCCAGATGAGTTCCAATGTTTGTCACGGTGCCGGGTTAGGATATAACCTGTGCACCGCGTCGATCTTTTCAAGCACTTCTGCCGGTAGCACGACTGCCGCACTGTCCAGATTTTCCTTCAGCTGGCTCAGGTTGGTTGCGCCGGTGATCACGCTTCCGGTGAACCAGCGGGTTCGCGCAAAGGCCAGCGCCATCGTCGCCGGGGTCAGCCCGGCTTCCAGCGCGATGCGCACATATTTTCCGGCAGCAACAGGCACGTTGGGTTTGGCGTAGCGCTGCCCGAAGTTGGCGAACTGCGTGATGCGTCCTTTTGCATTTGGGTCGTCGAGATATTTCCCGGTCAGATGACCGAATGCCAGCGGACTGTATGCCAGCAAACCGACCTTGGCGTGGTGGCAGACTTCCGCCAGTCCGGTTTCAAAGCTGCGGTTCATCAGGTGATAGGCGTTCTGCACCGTGATGATTTTCGGCAGTCCCATTTTTTCCGCGCACCTCACGAATTCGCCGACACCCCACGGGGTCTCGTTGGACAGGCCGATATGGCGCACCTTGCCGGCCTTGACCAGGTCCGCCAGCACCTGCAGCTGCTCGGCGATCGGCACGGTGTCGTGCTCCTGCGATGCGTCATAACTGGTCGCGCCGAACATCGGCACATACCGGTCCGGCCAGTGGATCTGGTAGAGGTCGACATAGTCGGTCTGCAGCCGTTTCAGGCTGCTGTCTATCGCCGCCTCGAGGTTCTCGCGGTCGATGCGCGGGGCATTGCGTATCCAGGCGAACCCGCGCGACGGGCCGGCAATCTTGGTCGCGATGACCAATGAATCACGGCGCTGGTGTTTCAGCCATGTTCCGATATAGCTTTCGGTGCGCCCCTGGGTTTCGGCACGCGGCGGCACCGGATACATCTCGGCTGCGTCGATGAAGTTGACTCCGCGCGAAACCGCGTAGTCGAGTTGCGCGTGGGCATCCGCCTCGCTGTTCTGCTCGCCGAAGGTCATGGTGCCGAGGCACAAAGCCGAGACCTTCAAATTGCTTTCGCCCAATTGCCGGTATTCCATGATTTCTCCTTCAGGCTGCTGCGGCCATTTTAATCAAAGCGCGATGTCCGGTTCCCGGTTTCAGTGTGCCGCAATTGCCTGCTCTTCCAGGTTCTGCGCCAATTTCGTGATTTCTTCCGTCGACATGCTGGTTACCGGAATGCGCTGCGCCCGGTTGAGATTCGGGTAGTTCCTCGCGGTCGCGCGGAAATAGCTGGGGTCGTAATGCAGCGTGAGCAATTCCGCGACCAGGGTCTCGAAATCTCCCTGGTGTATCAGCGCGCTCCAGTGCTGCAGTTGTTTGGCGCCATGAAACTTCTGCAGCGATTGCAGATGGCCGATCAATGATTCCGGGTTCTCGACATAATGGCGATAGTCGGCGAGCAGTCCGGCGACGCGCGTGGCCAGCGGTGTTTCCAGCAGCAGGCAGCTGCCGGCGTGCATTGCCGAGGTGAGTCCCGCAGGCAGGGAGATCAGCCCGATCTTGCTGCTTTCCGCTTCAACATAGACCGGGCGATCCGGGCCGAACTGCTGCAGGGTTTGCAGCAACGCGCTGTCGAACCATTTTTGCGCGGGCTGCGGCTGTTCGGGCAACCTGCCCAGCACCGAGCCGCGATGCCGGGCCAGCATTTCGAGGTCGAGCACCTGGTGACCGGTATCGGCCAGCGCCGCGAGCAGATGGCTCTTGCCCGAACCGGTCGGGCCGCAGACCACCCGGAAAGCGAATCGCTGCGGCAATGCCTCGAGTCTTTCCAGCACGTCGCGCCGGTAGGTTTTGTAGCCGCCTTCCAGTTTATGCGCCGCCCAACCCACCTGCGCGAGAATGATGCTCATCGCGCCGCTGCGCTGGCCGCCGCGCCAGCAGTAGACCAGCGGGCGCCATGATTTGGGATAGGCATGAAAGCGGGTTTCCAGGTGATGCGCGATGTTCCTCGCGATCAGTGCCGCGCCGACCTTGCGCGCCTCGAACGGCGAAACCTGTTTGTACAGCGTGCCCACGGTGACGCGTTCCTGATCGGAGAGTACCGGGCAGTTGATCGCGCCGGGAATGTGGTCCTCGGCGAATTCCGACGGCGTGCGCACGTCGATAATTTCGTCAAAGTCGCCCAGCTGTGATAGGTTTGCAGTCCTGAAAAGCATTTATGCCGGAAAAGTTATTTAGTCGGAAATATCATGAAAAGGAATGATTCGTGTCAGAAGCCCAGGTAATGCCGGAAATCAAGTTAACCCAATTGTCGCACGGCGGCGGCTGCGGCTGCAAAATTGCGCCGGCCCTGCTGCAGGAAATCCTGGGTGTCGCCAAGCAGAAACTGCCGTTTGCGAACCTGCTGGTCGGAACGGAAACCAGCGACGATGCGGCGGTTTACCGCCTCAACGACCAGCAGGCAATCATTGCCACCACCGATTTCTTCATGCCCATCGTCGACGACCCGTTCGATTTCGGCCGTATTGCCGCGGCCAATGCGCTGTCCGACGTATACGCGATGGGCGGCACGCCGATCATGGCGCTGGCCATCGTCGGCATGCCGATCAGCAAACTGCCGGTCGAGACCATACGTTCCATCCTGCAAGGCGGCGAGGCGGTGTGCGATGCGGCGGGGATCCCGCTGGCGGGCGGCCATTCGATCGATTCGGTCGAACCGATCTACGGGCTGGTCGCGATCGGCATCGTGCATCCCGAACGCCTGAAAAAGAACAGCGGCGCACAGGCGGGCGACAAACTGATACTCGGCAAGGGGCTCGGCGTCGGTGTGCTGGCAACGGCGTTCAAGAAAGGGATGCTGTCCGCCGATGCCTATGCGCAGATGATCGCGACCACCACACAGCTCAATACGGTCGGTGCAGCGCTGTCCGGATTGCATGCCGTGCATGCGCTGACCGACGTGACCGGGTTCGGCCTGCTCGGCCATCTGCTGGAATTATGCCGCGGTTCCGGGCTGGCCGCGAAGCTGGAGTTCGACCGGGTTCCGGTCCTGTCCGGAGCCCTCCCGCTGGCACGGCGGGGAATCGGCCCTGGCGCGATCGAGCGCAATCTGGCGAGCTACGGCCATAAGGTCGACTTTGCGCCGCAACTGGAAAACTGGCAGCGCCGTGTGCTGGCCGATGCGCAGACCAGCGGCGGGTTATTGGCGGCCGTATCCCCGGATAGTGCGGATGCGGTGTTGTCGGCATTCAGGGATGCGGGATTTTCCCAGGCTGCGGTTATCGGTACGATGAAATACGGCGATCCGAAGGTGAATGTGTGCATGGGTCAGGAAAATTGAAATTGCGCCAGCCGTGTATTGCGAACACCCGTTCGCGCCAGTGCAAGACTCCTGCCGAAATTCACCGGCTTGTCGACCTTGCTAAGCATGAATTTTGATATGGCAATCATTCGCCCGGACAAGACAAGATTGGGCGCATATTTATCGCCGCGGGATGACTGATGTCGGAAAAATCAAAAGGCGTACAAAGAATTCTGGTGATCGGAGCGGGACGCGGCGGCACCGCCATGCTAGAACTCTTTATCGATTATCCCCGGATCAAGATTGTCGGAATAATTGATTCGAACCCGCAAGCACCGGCGTTGGCAATTGCGAGGCAGCACGGGGTCCGGAATTTCACAGATCTTGACGAAGCGATTAGCGCATGCCGCCCTTGTCTGGCGTTCAACCTGACTGGCGATGACAGCATCACCGCCTATGCCGAATCCCAATTGGGTGCCGGGAATATAATCGGCGGCTTCCAGGCAAGCTTTCTATGGGACCTGCTGACGCGTCTCAAGCGCACGAATGAACAGGTTACCCACCTTGCCTATCACGACAGCCTCACCGGACTTCCCAACCGCATCCTGTTCTACGACCGGCTCAATCAGGAATTGAAGAAGGCACGAAGACGTAAAGAATCCGTTGCGGTCCTGTATCTCGATCTCGACGGTTTCAAGACGATCAACGACACGCTCGGGCATGACTCCGGGGATGCGTTGCTACGCGAGGCAACCAGGCGAATCGTTGATCGGGTGCGCGACTCGGATACGGTGGCGCGCATCGGAGGCGACGAATTTACGGTAATTCTTTCCGGCGTGCCATCACGGGATAGTATTATCAACGTTGTCAGAAAAATTGTCGAAGCCATCGCGGAACCGTTCATGATCAACGGAAAGAACTGCCGGGTGACCGCAAGCATCGGAATAGCCCTTTACCCGGACAACGGCGAAACGTCCGAACAACTGCTAAAAATTGCCGATGCCGCGATGTATCTCGCCAAGAATAGCGGCAAGAACCGTTATCGTTTCGTTTCCGATTAGCTTATTCTTTATCGGTAATATTCGGGTTGCCATGGTGGCGTTTGCGGAGCGGCCTCAATACAGGCAATCTTTCTTTTTGGGCGGTTATATTTCCGGTGGCGAATGCTTGCCGGTATTCTGGCAACGCTGGTCGGATTGCTGACCATTCGCATGTTGTTGAACCAAACATTTCATCGTACTACGGCCAGTTCGTTCCACTCCGTGGTGTAGCATTGCGACACATTGCCGCGCCGCATCGCCCAGTTCTTCCTGACCCCTTCGCCGAGCAGTTGCATTGTCCCGCTGCCCATGCGGCGGTTGATGCGGTCCAGCGTTTCCATCAGCGCGGCGGATTTCCGCTGTGCCGGGACATCATCGAACAGGGTGCGCGGCCGCGATGCTGCGGGAATGATCCCGGTCAGCATCACGCCGGCCTTCTGGTACAGGTAGCCGCTGCGGTAGATCAGCCGCAGGCCGTCCAGCGCGGCGCGGCACAGCAGGCGCGAGTCGTCGGTCGGCCCGGGCAAGGGGACCAGCGTGCTTTGCTGGTATTGCGGAGCGCCATCCTTGTGCGGATTGGTGCGGATATATACCCGTATGCCGCCGGCAATGGAAAGCTGGCTGCGCAGCTTCTCCGCGGCGCGGCTGGCGTAGGCGATGACCGCCTGTTCCAGGTCGGCAAGCAGGGAAACCGGCACACCGAACGAGCGCGAGCAGATGATCTGCTGGCGGGGCGGCGTGATCTCGTCCAGTCCGATGCAGGCCTCCCCGTTCAGTTCCGCCACGAGGCGCTCCATCACCACGCCGAACTCGGCGCGGACGCGCTTGGCAGGGCTGTATTTCAGCCCCAGCACCGTGCTTATGCCCATTTTCTGCAAGCGTTCGGTGCTGCGCCTGCCCACACCCCAGACTTCGCCAACCTCGATCCTTGCAAGCAGGTTGTCCAGCATGCGTGCCGTCATCGCATTGAAATCGCACACGCCGTGATACTGCTTCTGCTTTTTGGCAACATGGTTGGCGAGTTTGGCCAGGGTCTTGCTCGGTGCGATGCCGATGCATACCGGTATGCCGACGCATTGCCTGATCGTGCCGCGTATCGTTTGCGCATAGCTGGTCAGGTCGGATGTGCCTTCCACGCCGGTCAGGTCGAGAAAGCATTCATCGATGGAATAGATTTCCTGGTTCGGGCTGCACTGCGACAACAGCCGCATCACCCGGCCGGAGATGTCGGCGTACAGCGCGTAGTTGGAAGACAGCGCGATGATGCCGTGGCGTTTGGCAAGCTGTTTCAGCTGGAACCACGGCACCGCCATTTTTATGCCGAGGTCCCTGACTTCCTGGGAGCGCGACACCACGCAGCCGTCGTTGTTGGAGAGCACCACCACCGGCTTGCCTTCCAGGCCGGGCTGGAACAGGCGTTCGCAGGAAACGTAGAAGTTGTTGCAGTCTACCAGCGCGATGGCACGCACGATTCAGACCTTGTGGATGTTCCAGTTCACCACGCCCCAGACCGAAAAATCCTGTTCCGGTTTGATCAGCATGTCGGGATAGTCCGGATGTGCCGCGCGCAATACCCGGCCGTCAGGCGTATGCAGCAGCTGCTTCACGGTAAATTCGCCATCCAGCACCGCGATCACGACACAGCCGTGCGTGACAGGCAGCGCCCTGTCCACCACCAGCAGGTCGCCGTCGAAGATGCCGTGTCCGCGCATCGAGTTGCCCGACACGCGCATGAAGAAGGTGCTTTCGCGATGCTGGATCAGGTGCGCGTCGAGGCTGAGGCGCTGTTCCACATAATCATCGGCCGGGGAAGGGAAGCCGGCGGGTACCGCACTGCGCAGCAACGCGCGCTGCCGACAGAAAAATTCCTTGTTGGGATGGGTCAGCGACAGCAGGCCGCACGCGGTGCGCTGTGCAGGCCGGTCGGTTAAACCGGAATCGATGGCTGGCAGCATGGTCTACTTACGGTATTTGCGTATCAGACCGGTCAGCACGCCGAATATCTCCAGCGTGCCTTGCGGGCGAATGACCGGATAGGCCGGGTTGGCCGGGCGCAGGATGTACTTGCCGCGTTCCTTGTCCAGCGTCTTCAGCGTGAATTCGTTGTCCACGATGGCCACCACGATGTCACCCAGGTTGGCAAGGTTGCGCTTTTCGACCACGGCGACATCGCCGTCATGGATGCCCGCCTCGATCATCGAATCGCCCCTGACCGGGATCAGCGTGGTGCTGGATGGCTTGTCGATCAGCATCTCGTCGATCACGTAATGTTCGCCCTGGGTCTCCGTTACGGAAACCGGCATCCCCGCCTGGACCGAGGATTCGGCCAGCGGGCGGGCGAAGAACAAGCGGGAGGGAATCCATGCGCCGTCCGGGGTGCGTTCGATGAAACCGGCTGTATTCAGTCGGGTCAGCACGGCTTTCACCCAGGATTTGGAAGCGATCCCGAATACCTCGCACAGCTTGGCGTAGGAGGGGATGCTTTTCCAGTCGGCGTAATAGTCCTGGAGTTTGGCAAGGTACTCGGTGTCTTTAGGGTTGGAGCCGGGCGGGTTGGAGCCGGGCAGATCGGAATCGGGTGAATTGAAGTCAGTCATGGCAGTGGTTGATACAGAACGAACGTGCTGCCACTGTAAAGAACGATCGTTCTCTTGTAAAGGATATCTCTCTAAATCCAGATTTCATCCCAACTGCCGCGTTGCAGAAAAAAATTCTTGCTTACATATCAATTATATGCGGCGCTGCGAAATTTTTTTCGCGCCTTGCATTTGGGCGAACTCTGAATTGATAGAGGCATCCTTGCAGCGTGCTGAAAAATGTAGCGAGCGATGGCAGAACATGGCGCGAAAAGGCGGAAAAGCGGAGTTTACTTGTCAGTAAATGAGCATTTTTCGTCCTTGAGCAACACGGTTATGTCGAGCGCAGTAATTTTTCAATACTCAGAATATTTCTTCGCGCTCCCGCGCACCTTTTCCGCCGGATACTTCAGCGCATTTTTCCCCAGCTTGTGCAGTGCGGCTTCCAGCAGGTTCACATCCAGTTTGTCCGAGAGGCGGATCAGATACAGCAGGATGTCGGCCAGTTCTTCGGCCGCGACCGATTTCTTCCCGGCATCAAGATTGCCGGACTGCTCTTCGGTCAGCCACTGAAAATGTTCCATCAGTTCGGCGACTTCGACCATCAGCGCCATGCTCAGGTTCTTTGGCGAATGGAACTGGTCCCAGTCGCGTGCGGCGGCGAACGCGCGCAGCTTGTCGCGCAATAACAGCAGATCGGATTGCCTGGTCATGGTGTCGCTCCGGTGAGTGGAATAGGGCGGGCTGCTATTGTAATACCAGGGGCAGGGTGATCGTGTGCCGCAATTGCAAACCAGCATTTCCAGAACGAATTTCCGGTATAGAATGCGCGCCGTTTTGATATCAATTTCGGGGAAATAATCATGTCAGAAGGATTTCATGTTCACGGCGCCCACGACCATGCAGTGGAACACCAGGCCCATGGCGGGGACGGACTTGCCGGTTCGGTTGCGATTTTTACCGCGATTCTGGCCTCGGTCGGCGCGGTCGTCAGCTATCAGGGCAGCGATACCCAGAACGAGGCGATGCTGTTCAAGAACGAAGCAGTGCTGAAGAAGGCCCAGGCATCCGATCAATGGAATTATTACCAGGCCCAGAGCAACAAGGGGCATCTGATGGAACTTGCCGCAGATCTCGCGCCTGCCACCAAGCGCGGCTATTACAAGACGCAGATCGAAAAATACGAAAACAACAAGAAGGCTATCAAGCTGAAGGCCGACGCGCTGGAGGCCGAATCGGAACAGGCCAACCAGAAGAGCGAGCATGCGATGCATCCCCACCATAAGCTGGCGCAGGCCATGACGCTGATACAGATCGCGATTTCGCTTGCGTCCGTTACCGTGTTGACGCGCAGGAAATGGCTGTTTGTCGTGGCGGGTGTTGCGGCGGCAGGCGGCCTGGTGATGTGGGGACTGGCGCTTGCCGCCTGATCGCGATGAAATCGATTTTCTATGACTGGGGCGGGGCCAACGTCTGGCTGTTTCATGTCATCAATGACATCCGGTTTGCCTGGCTGGACAGGCTGCTGCTGCTCGGTACCTCCCTGGGCGATCATGCCCTGTTCCCGTTTTACCTTGGCCTGTTGACGTTGTTTGCGCTGGTCAGGGTAAACCTGAACGGGCAGGATGCCGCGCGTTACCGGCTTCAGGCCAACCGCTGGCTGACCGTGATTGCGGTATTCAGCCTCGCTTACCTGCTCGACGGGATGCTGTTGACCGCGCTGAAGTCCCATTTTGATTATCCCCGCCCGCCGCTGGCCCTGCCGCAGGGGAGTGTGCAGATCATTGGCATGCCGGAATACCACCACAGCCTGCCGAGCGGACATGCATCGTTTGCGATGCTGCTCACGGCCAGCCTGTGGCCTGTGCTGCGACGAAGCTGGCGCGCGGCCGGTGTGTTGTTTGTGTTGTGGGTCGGTATTTCCAGGATCAGCCTGGGCGCACATTTTCCGGCGGATGTTGCGGCGGGATTTATATCCAGCCTGATTGTGGTGTTGCTGGTTTGCGCCGCGATACGGGCGCTGATGCGGTTGATTGCAAAACGAACTTGAGGTGTGTGGTGAGGTGTTGACAACCCAAGCTATACGCCCAAACAAACCAGATACGTGGAATCATCATTGATGTTTATTGTCCGGATCGGATCGGCTTGGATAGTCGTGCCTGCATCGACCGCTCGCATAAATCCTGTGGCTGTATTGCCGTCATCCAACTCGATGTCAAGTTGCCTGACAAATTTCCCGGGTATCGCGTCGGAACAGATAATATAAGTTCCCGACAGCCCGGCAATCGGGCTGGCACTCGCGATGCCGATTTGTCCGCCGATAATGTTTCTGGGTATGTAATCGCCAGGGTTGCTGATATCGGTGTTACCGCCTTCCAATCCAGCCAGGCGCAAATGCTGCCATAGCACGTAGCTTTCGCTGGCAGCCGTCGAATCATTCCAAATGCCGTCTATCATGCCATTGCCAAGCATGCACTTTCCTGCAACAAGTGGCGGGGAACAGGGCGTGGCACCAGCCAAGTGTGCTGCCAAACTGTCGTCATCTCCGGGGAAAGCCCTGAATTTATCCCGATAGCCTTCAATAGAAGCGGGAATGTTCTTAAAATCACGGGCGAGACGCTTCTCCTTGGAACTGTTGATCAGTTCCTGACCTCTTACTATAGCGCCCAGCAATAGCCCGATTACCACCAACACCATGGCGGTTTCTATCAACGTGAAACCGGATGAATCATGTTTCATTCAATCATCTTGGCAAGGTTGACGTTGTACACCATTGAATTGAAATTCAATGCGCAATCACATCTCGGCACAACCAGCAGCGCACTGAAAACATGTTCTGCAGATTCATGCCGAGTCTGAACATGATATACAAATCTGCGGCTCGTATCAGGCCGAATGCCGACAACTTCGCAAACGGCAGATCTTGCCTGCCTGCTTGTGTTGTATCGTACCCATTCGGGCTTTGCATCGTGACAATGCGGCCGCGGTTAAACTAAAGGCGCATTGCTCATTTAACCATTAAGTATCGGGGAAATATCCCATCGGTGTTAGCCCTGTTCCGTCGGGACTGCAGTGCAAACTTTCACGAAT
>JBAUQH010000185.1:0-20399 GCA_049580605.1 Gallionella sp. | reverse complement strand
ATGCTAAGCCGGGGCCAGTTAACAGGATGTTTGGATCGAACCGGATGGCGGCAATATTTATTTTCAGACGCAAGCTCGACAAGACCCGGAAGGCGCAAGTAAATTTCCTGAAGGGCATGATGAATCGTGTTCCGGACATCGATGCCGGCGCAACGACCGCATACCAATACTGATTCCGCCAACCGGCATCCCGTCCCGGGCTGCCTGCATCAGCTTGCAAAGCTCAAGACATCCGGTTAATCGTGCAACAAATCAATCTCAACCCGTTTTGATGATATGAAAGTCGCACCTTGCGCTATCCGTGGTGCATTCTCAACCAGCCTTTTCGGGGTGCGACAATATTTCCGGCATTTGTAATCGCAAGCTATGCAATCCAGACTCCGGGCCGAATTATTGGAAATCCCATCGGTAGCCGACATAAAAATACTTGCGCCTTGTCGTGTCGTCCTGGGCGGCGCTGTTCACATGAGTTTGTTCAATGCCTCCCTCGCCTTCCAGATTAACCGAGTTGTTCAGGCGGTAATTCAATCTCAGGCTGGGCCGAATCTGCGTCTGATGTGTGCCGGTATTGCTTGCCTGGCTATACAACAACAGCATCGCATCAACGCGCCAGTTTCTGGGAAGTGGCTCAACCTGGGTAAATAACAGGGACTGTCCGCTGTAGGTGCTGGCAGTTGAATAGGTGGCGTTTACCAGTCCGAAATCGCCTTGCCGGAACACGCCATTAACGGTTGCCTGCGCGGAATACGAATAGGTGTTCCCGGTTCCCACCAAACCCGGCTGACCGGTGCTGGTTCCGCCGGTGCTCGACATGTTGCTGACGCGAAAATCGCCTCCATATCGAATGCGCTCGGAATAAGGAAGGTTCACGCCAACACCGAACGTGTTGGATATGGGACTAAATGCAGATGCATCCGCTATGATGGTATTCATTGCGACGCCAGACTGGAGCAATGCCGCAACGGACTGCAGGGGCTGGCCAATCAGGGCATTGCTCAACTGCAATGGCGGAGATCGGCGATGATCCACAAGCACATTGTAATTGGTGCTCACCCCGGTCGTCCAGTTACCCTGAAACATGGCAAGATCAACTTTCTTGAACAGTGTGTCGTATTCAAACAACCCCATCAAGTTGCGCCCCGCTTCAAAATAATGCCCCTCCGCGCCGACCGCCCTTCGTTCCACGATACCGGAAACCCGCTGCTGTATGAAGTAACCGGTGCTGCTCCAAATCTCCGGCCTTGGGCTGAGATCGACGCTCATACCGGCAAAGTCCTTGTTGCTGGAAGTCCTGAGACCCCCGTTGAAATATTCCACCGGTTTTCCAACGACGGCATTTACCCGCCATGTCGGATCGAAACGATATCCTCCCCATGCGCCGTCGAATTGGCCGGGCGCACCGGCGCCCAGGCCGTTTTGACGGCCGACGCGGTATGCGTAACTGTGGTCGCGCGCATTTTGCTCGATATAGGCCGCATCAAATCGGTTGTTGCTCACCTGGCCCGGTAAAAAATTCTTGTTGTAACTGTCGCGGAACACCAAACGCGTATCGGCTGTCTCGCTGCGTTTGTGTCCCATCAAGTCCAGCGTGGAAAACAATTGCGACTGGTCCTGGAGCGTCAAGGACGATGTCGTTGAAGTCGCGCCGCTGACGGTAATCGAATCGGTATTGGAAATACCCTTGTAATAATATTGGGAAATACCACCGCTAAACTGCATTTTTTCCTCTACGACCTTCACCTTGGCTGTCTCCTGCACCGGGGCCAATCTGGCCTTGTTTACCGCCGGCAACTTGGCCATCCGCAGCTTGACCTTGGCCACATCACTGGCGCGCGGATAAAGTTCGATGTATGACTGGTACTCCACGCGCGCCTTGTCATATTCCCCGTTCATTTCCCGCGCTTCGCCGATTAATTCCTGGGCAGCCTGGGATTCCTTGTTGGGCGGCAGATTCAGCAACTTGTTCAACCGTTCGATCGCGATATCGGGGCGGTCATTCTGCAGCGCATAGCGCGCGCTGCCGATCAACTGCTGGGCCTCCAGTTCGATTGCCGCAACCGGGAGCGGTGGCGGCAATGGCTTCGAGGGTTCGGGCTGAATTGGTTGGACTGGCGCCACTTGCTCGGCCTGTCGAGATGCAGCCAGTGGCGGAACAGGCGGGACTATGCCTGGAACGATTGCCGGAGAAGCGATCGCTGGTGTTGCCGCCGCAATACCTGCCGCAGCAGCAGGAGCCGGATGACTTTTTGGTTTGAGCGCGGGGGTGAAAATACTGATGCTGCGGGCATCCTTGCCGAGACGTATATGATAATCGACACGCTTGCCGAAACTGATGGAGAGCGACGAATCGATTTCGGGATAGGTCACAGAAAATCGCTGGACGACATCTGATGGCGGAGATTGAATTCGATCGGGAACCAGGCGGGGATCCAGCGCACTGATCCCGAGCAGATTGAAATATATCCTCACATCACCATTACTGAGTGCCGCTTGCCGCAAATACTGAATCTGGGTAATAAAGACAATGCGGATCTCCGCCTCATTGCCGGCCTCCCTGATCTCGATGTGATCGATGGCACCGGCATTGGCCGACCTCATTGATATTCCCATTACCAGCAGGGTTAGCAGCAGAATAATGACTGAACGTACAGGATTCAGCTTGGCAAGAAATAAGTTGTTACCTTTCAATATCTACTCCAAATATTATTTCTGGCCATATCTTGATATCGCCAACGAAGCGCGCCCATTTGGTTATCTGGGGAGCATAAAATGCCTGGTATCTATCCAGAATGGATTTATATGGAAATTCAGACTGGCAAGACTTTAGCTTGAAAATGACTGAAGCCAACCATTGAGAGTTGGCAAACAGTCAGGAAACATCAATTCCAATTCGTATACGAGCTCCCCTTGTTCCCCAGTGGCCTGTGACAACTGGAACTGGAGCAGTCATGCGACAAAGAAGGGCTGTTATGGTTTTTAAATTGCATGTCGGTGGCTGACCATTGGTTGGACTGATGGCAGGTGTAGCAACTATTGCCGGCGGCGCCACCCGTGGTGCCGTTATGCAGGGCGGTTGACGACACGATACCGGTCATGAAAGACGTGAAGACCGATGTGCTGTGGCAGAACTCGCATTGCATGGACGATCCGCCGAGCAGGTCGAGAGCGTACGGGATATGCTTGGCCGACTTCGATACCGGCGTCACGCCATAAAAGACCTGGCCATTGTGGCACTGCGTGCAGTTGTTCACGATGCCGGTGTGGTTCATCAGCGTTCCGGCAAATCCACCCGGACTTGTTTTGGATGTGGAATGGCAGGTCTCGCATGACAAACTTGTCGGCACGTGGTTGGACGGTTTTGCCATCGGCGTAATTCCGGCGAAAACCTGGCCGTTGTGGCAGTTGGTGCAGCCGCTGACTATACCGGTGTGGTTCATTTTGCCGCCCGCGAATCCGCCGGGTGTCGGCGGGGTCGTAACCGGCGCGGTATGGCAAGTCTCGCAGGCCGCAGCGGTCGGCAGGTGGTTCACCGGCTTGGACACCGGCGTTACCCCGGCAAACACCTGGCCGTTGTGGCAAGTCGCACAGCCGCTGACGATGCCCGTGTGGTTCATTATTCCCGGGTAATAAGTGGTGCCGCCATGGCACAGCGTGCACGCTGCCGTTGTCGGCAAGTGATTTGCAGGCTTGGTCCCACCCGTTGCAATTGCAAAGCTCGTCGTCGAACTGTGGCAGCTTTCGCATGGCGTGTTGCCGGCCGCAGTGTGGGTTGGGGAGATGGTCTGCGCTTTCGCTGTCACCCCGTAAAACGCGATGCCAATGTTATTGAAACCATGACAGGTCGCGCAACCGCTGACGATGCCCGTGTGTTTCATCGGCGTGTTTGGCCCAAATCCGCCAGGATTCGTATTGGCCGTGGAATGGCAGGTTTCACACGACATGCTCGTTGGCAAGTGTGGCGGTGAGCCAGACGGCTTCGACACCGGCGTCACCCCGTAATAGCTCTGGCCGTTATGGCAACTTGCGCAACCGCTGACGATGCCCGTGTGATTCATGCTCGTTCCTGAAAACGCAGTGAAGTTGCTCGTGGAGTGACAGGCTTCACACGGCAAACTGGTAGGGACATGGTTCACCGGCTTGGATTTCGGCGTTACCCCGGTAAATACCTGTCCGTTGTGGCAACTTGCGCAACCGCTGACGATGCCCGTATGCACCATCACGCCGGAGTTCGGCCCGAATCCGGCACTATGGCAAGTCGAACAGACCATTGTCGTGGGCAGGTGCCCGATCGGCGGAGTGGTCAGGTTGGCCATCAGGAAAGTGGTCGTCGACGTGTGGCAGGCCGAGCAATCCGAACTGGTCGTCATGTGCGTGGTGGGCGCATCACTCTTTTGTTTGGGTGTCACACCCACGGCAAAGGTCTGCCCGTTGTGGCACTGCGTGCAGTTGATGACGATGCCGGCATGGTTCATCATCGTCGGCGAGTTGGCGGGCGCGGGCGGAATCAAAAATCCACCCGGACTGGTACGGGACGGCGAATGGCAGAGTTCGCAGGGCTTGCTGGTCGGCACGTGGCCCGATGGAATGGGCTTGGGCGTGACGCCGACGAAGACCTGTCCATTGTGGCAACTCGCGCATCCGGTGACGATGCCGGTGTGGTTCATCACCCCGGGAATAAATGTGGCCTGGTTATGGCACAGCGAACAGGCTTGCTGGGTCGGCAAGTGATTCGCCGGCAAACCGCCCGATGCGAGCTGCTTCCAGTTTGCAGTCATGTGGCAGCTGTCGCATGAAGCGGCTGTGGCAATATGCCCGCTCGGCTTGCCCGTTGCACCCCCGCTGCCATTGTGGCAGTTCTGGCAGGTTCCCGCCGCCACACCGAGGTGGTCGAACGGCTTCACGGGCGACCAGGCTTTGGTCTCGTGGCATCGGTCGCACTTGTCAAAGGTGGGAATATGCGTCGTGTTCTTGAATACCGCGCCCATATGGTTGCCGGCCACGTGGCAGCTGGCGCACTCGTGCGGTGTTCCCTTGAACACCCCATCCACATGGCAGGAATCGCAGCGGGCCTGGATATGGGCACCGGTCAAGGGAAACCCGGTTTGGCTGTGGTCAAACTTGATCAAGTTAGGATTTGGTGTGGCGGCGGATGCAGGGTGCATCACGATCAGCAACGGCAATATCAGCAGCAATCCGTACCACCGCGTCTTGTGCCGGGCGGCACATGTCAATTCATTTTCTCGTGTTTGGTTCATTTAGCTTCCCCTTAACGATCTTCCAGACTCCGGAAAACCCGCATTACCCGCGTAAATTGAAGCGAAGATTACCACAAAATATACTTTATCGTGTGCATCTTACACACAAATATCAGACGGCCGGATTAAAAAACCGACGAACGGTTTTGAAATCCATGCAGACGGAAACTACCTGACAAACTGTCGGCATTTGAAATACTGTCGAATCGAAGAAAGGTAAATCGACCTAAAAGACAGAGGCGCATCATAATTATGTGACTGAGTATCGTTACTGTATTGAGACAGCGGTGGTAATGAAATAAGCCTGGTTGCCTGCCGATACATCCTTTGCGTATACGAAACCGGTCCCGACGTTGAATTGCGAAACACTGCCAGTAGCTGAAATGCCATTATTACCAATTTGGTTTGTAACGTAGACAAACTTGCCGGAGGGGTCGATGGCGACGGACTGCGGGGTGGTACCCCCCGTCAGAATCGGCGCGACACTGATAATCAGCGAACCATCGCTATAAATGGGCAATTGATACAAGCCGTATCCGCACGCCACATAGGCATACGCCCCGGCTTTATCGATGGCAATTGATGTAGCATTATCCAGTTGCGTTGGTGTTGCCGTGGAAACCGATGCCAGTGCGCCAGGTGTACCGGATGTAGCAATACTGTATTGCGTAACGGTGCTTTTAACGCTTGAACCAGCATTACCATAATTCACCACATAAGCGTATTTTCCGGCGGGATCAAAACCAATTGAGATCGGGTACGAGTTCGGTCCAGTCGAAACCGCAGTCATCGTCTGCAGTGCACCCCCCGCGCCGATGGTGAATTGTGCAATCAAATTGTTACTCCAGTCTGCCACGTAAACAAACTGGCCCGTCGGATCGACGGCGATACTTGCATAGGTACCACTACCCGTTCCATAGCTAACCGTCGGGTTTGGGGACATCGGCGTCAAAGCACCACTCATACCTATGGTGAATTGCGCAATTTCATCACCTGAACTGTTAACGGCATACAGGTACTTTCCGCTCGGGTCGACCGCGACCGAGGTTGGACTAAGCCCACCTCCACCAGATAGTACCGATGCTGGATTCATTGCCTGCAGGACGCCGCCCCTTCCGATCGTGAATTGAGAAATACCCGCTAAACTGTTCGCTATATACGCGTACTTGGCATAGCCGCTATAGACCGCCACTGCAATGGAAGTTGGTCCTGACGATGCTGGAAGGGCTGAATCTGAAACCACTGTTGGCGGCGATTTGGGCGTCAGCGCTCCGGTCGACGGGTTGATGGTGTATTGCGAGATGGTGCCGTCGCCATAATTCGCGACATAGGCGGACAGTACCGTGGTGGTTCCAGTCACACCCTCGCCGCCGCCTCCGCAGGCCGACATCAGCAAAACAACGATGCTCAACGCGGCAAAGCCAGCCTGAATCCTGTTTGTGCGCATTGCGAAACTCCTCCGTATAACTATCTTGTGGCTATGCTTTCCTGCAACTATTACTGTCGGTTGCATCCCGCTCCCGTTTGCCGGTCTGGCCAAACGTTATAAATCGGGCGCACTGTAATGGCTGAGGCGGTGCGATTCAAGAGCCGTTCATCGGCGATTCAATTTCCGATGAGCGGCTTTCAATATCGCTGACCCTTGATTCCCGGACGGAGGTTTTTCCACTTGGTGGTAAGGTGGCAACGGTCGCATCGCTGGCCATATTCGCCCTGATGGACATCCTGGTTGTCATGGCAGCCATCGCAGGTTTTCGCCAGGATGATGCGACCAATCATCGGCAGTTTATGGCAGGAATAGCAGGAGATTGCCTTGTGCGCGCCATCCAGCTTGAAATCGGTGCGGGTGTCGTGATCGAAATCCCAGACCTTCCATGACCGCGGATTGTGGCACGACGCGCAATCCCTTCCCAATCTTAGCTTGTGTATCTTGTCATCGTCCTTCTTGTGGCAGGAATAGCAATCGGAAGGCGTATTGCGGAATACCTCGGTGGTATGGCATTTCTTGCATTCCACCTTGATATGCAATCCGACCAGCGGAAAGCGCGCGCGTCCGTGGTCAAAAATGGCATCCTTCCAATCCTTTTCGTTGTGGCAGGTTTCGCAGCGCTTGCCCAGGGTATCCTTGTGCACATCTTTTTTCTGGTGGCAGGAGTAGCAATCCATGGGCAGTTTCGCGCCGCTGGCTTTCAGCGCAGGCGTGTGGCAGGCATCGCATTTGGTCGTGACGTGCTTGCCCTTTAACGGAAACTTGGTGTCCCGGTCGTGATCGAATTTCGATTTTTTCCACTTCACCTCGTTGTGGCAGGTCTGGCATTGCGTGCCCAACCCGCCCTTGTGCACATCGTCCTTCTTGTGACAGCCGATGCACGCGGACGGCAATGCGGGTTTCGAAAACAGCGGCCGGACGTGGCAGGAAATGCACTTGACGGTCTTGTGTGAACCCAGCAGCTTGAATTTGGTCTCGATGTCATGGTCGAATGTGATCACCTTCCAGCCACGCTCAACGTGGCAGGTTTCGCATTTCTTGCCGTATCTGCCCTTGTGCTTGTCATCCTTCTTATGGCAACTTACGCATTCCAGCGGCGCCCCCTTGTAAGTGCCCTGGGTAAGATGACACTTGCTGCATTTCACCTCCTGATGCTTGCCCTTGAGCGGGAAGTGGGTCTTCTCGAAGGAGTGGTCGAATTTCGCCTCTTTCCAGGTACGCTCGTTATGGCAGCTCTTGCAATCGGGTCCGAGGCTGCCCTTGTGCTTGTCATCCTTGTGGTGGCAGCTATCGCAGGCGGTCGGCGCTTCGCGATATTTCTTCTTCTCTTTGTGGCAATCCGAACATTTAACCTTGTCCTTGTTCTGGTGCGCACCCAGCAACGGAAAATCGGTCTTGGTGTGGTCGAACTTGGCCTTGTCCAGCACGACAATATTCGCTTTCCGTCCCTTGTGTTCGGTATGGCAGGTATTGCATGCCTGTTGATCCATCCTGCCGTGAAATCCCTTGTGGTTATCGAGGTCGGCTTTGATGTCCTTGTGGCAGTTCGCGCACAAACCGCTCTGCGCTTCCTTGTGAAAACGCACGTGGCAATTCGTGCATTCCGCCTCGAGTTTGGCATGCCCGGCGATTACCTGACCGGGCATCAGCGCGGACTCGCCTGCACCGTAAGCAATACCCGAAAAGCATAGGGCAAAAAAAATCAGGGCTAAACGAAGCATGTCAGGTAACCCTCAATACATGAAGTTGGTGGCGATCACATGGACGATCCCGCTAACCCCAAGCAACCAGACAAAGGGGGAATGCAAAACGTGCCACAGCCGGAACAATCGTTCGAAAGCCGAAAATTGAGCAGCGCGCTGCACAGAAGCCAGGTACCGCTTCACATACAACATTGCTTCCTGAAGATGGTCATACTGCTCCGGTTTGTCCCATCCCTGTGTCTTGGCCAAGTGAGCGATTGCACGCTTCATTTCATTGCGGCTATGTCTCGTCAGCATGTACCGGCGCAAATCAAACGTAATGAAACGCCAGAAACGGGTGGCAATACCGATGCGTGTTTCGAAAGCCATGTCGCGAAATTTTTGAAGTTTTGCATCGACAGCCGTTGCCGAAATGGCGAGCGTAATGACTCTGTCGGAACTTCTTTGATTCAAATCCACGGATTTCTGCAATTCAACCAGATTCAGCTTTCGTCCATATAGCCCCTGGTGTATCCGCTTGTAGATAAATCGCCCGATGATGCCGCTGGCCACCACCAGCAACATCGAATAAAGCGCGACGCCGGCATTCAGGGATTTCACGTGGAATGTCGAATGGAACAGGACCAGTACCGGTCCGCCTATCCCGAAGATCATGTGCATCATGAACCAGTATTTCAGCGGCCCCCAGCTGCGGGCAAGCTGCATATGCTTGCGTACTGGATACAGCAGCATCAGCAGCATCATCACTCCGCCAACCAAACCCAGGTAATATCCGAACCCTGAACTGGGTTTATAGTCCAACTGGTTTTGCGATGCCTTGAAATAGACCCATAACGCCAGCAAGGTCAGCACGATGGTAGCGAACCAGATTACCCCGACGCCGACACCCATGCGGCGTTCTTCAGCTCGTGTGCCGCCGAAGACCCTGGTTTCAAGGGGGTGATTTTGCCTGCGCCGATCAATGGGCGGGGCGACGTCGCCGGATCTGGAACCAGTGCTTTTAGGAGAAGAATCAGTCGGCATTTCGACTTACCATTTTTGCGCAACCGGGGAATGCAATTTGATCAACGGGCTCGCATATTGCTGCGAACAGTTTTGCATGAGCCATAATTTCACCTGATAATGCTGAATTAACATGACTTGCAATTGCCCTTACCGCGACGCTAGATTGCAATTATCGCTGCAGCGCATGAAGAAGTTCGCCGGTACCGTCAGGGTTATGCAGCCTGATCAGGTCCGGAATTGCCGCGTGTTTGTTACAGCCATGCCTTGCTTTCTTCAATTCGTCCTCCAAACTTTCAATTCAGGCCAAAATGGAATTATGATAAAAGCCAAATTTGCATCTGCAGATCAATAACCAACATGAACGATCAAGTTTTCATCTACGTGCTTTATGTAGTTCCGCTGACTGTGCCTTTGATTATCTTTCTTGTCAAACGCAGCCGGCGTGAAAAAATTGCCGAGGAAACCTGGCAAGAGTCTGTGGAATCCGGTCTGACCGAACCACCATCTCTCCATCCGGTGATCGACCCAAACATATGCCTGGGTTCCGGAGGGTGCATCCTTGCCTGCCCTGAACAGGCAATCGGCATGATCGACGGGAAAGGCGTACTCATCAGCCCGGCTCATTGCATCGGTCACGGCGCGTGTGCCACGTCCTGTCCCGTTGGCGCGATCAAGCTGGTATTCGGCACCGAGAAACGCGGCGTGGACATTCCCCAGCTCAAACCCAACTTCGAAACCAATGTTCCGGGCATTTTCATCGCCGGTGAACTCGGGGGCATGGGCCTGATCAGGAAAGCTGCCGAACAGGGTCGCCAGGCGATCGAATCCATCAGGAAACGGGGTACCGGCAAAACTCCCGTCGATGTGGTCATCGTCGGAGCCGGTCCCGCCGGAATATCCGCGACGCTTGCCGCAAAGCAGCATGGCTTGCGCTATGTCACCATCGAGCAGGAAGAAACGTTCGGCGGTACAACGCTGCATTATCCGCGCGGCAAGATCGTCATGACCGCGCCCATGAAACTTCCGATCTTCGGCAAGGTTAACATCAGGGAAACCACCAAGGAAATCCTGATGAAGCTCTGGGAAAATGTGGTCGCCAAGACCGGCATCAAGATCAATTTCGGCGAGCGCATGGAAAAGATTGAACGCGAGGGCGACACGCTTCATGTACTTACCGATCGCTATAGTTACCACACTCGCAGCGTACTGCTTTCGATCGGCAGGCGCGGCACGCCGCGCAGACTCGAAGTTCCGGGTGAAGACCAGCAAAAGGTGGTGTACCGACTGATCGATCCGGAGCAATATCGTGGCCAGCGGGTGCTGG
Source organism: Gallionella sp. (assembly GCA_049580605.1). Lineage (GTDB taxonomy): Bacteria > Pseudomonadota > Gammaproteobacteria > Burkholderiales > Gallionellaceae > Gallionella. The sequence continues at coordinate 9,623 of JBAUQH010000185.1, read as the reverse complement.
TGGTCGGCGGCGGGGATGCAGCGCTGGAAGCCGCGCTGGCGATTTGCAAGGAACCGGGCGCCAAGGTGACACTGAGTTACCGCAGTAACGCATTCAGCCGTGTCAAACCGAAAAACCGTCAACTGACCGAGGCGGCTCAAACGTCAGGACGCTTGTCGGTATTGCTTGAATCGAACGTCAAGGAAATAAAGGCAGGCAGCGTGGTGATCGACCACAAGGGAACCAAAATCGACCTGCCCAACGATGCGGTGATTGTCTGCGCGGGCGGGATACTGCCGACTCCGCTGCTCAAGGATATCGGGATCGAAGTCGAAACGCGCCACGGCACGGGCGGTTTTGACCGGAATGCCCTTGCCTCGAAACGCCCGCTACCCTGATGGATGAAACAGCCGGCATTGCTTTCGAGCCGGGTGCGGCTTAATCCTGCTGCACGCAATCCACGTGATACACGCGTTCGCCGCCATCCTTGTCTGATACCAGACCGTGTATGTCGGTTTCGAAGCCGGGGAATTTCTTGTTAAAGTTGCGCGCGAACTTGAGGTAATCGACGATCAGCTTGTTGAAACGTTCGCCCGGGATCAGCAGCGGGATGCCGGGAGGATAGGGCGTCAGCAACACCGCGGTGACGCGACCTTCCAGATCGTCGATCTCCACTCGCTCGATCTCGTCGTGCGCCATCCTGGCGAACGCATCGGAAGGTTTCATCGCGGGCTGCATATCCGACAGGTACATCTCGGTCGTCATCTTCGCGACGTTGTGCTTTTTGTAGGTATCGTGGATCTGCTGGCACAGGTCGTGCAGGCCGACGCGCTCGTACTGCGGGTACTTGGCGGCAAATTCCGGCAATATCCGCCACATCGGCTGGTTCTTGTCGTAATCATCCTTGAACTGTTGCAACGCAGTGAGCAGCGTGTTCCAGCGCCCCTTGGTGATGCCGATCGTGAACATGATGAAGAACGAATACAACCCGCACTTCTCGACAATCACGCCGTGTTCCGCGAGGTACTTGGTGACAATGGCGGCGGGCATGCCGGTGTCGTCGAAGTTGCCGTTGAGGTTGAGTCCGGGAGTGATAATGGTGGCCTTGATCGGATCAAGCATATTGAAGCCGGCTGCGAGTTTGCCGAAGCCGTGCCATTTGTCGCCGACTTTCAGCATCCAGTCTTCCCGCGATCCGATGCCTTCATCGGCGATCTTCTCCGGCCCCCAAACCTTGAACCACCAGTCATTTCCGTACTCTTCGTCCACCTTGCGCATCGCGCGGCGGAAATCCAATGCCTCGGCGATGCTCTCTTCCACCAGCGCGGTGCCGCCCGGCGGTTCCATCATCGCGGCGGCCACGTCGCACGAGGCGATGATGGCGTACTGCGGGCTGGTCGAGGTGTGCATCAGATAGGCCTCGTTGAACACATGGTTGTTGAGCTTGCGGTTCTCCGGTTCGCGCACCAGGATCTGCGACGCCTGCGACAGGCCGGCCAGCAATTTGTGCGTGGACTGCGTGGCGAAGATCATCGATTCCTTGGCGCGCGGCCTGTGCTTGCCGATGGCATGCATGTCCTTGTAGAACGGATGGAATGCCGCGTGCGGTAGCCAGGCCTCGTCGAAATGCAGCGTGTCGATCTTGCCGTCCAGCATCTGCTTGAGCATCTCGACGTTGTACACCACGCCATCGTAGGTGCTCTGCGTGATGGTCAGGATGCGCGGTTTCTTGGTCTTGTCCTTGATGAACGGGTTCGCATTGATCTTCTTCTGGATGTTCTCCGGCTCGAATTCCGATTTGTGGATCGGCCCGATGATGCCGTAATGGTTGCGCGTCGGCCTCAGGAACACCGGCACCGCGCCGGTCATCATGATCGCGTGCAGTATCGACTTGTGGCAGTTGCGGTCCACCACCACGATGTCGTCCGGCGCGACGGTCGAGTGCCACACGATCTTGTTCGAGGTCGAGGTGCCGTTGGTGACGAAGAACAGGTGGTCGGAATTGAAGATGCGCGCCGCGTTGCGCTCCGATGCCGCCACCGGCCCGGTATGGTCGAGCAACTGGCCGAGCTCGTCCACCGCGTTGCACACGTCCGCGCGCAGCATGTTTTCGCCGAAGAACTGGTGGAACATCTGTCCGACCGGCGATTTCAGGAATGCCACACCGCCGGAATGTCCCGGGCAATGCCACGAATATGAACCGTCCTGCGCATAGTGCAGCAGCGCGCGGAAAAACGGCGGGGCCAGCGAATCGAGGTAGGACTTTGCCTCGCGGATGATATGGCGCGCGACGAACTCGGGCGTATCCTCGTGCATGTGAATGAAGCCGTGCAGCTCGCGCAGGATATCGTTCGGGATGTGCCGTGAGGTTCGCGTCTCGCCATACAGGTAGATCGGAATGTCGGCGTTCTTGAAGCGTATCTCCTGAACGAAGGCACGCAGTGTCTTCAGCGCAACCTCGGTTTCCTCCTTGCTGCCCCCGCCGAATTCCTCGTCGTCGATCGACAGCAGGAATGCGGAGGCACGGCTCTGCTGCTGGGCGAACGAAGTCAGGTCGCCATAGCTGGTGACACCGAGGATCTCCATTCCCTCCTTTTCGATGGCATCGGCCAGCGCGCGGATGCCCAAGCCGCTGGCATTCTCGGAACGGAAGTCTTCATCGATGATGATGATCGGAAAGCGAAACTTCATATTGCACTCCTTTGCTTGGCGGATCCGAACGCAACCCCCCGGGGGCCTGCATCACACTGTGTAAGTTGGAGTTTCAGTGAAGACGCATATTGACCGAAGGGCAATGTGACGTCGTAACTAATGCGAAACTTCATGTTCAGCTCCTTGCGTGTCAGGAGTGATGTGCCGCGCCATGTGCGCGACCAACACATTGTTCGGGTTTGTGCTTCGGTGAAGACTCAAATTTGCCCGGGTTCAATATGACGTCGGAACCATAACCGGGTTTCATTGCTTGTTCCCGGCGGGCGTTTAGGAATCGGCGCGGATTGTCGCAGATTCGGGCGGGGCTGCAAGAAAAAATTGCTGCAACCGGAAGGCGGTGCCGGGACGGGACGGGCTACATTTTCGGCAGGGTCACGCCGACCTGCCCCTGGTATTTTCCGCCGCGATCCTTGTAGGAGGTCTCGCAGACCTCGTCGCTCTCGAAAAACAGCACCTGCGCGACACCCTCGTTGGCGTAGATCTTGGCCGGCAGCGGGGTGGTGTTGGAGAACTCCAGCGTCACATAGCCTTCCCATTCCGGCTCGAACGGCGTGACATTGACGATGATGCCGCAGCGCGCATAGGTGGACTTGCCGAGGCAGATGGTCAACACGCTGCGCGGGATGCGGAAATATTCGACGGTGCGTGCCAGCGCGAACGAGTTGGGCGGAATGATGCAGTAGTCGGCATTCACCTCGACGAAGGAATTCGGATCGAAATTCTTCGGGTCGACGATGGTGCTGTTGATGTTGGTGAACAGCTTGAATTCATTGGAACAGCGGATATCGTAGCCGTAACTCGACGTGCCGTAAGAAACGATGCGCTTGCCGTCGACCATCTTCACCTGGTTCGGCTCGTACGGCTCGATCATTTTGTGCTGCTCCGCCATCCGGCGTATCCATTTGTCTGACTTGATGCTCATATACTCAGGCACAAGGCACAAGATACAAGGCACAAGGATTTTCTATTCCTTGCACCTTGCACCTTGTACCTTGCACCTCGCTCCTCTGGTTTGAATTTGCAAGGCCACGATTTTAACCAATTAGCCGCTGCAGCGCGCGATTTGCTAAAATCCGCGCCTTGATCGCATTCCGGCTCTAAACATGAACCCCCGCAAAATCCTCGTCACCTCCGCCCTGCCCTATGCCAACGGCAGCATCCACCTCGGCCACCTGGTCGAATACATCCAGACCGACATCTGGGTGCGGTTCCAGAAAATGCGGGGAAACACCTGCCACTACGTGTGCGCCGATGACACCCACGGCACGCCGATCATGCTGCGCGCCGAGAAGGAAGGCATCACGCCGGAACAGCTGATCGACCGCGTGTGGCACGAACACAAGGCGGATTTCGACAGCTTCCTGGTTGCGTTCGACAATTACGGCAGTACCAACAGCGACGAGACCAGACAATATGCCGAGGATATTTACCGCAAGCTGGACAAAGCCGGCCTGATCGCCAGGCGCTCCATCGAACAATTCTTCGACCCGGTCAAGAACCTGTTCCTGCCGGACCGCTTCATCAAGGGCGAATGCCCGAAGTGCCACGCCAAGGACCAGTACGGCGACAACTGCGAGGTGTGCGGCGCCGCCTATGCGCCCACCGACCTGATCAACCCGTACTCCGCGGTGTCCGGCGCAAAGCCGGAACTGCGCGACTCCGACCACTATTTCTTCAGACTCTCCGACCAGCGCTGCCAGGATTTCCTGCGGCTATGGACAAAAAGCGACACGCTGCAAACCGAAGCCTCGAACAAGATGCAGGAATGGCTGGGCGCGGAAGGCGAAAACAAACTCACCGACTGGGACATCTCGCGCGACGCGCCCTACTTCGGTTTCGAAATCCCCGGTGCGCCGGGCAAGTATTTCTATGTGTGGCTGGACGCTCCGGTCGGCTACATGGGCAGCTTCCGGCAACTGTGCGATGACAAGGGTCTGGACTTCGACGAATACTGGAAAGCCGGTTCGAAAGCCGAAATGTATCACTTCATCGGCAAAGACATCCTGTACTTCCACGCGCTGTTCTGGCCCGCAATGCTGCAACACGCCGGTTTTCGTACGCCGACCAAATTATTCGCGCATGGCTTCCTGACTGTAAACGGCGAGAAGATGAGCAAATCGCGCGGCACGTTCATCACCGCGAAGAGCTATGTCGAACATGTCAAGAACACCGAATACCTGCGCTATTACTACGCGGCCAAACTGAACGGCTCGATGGAAGACATTGACCTGAACCTTGAGGATTTCGTCGCGAAGGTGAACAGCGACCTAATCGGCAAGTACATCAATATTGCGAGTCGCGCATCCGGCATCCTGCACAAACATTTCCAAGGAAAAATTGGGAATATGGTGCTAGGAAAATCCGGTTACGGCAATGATTATCGGGATGCGATCGATTATCGGGATGCGATCATTGAAAAAACAGTTCGATACGCAGACTCAATAGCTAGAGCGTATGAGCACAGACAATACAATGCTGCAATGCGCTTGATTATGGAGCTTGCGGATGACATTAATGTCTGGTGGAATAATTGTGCTCCATGGGAGCTTTCGAAAAATTTCAACAATCCCAAAAATCCCGGGGATCGCGAGTTCCTGCATAGAGTGTGTTCAGCAGTAATAGAGTGGTTCAGGTTACTAACGCTTTTCATTAAGCCCGTATTGCCACAGGTTGCAAGGCATTCAGAAGAATTTCTTGGGCTTAATAAAGAACTTGAATTTGCTGATGTAACAACTCATCTTCCTGAGGGGCATCAAATAAAAAAGTACCGGCACCTCATGACCCGCCTTGATTCCAATCTGATCGAAGCGATGATCGCCGCGAACAGGGAAACCCTGCAGCCCGCGCCACAGGCGCAATCAGAACAGCGCCATGCCGCGCACCAGCAACAGGAGGCAAAGAAAGCCGTGACAGAAGCAGAAAGCAGCCAGTTCATTTCGATAGATGATTTCATGAAAGTCGACCTGCGCGTGGCGCGCATCGTCAACGCCGAGCATGTGGAAGGCGCGGAGAAGCTGCTGAAGCTGACGCTGGACATCGGCGAGAAAAATCCTCGCACCGTGTTCGCCGGCATCAAGTCGGTTTACGATCCGGAAAAACTCAAGGGTCGCATGACGGTGATGGTCGCCAATCTCGCGCCGCGCAAGATGAAGTTCGGCCTGTCGGAAGGCATGGTTCTTGCTGCTTCAGGCGAGCCGCCCGGCCTGTTCATCCTGTCGCCGGATGACGGCGCGCAGCCCGGCATGCGCATCAAATAACGCGAACACTCCCGATTACCCTCATGGACTACGATGTTCTGATTATCGGCTCCGGACCCGCCGGACAACAGGCCGCATGGCAGGCGTCACGAATGGGCAAGCGCGCCGCGATCATCGAGCGCAAACCCAAGCTTGGCGGTGCGGGCCTGCAGACCGGCACGATACCCAGCAAGGCGCTACGCGAAGTCGCTTACCTGCTGTCCCGCTCCAGCACCGGCGGAATGCGCCAGGCGCTTTCTCCCGGCGGCGTGAATCGCCACGGCTTGCTGGCCGATGCAGTGCGGCGCAAGGAAGGGGTGATCGCCCAGCAGGAATCGGTGATCCTGCAACGCCTGCTGCGGTCCGGTGTGGCGCTGATTCCGGGCGAAGCAGCATTTGTCGATACACATACTGTCCGGGTTACTGACACGGCCGGCAAGCTGCGCAACATCTCCGCCGAGGCGATCATACTCGCCACCGGTTCACGCCCGCGCCGTCCGGCCGATGTTCCATTCGACAAGAAGACCGTGCTGGATTCGACTTCCATCCTGAACCTCCGCCATCTGCCGGACAGCCTGACGGTCGTCGGCGGCGGGGTGATCGCGTGTGAATTCGTGTCGATCTTCGCGGCGCTGGGCGTCAGGGTCAGCGTGGTGGACAGCCACGCGCAACTGCTGGAGTACCTGAGCGAAGATGTGGTCGGCGTCCTGGCCGACAGTTTTCTCGGCATGGGCGTCACTTTTCACATGCAGGAACGTGTCGCCGAAATTCGCCGCGATGGAAACGGCACGATTACCGATCTGGAAAGCGGCAAGCAGATACACGCCGATGCGGTGCTCTATGCGCAGGGCAGGCAACCGAACAGCGAAAAGCTGCACGTTGAAAATGCCGGCATCATTGCCGAGGATGGATGGATAGAAGTTAACCAGCATTACCAGACCAGCATACCGCATATTTTCGCGGTGGGTGACTTGATCGGCCGGCCCGCGCTTGCTTCCACGGGAATGGAACAGGGGCGCGCAGCGGTACTGTACGCGTTCGAGGGCGAGCGGCATGTCACAGCGGAGAACCTGCCGATGGCGGTCTACACCATCCCGGAGATATCCTACGTCGGCAAAACCGAAAAGGAAGTGCAGCAGGAAAACATTCCCTATCTGGTCGGACGCTCGAATTTCAAGGACAGCGCACGCGGACAAATCATCGGCGACGCGCACGGCTTGCTCAAGCTGGTCGTCGGCGCGCGCAACGAAAAACTGCTGGGTGTGCATATCGTAGGCGAACAGGCCAGCGAACTGATCCACATCGGGCAACTGGTGATGAACTTCAATGGCACGGTTCGCGACCTGGTCAGCAACGTATTCAACTATCCGACACTCGCGGAATGCTACAAACTCGCCGCAATGGATTGCATGCACCAACTGAAACAGCTCAAGCAAAGCTAGCCGCCCCAAGCTGCCAGTAAAAAGTGTCGAAACGGCGAGTGAACATGGCTGGAATTTCCGTGTTTCCCCGCTTTATTCCATTGATCGCGCCTGCGACATTGTGTCCAGTAGCATCCAAACACGCTCCGCCTTCTTGTTGTTTGGTTAAATCAAGTTAATGTCCATATTGCGCCAGAAAGCGGATGCGGGAATGATAGAAAATGGGAATGCGCAAAGCGCAGAAACCGGCCGATCGCTTGAGAAAGATTTCCCTCAGCAGATAACCCATAACCCACCTAAAGGAGTAAATATTGCAATGATAAAACCCCCAATGATTCACCGAACTTATATCTCCGGAATCAAACCGGACATGATGGTTTATGTAGCAAATGTGAATACAACCCATTCGGGCGAGAACCGCGCAATTGGCTTTATTGTTGAATGCTGCGATCCTGCATACAAGGACGATGAATGGAATGCGGACGGATATGAAATGACTGATGACGTTTGGGCAAAGTATGAATTTTCCATGGTACCCGAGTAAGAATTGAGTGAGCCCTAAAAGTGACTCCTTCGGATCGGGCGTTGCCGGACGATGAAATAAAATCGACTGGCCGATCTTGATCGAGAAGCGGTCGTTTGTGTTAGCCAACCCAAACGGGCAATATGCGGTCAACATAGGCCTTTTGTAATGTGCCGTTTTCCGGCGATTAATGGGAAAGGCTATCTCTGCTTCGTGCCAGGTTGCAGACATTTGAAAAGTGAATTGGGGATGTTTATCAACTTGGCGAAGGGATATTTATACTGTTATGGTAACCTTATTAAGACCTGACTGATAACAGCGCAAATAGATGTTCAAAGATTCTCTCAACGATGAGGCTAAAATAAGTGCCGGCAGACTTGCGGGGACACATGTCAACGGCCCAGCCACCGCGGACAATAATAGTCTCCGCCAGTCAGCATTTTTTGAAGCGATCAACACATCCCTTGACATCGATTCCCCGGATCAATTATGCGCCTGGATGCAAAGAGACCTGCAACAAATTTTTCCACACGGCATGATGGTTTGCGCCATAGGAGAAATAGAACATCTGGGTAGTCGTGTTCGGCAAATCATTAGCAGCAATTTTCCTCTGGAATATGTCAAATCCTTGCAACAAGTCGGCGGTCTGATCAGCAGCCCGCTACTGATCCAATGGCTGAATACCAGAAGACCGGTACTCTTCGAAATTCCAATCGAGAAATCCGAACGAAATGCCAACCGGGCCTGGCTGGAAATGTTCAAGCGTTTTGAATTGCGGAATGTTGCTGCGCATGGCCTGTGTGATATCCAAAGCAATACCACCAGTTATTTTTCATTCTCCCAAATTCCAGGGAAGCTCACGGAGCATCATGCCAAGATGTTGGAAATGCTTGTGCCGCACTTGCACGTAGCTCTAATCAGAGCAATAAACGGCAGTCACAATGAGCCAGCCAAGATCAAACAGACTGTATCTGATCTGACCCCGAGAGAACAACAGGTTCTGCAATGGTTGTGTTCCGGTAAAACGAATTGGGAAATTGCACAAATACTGTACACCAGTGAAAGTACCATCAAGAAACATGTACAACGCATTCTTGGCAAGCTCAAAGCAAACTCCCGAGTTCAAGCGGTAGCCTTTGCGGTAGCCCGGGGTTTGGAGAAAAAATAAGCGCATTCAAAACGCCGTTCCCTTAGGCTGACAGCCGCGCAGTACCTGATCTGAAAATCCAATCCTGTGCAATCGCACAAGGCCAAGCAGCAAGAATTCTTGCTGCTAGCATAACAATCGATACTTGAATAGGGGTCGGATAGGCAATATTCACCCAGCCGTTGCACCAGTATCCTTGCGGCAAATCGCCTATCGGCTGGCCTATTCTTGATGGTCTATGCAAGAAGTTGTAACCATTACGTCCCGGCAGGAGCATCGCGCAAATCTGGACCTTGGACTGAAATTATTACCTGATAACGTTCACCGTAATCTGGTTATAAGGCCAATTCCCAACAGGAAATTAATAGCCATGAAATGGTTGAACATGATAAACAGGCACGTTGCGTGGAAGCAACGCCTGCTCGCCTATTTGGATGGCACAAGTCAAGAAAAGCTTGATCCGGTCAATATCAAGAAGGATGATGTGTGCGAATTGGGAAAATGGATATATGGAGAGGGCAAGGCCAACATACATATTCCCTACTACCATTGGGTAAAGAGCAATCACACGCTGTTTCATGAATATGCGGCGCAGATTGTGGAAC
>JBAUQH010000184.1:0-19888 GCA_049580605.1 Gallionella sp. | reverse complement strand
GGTCTGGTAAAGCTGGGACACTTCCATCGGCGACAGTCCGAACGCGCCGATCAGCGACGAGGCGAACGGCGGCGGCCGGCGGTCGATGCCGAACAGCGGCAGCTTGTCGAGGATGCCCTGCACACCGAGCGCTATACCGAGACGCGCGGTCGCGACATTGTAGGATTCGGCCAGCGCGGTGCGCAGCTGCACCTGGCCGTGGAACTTGCGGTCATAGTTGTTCGGCTTCCAGTCCGGGGTGCCCGGCTGGCTCCACACCAGCGGGCTGTCGTCCAGCGGGGTGATCAGCGTGTAGTGCTGCGGGTCTTCGAGTGCGGTCAGGTAGATGATGGGCTTGATCAGCGAACCGATCTGGCGCCGTGCATCGATCGCGCGGTTGAATCCGGCGTAGCGCGCATCGCGTCCGCCGACCATCGCCTGGATCTCGCCGGTCTGCGTGCTGCTGACCACCACCGCGCCCTCCAGCGAATCGGCGGGCAGCCGGTGCGATTTCTCGAGCGCGGTGAGCCGCGTCGCCAAAGCCTGTTCGGCTTCATGCTGCACGTACGGATCCAGCGTGGTGAAGATGCGCAATCCTTCGCTGCGCAGATCCTCTTCCCGATAGTCGCGCTGCAGCTGCAGATGGACGAATTGCAGGAAGGCCGGATAAGGCGAGGTGCCGGACGGCGCGCGCTTCACCACGCCCAGCGGCTTGCGGCGCGCCTCGATGAATTGCGCCTGGGTGATCACGTTCTGGCTGGCCATTTCCTGCAGCACGACATTGCGCCGTTTCAGCGCCAGTTCAGGATGCCTGCGCGGGTCGTACACCGTCGGTCCCTTGACCATGCCCACCAGGGTGGCGATTTCCTGCGGCTCCAGCCGGTCCAGCGGGCGGTCGAAATAGAAATAGCTGGCCAGCCCGAAGCCGTGGATCGCGCGGTTGGCATCCTGGCCGAGGAACACCTCGTTGAGGTAGGTTTCGAGTATCTCGTCCTTGCTGTAGTGCAATTCGAGCAGCAGCGCCATCAGCACCTCGTTCGCCTTGCGCGTCAGCGTGCGTTCCGGGGACAGGAAAAAATTCTTGACCAGCTGCTGGGTCAGCGTGCTGCCGCCCTCGATGCGCTGACCGGTCACGGTCTTGTACAACGCGCGCGCGATGCCGCGCGGATCGATGCCCCAGTGCGTATAGAACTTCCGGTCTTCGGTCGCGATCAGCGCGGCGGTCAGCATCTTCGGCACCTGGTTCAGCCTGACCAGTTCGCGGTCCTCGTTATGGCCGGGATAGATGCCGCCGATCAGCGGCGGTTCCATGCGCAGCAGCGGCAGGTCGGAGGCAGTGCTGCCGCGCAACTGCAGCAGCGAGACCTTGTCGTCGGCGAACTCGACGCGCAGTTGCTGCGAAGGCTGCGTGCCATCGCCGAAAACGAAATCGCGCGTCGTGAAGTCGAACCCGTTCAGCGTGTTCTTGTAGGTTGCCGGCCGGTCCGGCTCCGGGTTCTCGTGATAGCCGAGGGTCTTGATCTCGCCGAGGAACTGCGCGCGCGTCAGCTTCAGCCCCGGGTACACTTCCAGGTCGCGGCCGTAGACGCGCGCCGGCAAAGCGAACTTGCGGCCGTCGAATGCCTCGCGGATGGTCACGTCGAGATAGTAGATGTAGCCGGACAACCCCAGCAGCAGCAGCAGCGCGACCAGGCGCAGCGGCTGGATCGGCAAATTGGACAGGCGGAATTTATTTCGGAACAAGGATGACAACGCCATTAGTGGTTACCGGCAAACAAAATTTGCGCATATCTTAGACCAACGTGTACAAGCCGCCCCAATTAAATTTCTTCTTTCCGACGGGTGGTTTCCCGTAACGATTGCGTGACTGGCCCCGCTGTTCGATGTCGCCGTGAGAGACCGCCAGCCGGGTTTTACGGGGGATCAGTCCGGTTGCCGCGCCTCCACTCCCCGGGCGATACGCCGAGTTCGCGCTTGAACGCGCGGCTGAAAGCGGTCGTCGAATTAAATCCCGAATCTGCGGCGATTTTCTTGATTGCGTGATCGCTGCCGGCCAGCGCATCGGCAGCCAAACGCAGCCGCCATTCCGACAAGTACTGCATCGGTGTCCGTCCCATGTGATGGACAAAGTGATCCGCAAGGGTAGTACGCGACGTTCCGAGTTCGTGCGCGAGCGTATCGAGTGTCCAGTCGCTGCCGGGCTGTTGGTGCATGAGTGCGAGAGCGTGGCTTACATAGCGATTCTTGATGCCGGAAAGCCAGCCGGCGGCCTCATGGCTAAGCGTCTCCGCGTAGGAGCGAACCGCATCGACAAACAGCAGTTCCGAGAGCTTGCACAGTACTGCTTGCGCGCCGGGATTTGCTGCGCTGTCCGGTGAATCTTCGGGTTGGCGTATCGCCTGCGGCAATAGCGCTGCGGTGCTGTCCACGCGCACGCGAAACTTGAACATGCGCGGCAGGGGCAGGATGAGAAGATCGGAAAGCGCTTTGTCGCAGGCGAAGAATCCGCATAACAACCTTGTCCGGTCTCCATCGCCGCCGTGCTTCACTCTTGCCACGGCATCGCGGCGGATCATTTCGACAACCGCATCGGCGCTAAAGCACATCGGCGGCACCCCGAATTTGCTGGAAAGCATATGCACATCGCCGTGTGGAATCACGACAACCTCGCCCGCCTCTAGCGTGATCGGCTCATAGCCTTCGACCTGAACGACGCAACCTCCCTCGACGATCATGTGATAAGGGATGATACGGCCTCCACCGGGAGCAACCCGCTGTGCAATCTCCGCCGAGTCGGGCGTTTGAATCGCCCAGGATGCCGACAATTCCGCATCGATGTATGCGGTGCCGCTCAGGCGGATGTCGCGCAACAGTTCAGACAAGGCATCCATTGATTTGACCAATCCCTGGAGATCAGATTGCTTGCCGAGGATTCTACATCAGCGCCCATCCGGTAGCTCGGTCACGTTTTCCGGTTGAAATGTAACTTTTCCAAAGCGGGGAGATGGTTACCATGCCTCTGTTGCCGTCCGCATTGGATGCAGCGGCGTGCAGAAGAATTTATCGCAACCCGACTCAAGGAGCTATCATGAACCCAAACAAGGCACTGTGGGAAAAAGGCGACTTTACGCGCATTGCGCAAACCATGAGAAAGAGCGGCGAGGCTATCGTCAAGGGATTGGGTATCACCAACGGTCAAAAGGTTCTGGACTTGGGATGCGGCGACGGAACAACCGCGCTGCCGGCGGCAAAACAGGGAGCGGAAGTGCTCGGCGTCGATATTGCCAGCAACATGGTCGCTGCCGGCAACCGGCGCGCAATGGAAGAAGGATTGGCGAATTGCAGGTTTCAGGAAGGCGATGCATCCAACCTTGAAGGGCTCAAGGACAAAACCTTTGATTTTGTCGTGAGCATATTTGGCGCCATGTTCGCGCCCAAGCCGTTCGACGTGGCAAGGGAAATGGTGCGCGTCAGCCGGCCGGGAGGCAAGATCGTGATGGGCAACTGGATCCCCAATGATCCGACGCTGGTTGCGCAACTTCTCAAAATCTGCTCGTCTTATTCGCCGCCGCCGGAAGGCTTCGTCAGTCCCATGACCTGGGGGATCGAAAGCAACGTGATCGAGCGATTTTCCGGCGCGGGCATCCCCCGGGAAAATGTTTCCTTTGCAAGAGATACCTATACCCTTGAATTTCCCGACATCCCGTCAAAGTTCGTGGATATGTTCAGGAAATTCTATGGGCCAACCATGAATGCTTTTGAAGCGGCAGGAAAGAACGGTCGGGCGGATGATTTGCAAAAGGAGCTGGAAGATTTGTTCCTCAACCACAACATAAGCCCGGGCAAGGACACAACGATCATTCCGGCGACCTACCTGCGCGTTGCAGTTGCGGTCGATTAACGATCGGCCCATGAGGTCAGCAAACGGATGGAACCCGGCTCCTTGTTCATTGCTCATTCGCCTCTTCTGGCCGGCAGCCCCTGTTTGCCAGGCCTTGCCGATGTGTCGCCGGCCGGTCATTGTGTTTTTGCCGTGCGACAAGCGCTTTCCGGGTCCGTTCCAGTACCACACCAGACCGCCTATCCATTACAGGCACAGGGATGCCGGCGCGGGCTAGGTGTTTGCATCCTGCGCAGCCGCAAATCGGCGGATCATGTATGCCAGATAGAGCGAGAGCGCCGCAGCGAAGAAGCACCACACCGAAACGTAGGCATAACCATAGACCGATGAAGTCACCACACTGGACAAGGCAGCCAGAACACCGAAAATCCGGATCATCCTGTGGCTGGAGAACAGCAGCGGCACCAGGATCGTCAGCGCATAGAGCACAGCCGGCGTGACCGGCAAGTGGATGGCGCTGCGATATGGAACGGAAAAATCGTAGACGATGGAGTGTTCCCTCACCGAAACCAGCATCCATTCGGGATGGAAGATCATCACCGAATAGACCAGCGTGCCGGCGAAAGCGCCGAACATTGCGCAGCCGGCAAACACCCGCTTGCGCAGCGCGCCGAACTTGCCGTTCCGGACGGGTTCGACCAGGTAGCTGCCGAGCGGCAGCCACCACAGCCACAGGAAATGCGAGAAGAAGTGAAACCCCATCGCATACGGCACCGCCGCACCGGCCTGCCCCGTATCGAGCACCTGCCATACCCGACCCTCGAATGCCTGCTGCAAACCGAAAAAAACAGGCACCAGTGCCCACATCAGGTATGCGGGTGGCAGCCTCCCGGCCTGCCGGACGGCATACACGCCGGTGGCAACCAGCACGGCGGCGGCGCTATAGCTGACAGTCGCGGAAAAGCACATGAATCGTTGGCACCGCAGTGGATAAACGATATTCGATTCGAGTCCATTCTAACGGGTTTCAACACACCCGCTGCCGGACCCGCGCACCCTCCTTCAGGGCGCACACACCGGCTCGCCGCGTTCAGTCATATTGCCTGCCGGCGCGATTCTATTTCCAGCGATAACCCAGGCTCAGGCGGAACGCGGTTAATTTGACATCCGGGTAACCGGAATAACGTATCGTTGCGGAATCAAACTGTCCCATGAAATACAATCCGCCATTCGGCTTTTCCCATCCCGCTACCAGTCCCGCGCCACCGCCATTTCCGGTCTGAGACAGGCTTCCGTTCGTGAGCACTTCCGAATAGGCGCCCAGGTGACCGCCAAAGAACGCATCACCGGTCCAGTACCTGAGCTCAGCACCCAAGATGCCGTGATTGACCGTGGTCCCGGAGATGTTGCTGTTGGTTTCCCCCGAGGTCATCAGGAACGGGCTGATCGATAATGTTTCCGAAAGGGCGAACTGGTAATCCAGTCCGATACTCACGCCGGAGGTGCTCGATCCGAGACAACCCCCGCAGTCCCGGCTGTGGCCGACCAGGCCCGCATTCAGGCCAAACCCGTTCCTTGGTTCCGCCAAGGCGGTACCGGTAAGCAGCACGAACAGCGCGGTTGCACTCAAAAGCAGGTTTCCTGTTTTCATGGTTTTCTCCCTTGGTAAAAATCAAGTATTCATCAATGCAACCTCAGTTGCCGCGGTAGTCTTGTCGATGTCCAGCCGCACTTCGCAGTATTCGTTGTTTTCGCTGTCGGGCGTCGGGTCGTCTGCGCAGCTGCAGCCGGCGATAATTCCCTGGTAGAAAATTCCGGCCTTGATGCGGATCACTTTTTCCGTTTCGTCAACACGGAGGATCATCAGGGTGATCGGGCTGCCGGCCACGTGGCTGCTAATGGACAACCCCTGCTGCAGCGGCAAATATTCCGCGCCCGATTCCTCGACTTCACGCTTGAGGACGGCAGCGAAATCGGCACCACCCCATGCGCGCAACGATTTATCGAGCCGGAACATGCAATCATCCCGGCCGTGTCGAACCTGGCCCGATGCGTTCGGCTGATCGCACGTCAGTGCGGACAAACCGCGTGGTCCGATTGCGCTGCCCATCGCGTCGCCTACATCCCGCCCAATCGCTTGGAGAACGAGATCGCATATGCGGGCGAACGGAACTGCAAAATCGGGTCGTCGGTCGCCTCGATGCCGTCACTCATCACCAGCGGGTCGTAGTTGATATTTTCGCAAGCCGCGCCGCGCTGCGGCATCGCCGAAGATATCGTCAGCGTTCCAACCTTCACTTCCTTGCGATCGGCAGGCCATGCCAAAGTCGGGTTGGTCACCGGATCGCCGGGCTTTCCGATAGAGACGACCATGTCCCAGCGCACCGGCCCCTTTTTGGTCCGGTCGATCAAGGCCTGCTCGAGAAAATTCGCCGGCATGGATTTCATTTCGGCATCTGTCAAACGTTTCACGCCGTCATGCGGAACAAACTGCCAGCGCACCAGTGTGGTCTGATTGGCGCGATTGACGAACTTGAAAGTATGGATACCGTAGAAGTCGCTGTTGGCAAAATTTACCGGGGGATTGTTTTTCGCCAGGAAATCCGCCTGCGCGAGACTGTCGGGATGGGTTGCCTTGAATTCCCTCATTTTTTCCGGGTCGGGCTTGCCGGTCACCGGATCAGGTTTCATCGCAACCATCTGGTCATAAAAGGTGCTCGGCTGCGCAGCGCCGAATACCGGCGTATTCAGCATGGTCATGTGCTGGAGCTCGTTGTCCGGCAGACTGAATTCCAGCGCCATGCCGCGCGGGCTTCTCGCGGTATCGGGCGCCTTCGGATTGCCGCCCGCCAGCGAAAATCGCGCTGTTACCGGTACCGGTTTCCCGGAGAACAGCGTCGAGCGTGTATATCGGGCTGCGGCCTTGTGTATCCCGACAAACTCGCCTGTCGCGCAAGTCCCCTTGGTATGGTTGCGGCGCTGACCGGGGTTCACGCCAAAGGTAGTTTCGATTGCGGTCACCACCTGGTCCGGTGTGACTTCCGGCCCCGCCGCCATGGCGAACGGTGTTGCCAGCGGCGTTCCAAGTACAACCACGAATGCCAGCATCCCATAATGCAAGCGATGCTGGCTGGCAAAATCCCTTACTGTCGTATAAATAATCATGGCGATGCTCCTCGATGAAAAGGCGAGGGCGATACATTACGCTTTCTGAAAAAACAAGAACAGCCGTTCGGATCGCTCGCTGCAAGCGCAAATATTCTGATTATTGGGAGGATTCCCGCGAATCAGTACCGCCCCTGCGTCTTGTTGATGTAATTGGAAAGCTGCTGGGTCTCCTGGTTCATCCGCATCAGGTTGGAGTGGGTGACGCGGAACAGCGCGCGCATCACTTTGTAAGCCAGGCGCGGGTGGTCATCCACCACGGTGTCAAAGGCCTCCGGGGTGAGCGTGTAGACCGTGGTATTGCCGATCGCGCGCAGGGTCGCCTTGCGCGGCGTCCGGTCGACAAAAGCGCGGGTGCCGGCACACTCGCCCGCCGTCATCGTGTAGACCCGGTTCTGCTTGCCATTGACGTCGGCACTGAACACGGCAAGCTTGCCGGCCGCGAGAATGAACAGGGTCTGGACGGCCTCGCCCTCGCTGACGAGCAACTCGCCGTCCTTCAATTCGCGCACGCCCATTACCGCTGCCAGGAGCCTGGCTTCGTCTTCGGTGATTTCCGAACACACCGTTGTTTTGCCGATCAGCCTGTAATCCGCTTTATTGCTCATTGCAAGATGCTCCTTTACATGTATGCCATCGAATAAGTCGAGTAACGGTGACTATTATAGTTTAAGGGGTTTATCCTGGCGCGAAAAAGGAACAATGTCACTCTCCGGGGCGGGGTTGTTTATTGAAATGAACGAAGCTCCATGCTCATATCGGACGCCGCCCGCATTGGAAAGGGCGGATGAATTAAGCCATAATGCATGCCATTTCTCGCGAATGGAAAATGGGGTTGCGCAATCATGAAAAATCTCGTTACTGGCCTTGTGATCGGTTTGTGCATCGGCGCGTTTTCCGGATATTTGCTAACGGCGAACCATGACGATGGCCAGTTGACGCAACTGGAAAGCAAAATCGACACCCTGACGAAAGACCTGTCCGCGGAACAGCAAAAAGCCCTCGATTCGCTTTCCAGGCTGCAGGCCATCGAAGACCGGAAGAAACAAATCGACCAGAAAATAAAGGGGGATTTTGATGAACTCCAGAAATCAAACACCGAGATCACGGATGTCGTCAAACGATTCAAGTTCCAGGTTCAGATCCTGCGCAAGGCTCTTTGCGATTACAGCAGCGATTTTTGCGCTCAACCCGTGCACGATAACGCCGGCCAGCGCTGATACCGGTCAGGCGCCGCCATCCGCGTCAGGCGCGGACCGGGACAGCGCCGATGCCGTAATGCAGGGCGTGACCAACGTCGAAAATTCCGCCGGCGATGTGGAAACATTGGTCAACGAACAGAGGAAGCAAATCCGGGACCTGCAGGAACAGATGCAGCAGAAACAGGTCCTGCAGAATCAGTCCGACTCGGAAAGAAAAGCCCTGTCCGATACGCTCAATGCCCAGATGCAATATCTCGATGCGTTCAACAAGAACTGGAAGGACTACAAAGGCAACGTGCATGCGTTGCAAGCCGAAGAGACCGCGAAGAAATACCTTCCCTGGGGATACGCGCTCGTGGCGCTGATCCTGTTCAGGAAAAACACCGTGCAGGACAATGCCCTGGTCGGGCTGGCCGGATACGGCACGGGCGCCCTGATCGAACAATCGGACTATGGGATTGCACATTTCGGGACCAGGATGCTGTTCAAGATGGGCTATTCCTTTTGAACCGTCCCGGCTGAACCTTGCCGGTCAGTCCCGCGACTTTTCCGGTACATCGAACAACAGACAAGCCAATTTTCAAAATCAATCGGGCCCTTTTCCCGCATCACTTGTCCCCACTTCACTTGTCCACACTTCACTTGGCCCCGGATCACTTTCAACCTGATATCATTCCGTGAAACTGGCCAATTTAATTCTGCTGACAACATCCGAAATGCCTATACAGGAAATCGCATGACCGAACAAATCATCAACGTAGGCTCGCTGGTCAAGGACGCGAATGACGGCCTCACGGCCGAGGAGAAACTCGGGCTGAAAATACAGCTGTCGGAAAAAATACAGGAGCTCACCGCGCTGGAGGACGCCGATTGTCTGCAGGGCGCCCGGCTGCAAATGGATATCGCCGAAATCCTGATTGCGCTGGAACGCGGGAAGG
The DNA here is from genome assembly GCA_049580605.1 of Gallionella sp. Taxonomy (GTDB): domain Bacteria; phylum Pseudomonadota; class Gammaproteobacteria; order Burkholderiales; family Gallionellaceae; genus Gallionella. The sequence continues at coordinate 10,763 of JBAUQH010000184.1, read as the reverse complement.
AAGCATGGGAAATCGCGCGCGAGGCACTTGCATTATCCCTGCAGCAGGAATCCTGGCAGGATGCAGTCGAGGCGTGCAACGTGCTTTACCAGGCCGGCCAGGAAGATTCCATCGCGGTGCTGGGCATGGGCATCTGGCTGGCCGTGGCTTTCCCGGTGGATCCGGAGCTGACGGTGGCCATGCTGGTCCATGCGATCGACGAAATGCCGGATGATGCGGACGGTGCCGCCGTGGCGGCGATCACCGGGCGCTATGTGGTCGACCTGCGCGCCGACGACGACAGGCATGAGAGCCTGGGCTTCCTCGTCGACAATCTCATCGCGATGGTGGCCAAGCGCCATGGCCAGGTGCAGGACCAGGATGCGATGAACCGGTGGCTGGACAGGCTGGAGCTGCGCGATCCGCAGGTGTTTCTGCCGCGCATGGCAATGGTGGTGGATGCGATTGTCGGCGACAAGTGGTGGTTTGATCGTGATGTGTTGCGAAACAGGTTGCCCGAATGACTTTCGGTTGCTGAAGTTTTTCAGGCACAGTCTCTGTATCACGCGTTGGTGAAGAGCAGGAATCGCGGTCTGCCCCCGATCGTTGTTGGCAGATTCGGGCCGGATTCGGGACGGGCCACTTCGATTCCCATTTAGGCCACAATATCGCATGCCGAATATTCCACCCCGTTTCATCCTGCTGATCGCCGCGCTTGCACTGCTCGTCACGGCCATCCAGTTCGGCCTGCTCACCGTGGCATTCGAAAAGCTCGACCTTTCCTCAGACTCCGCCTATCTCCTGTTCATCACCATATTGGGCGGCAGCATGATCAACCTGCCGCTGTTCAGCCTGAAAAGCGAACCGCCGAATCTGGAGGAAATACCGCCGCCACTGCGCGAGCTGTATCGCGGAATGCCCTACACCGGCAAGACCATCGTCATGGCCAACGTCGGCGGCTGCGTGGTGCCGGTCGCATTCTGTCTTTACCTGCTGGCACACCACCCGCTGAACATTTTTTACGTGGCGCTCGCGGTTGCCGCCGTCACCCTGCTGAGCTTCAAGACCAGCCGCAGCGTGCCGGGCATCGGCATGGGCATGCCGATACTGCTCGCCCCCATCCTGGCAGCGCTGGTTTCCGTTGCGCTCGATCCGGCCAATGCCGCACCCATGGCCTTCATCAGCGGCACAATGGGCGTGCTGATCGGCGCCGACCTGATGCACCTCGAGGACATCCGGAAGCTGGGCACGCCGTCCGCCTCGATCGGCGGCGCGGGCAGCTTCGACGGGATATTCATCAGCGGGATCGTGGCGGTGTTGCTGGCTTAGGGTATGGCCGGGCGGAGCGATGAGGGCGGAGCGATGATATAAATTGTGAAGCTGACCCCTTTAATTACCCTTTAACGACTTTATCTAAAACGTAACAGTGCCGTTCGTTCCTGCTTTTGTGCTGTTTTGTCATGTTTTCACACCTCAAGTGACCGAGAATTCGTCACGGACTGACTATTTGGTCATGCAGTACTGGCGGCAAAAATTCCATTTAACAAACGCCTAAAGAAAAATAAGTATTTGCCGATATAGACTGTGTTGATATACAAGTCATAACCAAAAATTCCAACGCGTAAGGTTCCTAATAATGTTGAATCAACTCTCATTAAATGCTCGTCTATGGCTACTCGGTCTTTTCAGCGCCATGGGCGTGGCTGTTTTGGCCATATCGTCAGTCTGGCATGCTTCCCAGACCGAAGCAGTATTACGTGGTTTTGTCGATAATAAAATCGCCCTCAGCCGGTCAGCCAATACGACTTATGCGCAAGGCTTACAGATGGGGCAGGCGCTGCGTAATATTTTGCTCGATCCGTCCAACAAAAAGGCATATTTAAATTTTGATGCGGCCAACGAGGCATTCCAAAAGGAAGCCGACAACTTGACTTCATTGATATCAAAGAATTCTGGCGATAGTGAAATCGCAACTCGTCTTACCGGCAACATCCGAATTTGGCAACCTTTTCAAAGTCAAATACTCGAACTGGTCAAAGACGGTAAAGGGCCTGCAGCCATGAGTTTGCTCATCACAAAAGAAACGCCTGCATGGCGTGCTGTCAGGGAAGATTTGCTTAGTCTGGTCAAGAGCTCTGAAGCCGATGCCAAACAACAACGTGTTCAACTCATAAACGGCCTCGATAGTACGCGCATCATGTCGATCGTTATTGGGTTGTTGAGCTTCTTCATGGTTGCCGCCATTACAGTGATCGTGGCACGCGGCATTTTCAAGCAAGTGGGCGGTGAACCGGCATACGCTGCTGCAACACTTAACCTGATTGCCAACGGAGATCTTTCGCAGCAAGTGATCGTCCATCCCGGTGACAGATCTAGCATTATCGCCGCGATGAATGACATGCAATCGCAAATGCGACAGCTAATCGGGGGAACGGTCTCCAACGCCGACTCGGTGGTTCATGAAAGTGAAGGGATGCAAAAGGAATCCTTGCAATTGTCGGAATCGGCTCAAGAGCAAAGTTCAGCCGCAACGGCCATTGCGGCAGCGGTAGAACAATTAACGGTTAGCATCGGTGTCATGTCCGACAATGCCAATGAGGCCGGATCACTTGCTTCTCGATCGGAAAAACTGGCGAAGAACGGATTAACAGCTGTATCCACAACGACAAATGCGATTCAAAACGTTGCAGACGGGATGTCCAAAGCCACGGTTACCATGGAAGAATTGGCGCAAAAGGTAGGCAGCATCACCAACATCGTTCAGGCAATAAGGGAAATCGCAGATCAAACCAACTTGCTGGCGCTCAATGCTGCCATCGAGGCCGCACGCGCTGGAGAACAGGGGCGAGGTTTCGCCGTTGTCGCCGACGAAGTTCGCAAGCTGGCCGAACTTACACGCAAATCTACACAAGAGATTTCGACTATCGTCGAGGGAGTAAGGCAGACCACAGGTATCGCAGTAGATGCACTATCACAGGTAAAGGTGCTTGCATTGGATGGCGCAACCCAGACAGAGAGCGTTCACAAAGCAGTGACTTTGATGGATCAATCTTCACTAGAAGTCGGTAAAGCAGTTGTGTCTATCGTTGACGCCTTGCGCGAACAAACGGCGGCAAGCACCGATATAGCGCAACGTATCGAAAAGATCGCCCAGGGCATCGAGCAAACGCATGCTGCCTCAGCAGAATCAAGTCGACGGTCAGATGCGCTTGTTGATCTTTCGCACGCACTCAAGGAGAGTGTTCGCCGATTTAGAATGTAGCAATCTCTCGAAATATTCAAACGAACGACAATGGGTCCGACTAGGCTGATAGCGAGTCACTGAAATCTACCCGAAGAATTATCAGATCCAATGCCCGCAAACCATGTACTGATGTAACCAATTGCTTTGCCGTGGTGAGTCATGTCCTACTTTGATTAATTCGCCCCATTTAATGCCGGCAAATCGGCATATTCCGCGCCTTCCGCACCCAGCCGATTGCAATTTTCCGCTTCGTATAATTCAATCACAGCAAACCATCCGTCCTGCGCAAGCGAGCCGCAATCACGCGCATCACATGGACCGCGAAATTGGGCGTCTGCTGGATCAGGAAATTGAAGCGCTTTTTATCGATCGGCAGCATTTTGCAATCGCTCTTCGCAATGATGGTCGCCGAACGTGTTCCCTCGTCGATCATCGCCATCTCGCCGATGATCGCGCCCGGTCCGACGGTCTCGACCACCTGGTCGTGCACGATGATGTCGGCCGTGCCGGACATCAGTACATACATCAGGCTGCCCGGATCGCCTTCCTTGAACAAGGTCCCGCAGGAGGAAAGGTCCTGCAGACCGGTTTCATGTTGGAACAATTCAGCAAGATTCATGGCACGGACCCCGTTACGGTTGATCACGGCGTGATTTTAGCCGGTAATCAACCTTGGCATGGGCGGGAATTCTGTCTATCCGGGTAGCCGCCGTTGCAGGGCGGGCTAAATCTTCTTGTCGGCGGATTTCAGGTCGGGAGCCGGTTTCTTCTCGCATGCCGCGCGTAACGCGGCAAGCTGATCGCAGGGACTGGTCTTTGCAACCGTGATGACGGGGGACTTTTTCAATGCACGAACCTGTGCGGTTCCGGTTTTATGCGCGACACCCGGTATTCCAGGCTTGGCTTGTTCAGCCTTGGGTGGTGTTTCCGCTTTTTCCGGTTCCGATTTGACCACGGCCGGTTTGGTGGCAATTTTCCGGATGACGACCGGGTGCCCGGCCAGATAGCGCTGGTCGGCTTCATTGATTCCGGCCATGTTGCCGGCGTCGATGCCGAGCAATGCAGCATCATGCGACAGTTGCCCGATGGAGAATTCCGGCTGGACACTGGTCAAGGTGATCATGTCCGCCGGGCGTTCCGAATTGCCCAGGCTTGCACCGAGCAGGTTGTCCACGGGATTGCGCGATTCGTCGGCATAGGCGACCAGCTGGTAGCCGGGCTTCAGCAGGGAGTTGCTGCCCGCATCCAGCAGCACCTTGTTTCCGTCGGTGCGAACGATGTGCGCGGCAAACGGGATATTTTTCAATGCTGCCCGGATTCCCTTGACGGCAGAATTAATCACCCGGCTTACCGCGCCGCCAAAATCGGTGTCAAAAAAAGCCTGGCTGCCAAACGGGATGTCGTGGCCCACCCGCAAATCGCCGCTAGTATGGTCTGCAAACCGGCGCGACAGCAACGCTGTGCCGGTAAACCCGTCATAGACCTTCAGCGCGATTTCGATATGCCTTGTTCCCTGGTTGATGCCCGCATCCGCCACCACGCCGGAAACGAGGAATTGGGCGCCGGTTTCCCCGGCAATCTGGACGATCGCCTGTTGCCGGGTTCTCTCGTCGCCTGCCGGGATCGAATAGCGCGAGGCGGCGGCAATAAAATACTTGCCCGATTCGACGCGGCGGGAGATTGCGGCGGGCAAACCGTCATAGATGTTGTCGATGTCGTCTACCTGGCCGATGTTGGCAACGTCGAACTGGATGAACACGATTTTCCTTTTCGGCGGCTGGTTGATCGCCACGACCATCGGTTCCGGTTCGGCTGGCGGGGGCAATGCATGTTCTTCGGCGGGAGGGGTCGGTTTTGGTTCGACCGTCCCCGCAGCCGCCACGCCAGACTGGGCGGTTACGGGTTGAGCCGTAACGGTTTGCGCGACGCCGGATTGGGCCGCGACCGCTTGGACGGCAGCCGTCATGCCGGGCCGGGCGGTCTCGGATTTGACCGGAATTGTTGCCGCGACACCCGACTGTGCCGCGACGGCCGGTGCGGTAACCGTCTCTACGGTTTTCGCCGGTACCACGCCGGAATGGGCGACCTCCGGTTGAACGGTAGTTGCCGGAATGACGCCGGATTGCGCGGCGGCTGCCGGGGCTGATGCCGGGGTGGCCTCAGGCAAAGCAATTGCGTTTTGCGCGATGCCGCAGCTTGCGCAGGCTAGAAAGAATGCGTGCATGCAGCGGCGGACGGGATATTTGCCGGACGACGGCACAGGCGATTTGCCGAAGCGCATCCTGTTGCGAACCATTTCCTGCATTACCGCTCCCTTTGGCCGGATTGCCATTCAATCGGTTTCAGGCATGCATATTCAGGCATGCAATTTCGGGCATCCACCACCATCCGAAATAATCCGCAACGAATCGCAACAGCAAGCGGCGGCATCGCGCATGCAGATTATTTCAGGTTGGGGCAGCCACCCTTTCCTTGTTTAACGGCAGGCAATCAGGATGTTTGAGGGGAATTTGCGGCGTCGAAGTTGACCACCTTGTTGCGACCGGTTAGCTTGGCTTCATAGAGCGCGGCATCGGCTTCTGCCAGCATGTCCCCCAGCGCGCGTTTCGCAACGGCGGGACAGATGGATATGCCGATGCTCACCGAGAGCGATATCTCTCCGTCCGCAGTCGAAAATGGCGTGGAAGCGATAATCTTGCGCAAGGATTCGGCCAGTGCCAGTGCAGATTCGGTGCCGGTATCCGGCGCGATCACCAGGAACTCCTCGCCGCCGTATCGCCCCAGCAGGTCATGTCCGCGCAATCGCGCCGAAAGCAGCGAGACGAGCATGCACAATACGTTGTCGCCCGTCTGGTGGCCGTGGTTATCGTTGATCAGTTTGAAATGGTCCGCGTCTATCATCAACAGCGCCATCGGCAATCCGGTGCGCCGCGCCAGCGCATGTTCGGCGTAATCCGTCAGCGCGCGCCGGTTGGGGATCTGGGTGAGGCTGTCGGTCATGGCAAGGTGCATGATTTCCCGGTCCGTGCGTTCCTTGACCAATAGCACGAACCCGATCGAACCGAGCAATGCGGTAGACATGGTTGCGATAAATGCGACAAGCTGGATCGGCTGGAGCGCCAGGGTGTTTTGCGGTTGGGCAATTTCGCTGTGGCCGGTCAGCGCGAATCCGGCCCGCAGCAGCAGCAGCAGCACCAGCATCACGATTCCGCCGAACAACAGGCGCCATGCCTGTCCGGCACGGGTATCCCGGTCGGATATCAGCGCGTGCCCGATCATCGCCATTTGCATGCCGTAGATCAGGCCGCCCCAGATGAAGCGGCCATGTATGTCATTTTCCAGCACCGCCGCCGCCAGCACGGTCAACGCGACCGGCAGCAGAGACTTCCAGCGCGGCAACCGGCGCTGCTGGTATTCATATATCGCGGCGAGCATCAGCGAAAACGCAGTGGCCAGCAAGCCATTGGCGACTACGATCGAGAAGAAGTCGGGAATCCCGCCCCGGGCGGCAATCAGCCCCCAGGTCAGGGTTTCCACGAACATCGCCACCGCCCATTTACCCATGCCGTCGGGTTTGCTGCTCTTCCGTCCGGCAGCGGCGACGAACATGCTCAGCATCGACAGTCCGTAGGTCAGTACCAGCGAGAACAGCAGGGTGCGGGGGTCGAGATTCATCGTGTACTGTTTTTTATATCAATTACTTATTCTGTTTAATCGGCTGCTGATCGGCTTGTTTGGCGATCGCCAAACGATGATCCTGTCGAATGTCGATGTTGTCTTGGCCGGTTATACGCCGAAGTGTTTGCGCTTGCCTGCTTCGCATTTTTTCTGCATGAATCAAATTCGAACCCGGCCACTAATAATAATTATTGGTCAATCTGTCCACCAGTACCTGATATGCCCTTCAATACCTTTTTCGGGATTGCCCAGCGCGCGCGCGTATATCCTGGCTGGCCGGCCTGATTAATGGAAAGCAGTTTCCCGTAATAGTCGATGGCTCTAAATCAGGCCCAGAAAATCACTTGAGAAGCCGTAATCTGATTTCTGTTGTTATATTGTTTCAAATGTCTTGATGCTTGAATGAAGCAGTTCAGTTTGCGAATTTCAATATTTGTTTCAACAAACCGGGGAAACGCGCGTCGATGTCGGCTATGCGCAACACATTCCGGTTCTCCACTCCGGTCTTGCTGGTATGGATGATACCCGCCTCGCGCAATATGCGGAAATGATGGGACAGCGTGGACTTTGCCATATTGGGGCATGGCGCGGCTTCGGAGCAGGACATGCAATCATTTTTCCTGAGCATGTTTTTGACGATGTTCAGCCGCATGGGGTCGGCCAGCGCGCCAAGCACGCCAGGGAGGCTAATGTCTTCTCTGGAGGGGTGAACGAACTGAACCATGCGCATCACTATAGCTCATCGATTGACATGGTTCAATAGTTCAATTATATTGAACTAACGAACTAACCAGACGGCAGTTCGTCAGCAAACATCGAAAGTGAAGTTGGATAAACCTGTAATTGCATACTCAACTTGAACGATTATCAACAGGAGACAAACATGAGCAAGAAACTCGCAGGTAAAGTCGCGCTGGTAACCGGCGCATCCAAGGGCATCGGAGCAGCGATTGCGCTGCGTCTGGCAGCTGAAGGCGCAGCGGTTGCCGTAAATTATAGTTCCAGCAAGGAAGGTGCGGATCGCATTGTTGCGGAAATCACCGGCAAGGGCGGCAAGGCCGTAGCAGTTCACGGCAATCTATCGATGCCGGAAGAGATCAAAAATGTTGTGGCGGAAACCAGGAAGGCGCTGGGTCCGATCGATATCCTCGTCAATAACGCGGGTGTCTATGAATTCGCACCGCTCGATGCCATCACTCCGGACCACTTTCACAAACAGTTCAATCTGAATGTACTGGGTATGTTGTTGACGACACAGGAAGCCGTGCGCGCGTTCAACGACAAGGGCGGCAGCATCGTCAATATCAGCTCCGGCGTTTCTACCATCACCCCGCCCAACAGTGCGGTTTATACCGCAACCAAGAGTTCGGTCGACGCGATCACGATGGTTCTGTCCAAGGAACTGGCGGCGAAGAATATCCGCGTCAATGCCGTCAATCCCGGCATGATCCCCACCGAGGGCGTGGTGGCAGCGGGTTTCCACGAAGGCGATATGCGCAAATGGATCGAATCGGCCACCCCGATGGGGCGCATCGGCACGGTGGATGATATCTCGTCGGTGGTGTCGTTCCTCGCATCCAATGATGCAGGCTATGTTACGGGTGAAACGTTGCATGCCACGGGCGGTTTGCGTTAAAGCACGACAAGGTTGAGGAATGGGCCGGCTGGCAGCAATCCTGGCGATCATGAAAATCTGGAACTGAACGTCACGGACAATGCTGTCAAGCCGGTCCGATCGAGATGTGTGTTGCAGCCTGTAAACAGTCGGAGGTAAAAGTCATGCGAATTGCGATCATGGGGTCGGGCGGTCTGGGCGGTTATTTCGGCGCCCGACTTTGCAAAGGCGGTGCAGATGTGCATTTCATCGCCCGCGGCAAGCACCTGCAAGCCATGCGTAACGAAGGCCTGCGAGTGGAGGGCCCCGAACCCATGCACATTGCCCGTGTTAATGCGACCGATGATCCGGCAGATATCGGTGCCGTCGATTTCGTCCTGGTATGCGTCAAATTGTGGGACACCGAAGCGGCGCTGCAGCAGATCCGCCCGATGGTTGGCAGCGGGACGGCAATCATCTCGTTTCAAAACGGTGTTTTGAAGGACAAGCACCTGCGAGCCGCCTTTGACGAATCGCAGATCATGGGCGGTGTCGGCTACATCGCAGCGACAATCGACAGGCCGGGCGTCATACGCCAAACAGGGCCGATGCAGAGACTGTTGTTCGGCGAGTTTGACGGCAGTCGGTCGCCTCGGGCGCAGGCGCTGCTCGAGGCTTGTTTCGCGGGCGGCATCGATGCGGAGTTGTCGGAAAATATCCTGCGCGAGATTTGGCAGAAGTATGTATTTCTGGTGGGGTTGTCAGGCACCACAACGACGATACGCAAGCCCATCGGGCCGATTCGCGATAACCCGCAGACGCGCGCCTTTCTGCTCGATGTGATGCGCGAGGTTGTTGCGGTTGGCAGGGCCCATGGCGTGGACTTGTCCGAGGACTATGCCGGAACGCGTCTCCAGCTGGCGGACGATGTACCCAATGACATGACTTCCTCGATGTATCACGATCTGGAGCGAGGCAATCCATTGGAAGTCCGCTGGCTCTCCGGAGGCGTCGTGGAACTGGGCCGGCAAAAAGGCATACAGACGCCGCTAAACCGCGCGATTTCTGACATTCTGGCGCTGCACGCTGCTGGAAAATGAGCGCAAGGTGACATCCAGGCACGAGGTCGCGGTACCCGCTGCCGCTGCGACCGCATTGGCTTTCATTTATTCCGGCACGCCCTGCCAGAGCATGTCATATCCCAGCTCCTTGATGTCTGTGCACAGCTTGCCGAGGGCTTCGAACTTGTCCTTGAATGCCTTGTCGGCATGGGATTGCTCGTGCTGCTCAAATGAATGCCAGAAAGTGACGATTGCAACATGGCTTTCCGCCTTCTTCGAGTCGCTCAACGAACCTTCGTCGGAAATGAACCCCGAAAACTGGTACACCTGTCCGGCAATGAAGCCACCCTTTTCGTCACCGTAATGATCCTTCACAACATTGCACATTTCGCCCAAAGCCAATTCGACATCTTCCATCTCCACACCGGGCTTGAGTTTCACGGTGTTGAAAAGCATCTTCGCGCCAAAAGGAATAGTGATGGGTGTAAACATGATCAGCCTCCGTATCTATTCAAATGGATTTGCCAGTGCTGAACCAGCGCACCTGATTATTTAGGCCAGCTTTTGCCGATCAGGTTCAATTGCGCTGCCCGACTCATGCAGCGCGAGTTGACGCGTAATCGATGTTAATGGGCGACCTCTCAGGAAATGCACCGGCATTCACAGCCCCGACGGAGCCTTCGGCGAGGAAGGGTGCGGTTTGTCAGAGCTGTGTTCCGGGTGGACTGATCCTTTGCGCGATGTGATACGCGCAGGGAAAACAAGCGAACGAACTGTTTGATTTGAAAACGCGAGCAATCCCTTGTTGTTTGGAAGTTATCCCTATAAGACAACCTCAAAAAGTTCGAGTTGTGGTGGGCCCATGTAAATATCTTTTCGACTGCCGGCACTAGCATGTGCTTTCCTGAATGCTTCGGATTTTGTCCATGCTTCGAAAGCATCGCGTGACGCCCATTTGGCGTGGGAGGAGAAAAGCGTGAAGTCATCGCTGCTGGGTCCCTGCAAAAGATGAAATTCGATGAAGCCGGGCACGGTATCGAGATAAGAATTGCGGCCTTTCCAGATATCAATAAAATCCTGTTCGTGGCCGGGTTTGATTTTGAATCTGTTCATTGCGATAAACATCGTAACCTCGATTTGTTCTGTGAATGTTGTATTTAAAGAGAAGGTACTGGAGTCGATCGTTTACTAAGCTTTATCTTTCACC
>JBAUQH010000183.1:0-34701 GCA_049580605.1 Gallionella sp. | reverse complement strand
ACGCCGGCCAGGTGCGCGGCCGCGCCGGCGCCGGCGATGAAGCAGCGCACGCCCTGCGCGGTCCTTTCCTTGATGTACTCGAACAGCAGGTCGGGCGAGCGATGCGCGGAAATCACCCGCGCATCATAGGCGACGCCGAAATCCTTCAACTGCTGTGCGGCCTGCTTCATCACATCCCAATCATTGGCGCTGCCCATCACGATCGAAACCAATGGTTTTGTTATCGAAGCTCCCAAAACTCATCCCTCCTTGTGATAGCGCACGATGCGCTCGACTTCATTTTTCGAACCCAGAATCACCGGCACACGCTGGTGCAGCCCGGAAGGCTTGGCCTCCATGATGCGCTCGTAACCCGTGGAAGACATGCCGCCCGCCTGCTCGACAATGAACGACATCGGGTTGGCTTCGTAAAGCAGGCGCAGCTTGCCCGCCTTGCCCGGATCCTTGGTGTCCCTGGGATACATGAACACGCCGCCGCGCACCAGGATGCGGTGCACTTCGGCGACCATCGACGCGACCCAGCGCATGTTGAAATTGATGCCGCGCGGCCCGGTCTTGCCCGCGACGCATTCGTCGACATAGCGCTGCACCGGCTTTTCCCAGTGGCGCTCGTTCGACGCGTTGATCGCGAATTCCAGCGTGTCGGGCGTAATCTTCATGTTCGGATGGGTCAGCATGAATTCACCGATGTCGCCATCCAGCGTGAAGCCGTTAACGCCGTGGCCGGTGGTGATCACCAGCATCGTCGACGGTCCGTACAGCGCATAGCCCGCGCAAACCTGCGTGGTGCCGGGCTGCAGGAAATCGGCTGCCCTGGGATGATCGATGCCGGCGGGTGCGCGCAGGATCGAGAATATCGTGCCGACCGAGATGTTCACGTCGATGTTGGACGAGCCGTCCAGCGGATCGAACACCAGCAGGTATTTGCCCTTCGGGTACTGTGCCGGAATCGGATACACATCGTCCATTTCCTCGGAAGCCATTGCGGCCAGGTGACCGCCCCATTCGGTGGACTTGATGAACACCTCGTTGGTGATCACGTCCAGTTTCTTCTGCGTCTCGCCCTGCACGTTCTCGCTGCCGGCGCTGCCCAGCACGCCGATCAGCGCGCCCTTGTTGACGTCGTGCGCGATCTGCTTGCAGGCCATGATGATGTCGCTGACCAGGCCGGTGAAATCGCCGGTTGCGCCCGGTATCGCGCGCTGTTCTTCGATGATGAATTGGACCAGACTCTTGCTCATTACTTGCTCCCCAGATTTTATGAATTTTCAAGAATGCGGATTTTACCGTTTTTCCGCCGCCCGCTCCACGGCAATTTGACCCCGCAGCCGCAACAGGTAATGGATATGCCCGCTACCGCCGGAAATCGGATGCGTCTGCGTGGACGGGGGACGGGTAGTTGCGGAGCAGATGCGCGCTATTGGCGCAGTCGGGAATGAATGCAGGGTTGATCGGTCGGTGCTTTACCCGAACGCGCGGCACGCCATGGGTGCCGCGCCGCATGTCGCATGAACTCCGGAACAGGCGGTTAACTGTCTCTGGTGTGCCCGGCCAAAGCCGATAGACTTCTCAGCAGGGTTCAGGTCGCGGACAGGCGCTGCCGACGCCGCGGCCCGAACTTCAAAGTCGGGCCGGGCGGGCGATGTGTATTGCGAAAAATTATGGATAGCTCCTATATCCGCCTTTTGCCAGCTCCGCGTTGATCGCGATGCTGTTTTCGTAGGTCTTGAAAACGGTACCGTTGGGTATCATCGTGCCATACCAGACATTCGAGCCGTTCGTTGCATAGAAGGTATTGTTATAGATGGGATCAGAACTGGTTATCAGCAGCACATCTTGCACAGTATTCCTGCCGGTAAGCTTTGAACTGACCAAGACCGTGCCTGCATATGTTGCAACGTTAATATTTGCTTGTTGACAATCAAGAGTAGTGAATATGTTATAGTTGTCGCCCGTTGGTGCTCCGTTCGGTTTGAAAACCAACTTCTGATACGGATCGCAAAATGAATCGGTAGGGCCAGGTGTCGTAATCGTCAAAGGGGTTCCCATAAGATCCGTGACTTTCTCGCTCGCAGTCTCTCTCATGGTAAACCAGTCGACATTCAGGCTCTGGGTGTACAGCGCGGCATTGGCAGGATAGGTTGCACTACCGTAGCCGAGGCAGGCAAGACAATTAGCAGCATTGGCGAACATTTTCGTACCCGCGAGGTCGGTTTTGGTAAATGTTGCGAGATAAGGTTTTTCCCCGGTGGGCGTGATGGTCGCGTGCCTGCCGTCGCCGCTATCCTGCAGCACCGCGCTGGCCGGCCTTGCAATCCAATCTCCCGTGACCGACGCCAAATCGTAGACCGTCACGGGCGTGGCGTTCCAGTTTCCGACGGTGAGCGTAAGATCGGAAACGGTGCGGTTGTATAAATTGGCGGTAGCCGTCGCAGTCAGGTGGGTGACGTTGATCGTGGCAGAGGCAGGTGCATTTGCGACGCCCCACACTCCCGCGTAGTTCATCAAACCCCCGGTCGAATTCGCGATGTAGTCGCTCAGCGCCGAGCCTGACGATCCGGCGTTAGAACCGCCGCCACCGCCGCAACCGGCAATCAATATGCCCGCAGCCAAGCCCCACGCCAGCAGCTCGCCGCCTCGTTTAACCACACCCAGATTTTTTGACATTGTAATTTCCTCAGTAAATGATGATCCAATACGCACCAGCTCCATGTCCGGCAGCCATTCGGCCATAGCGGCTCCGCTTCTCAACACGCCACATTCTAATAAGCGGCAACGTAGCCCGCATCCCCCGTATGGGTTATTTAATCCTTCCGCTTAACGCCCCGGATAATTCATGATCTGCAATTTAGCAGCAAAACCATGCGCGACATAGCTTAATCTTCCGGACGCCTATTATGCAACGGCGCGCCCGGTTATAAACTGCTACATTACCACCCGCTCTGGCGACCGGCCTGGCGAAGCGCCGCTCCGGCCAGGGTGATTTTGATTCGCACCAACCCGGGCAGGAACGCGTAGAAATTGCCAAAATTTGCCGTTCATCCGGAATCTTGCACCTATAGTCAGGCAGTTATGGAAAAATTGAAACAGCCGTCCTACCATCCGCATCGACTCCATGAAAGGAAGCAAACCATGACATTCGCAAAAGGTTTTACCCTGATCGAAATTATGATTGTGGTCGCGCTGATCGGCATACTTTCGGCCATCGCGATTCCCTATTACGGCGACTACGTAACACGCGGCAAGATCCCCGATGCCACTTCCAACCTCGCCGCCAAGCGCGTGCTGATGGAACAATTTTTTCAGGACAATCACAGCTACCTGAGCGGAGCGTCCTGTCCGCCTAGTGTCGGCCCCGATTCGTCCAGCAGCAAATATTTCACTTTCACCTGCAGCAACATGAATACCGATACCTACACGATTACCGCAACCGGCAAAAATCCGGGCACGATGGCCGGGTTCACCTATACCATCGATCAGTCGAATACCAAGACCTCGGCGATAGGAGCTCCGGCGAAATCCAAGTGGGTATCGATCAGCAACAATTGCTGGATAACGAACACGGGCGGGCAATGCTAAATCCCGGCCACAATGAAGCAGGACTCTCCCTGATCGAGCTCCTGATCGGGGTAACGGTCATGGGCATATTGTTGGTCATGGGATTGCCCAGTTTCAAGAACTGGATCCAGAATACACAGATCCGCACGTCCACCGAGGCCATCCAGAACGGGCTTGAGCTGGCGCGTGCGGAAGCGGTGCGTCGCAATACCCAGGTTCGTTTCCAGCTTACCACCAGCCTGGATAACACTTGTGCCCTGAGCAAGATTAGCGGCAACTGGGTAGTCAGCCTCGACGATCCGACCGGAAATTGCGCCGGCGCCAAACTGAATGATGGATTTCTGATCAACGATACCGCCAATAATCTCGCTCCGCGCATCCTCCAGGTTCGGCAGGCCGGAGAAGGTTCGAGAAACGTGGCGGTAAACTCGCAAGAGGTGGGCGGCGGCGCGCAGATTTACGATGGTTCGATCACATTCAACGGCGTGGGCCGCATCATTTCCACATCCGTGACTCCCGGCGACAGCATCCAGATCGATATCACCAACCCGGCTGTCGGGGGGGACTGCATCTCGGCGGGCGGACCCATGCGTTGTCTGCGTGTGACTGTGTCAACAGGCGGACTGATACGCGCCTGCAACCCGTTATGGTCGATTATCCCCACCCAAAGCAACTATGATCCCCAAGGATGCTGACATGAATACGCATCATCCATCAGCGAAAAAGCAATCCGGCTCGATGCTGCTGGAAGGCCTCATTTCCCTGCTGCTGTTTTCCATCGGCATCCTTGCCGTCGTCGGCCTGCAGGCGTCTTCCGTCAAAATGGTCGGCGATGCCAAATATCGTTCTGATGCAAGCCTGCTGGCCAATCAGCTGATCGGACAAATGTGGGCAAGCGATCGCACACCGGCCACGCTGCAAACTGACTTCAGCAGCCCGTCCGGCACGGTCTACCTGAATTGGCTCAATTCCGTGAATGCAGATCTGCCGGGAACGACGGGTAATGAACCGGTTGTGGCAATAGCCCCGCCCGTGGTTCCCACGCTCGCACCCAGCAGCGTCGTTACCGTGACCATATACTGGAACGCCCCGAACGAACCGGCTAAAGCTCACAAATACACCATCGTCGCGGAAATCATATAGGTGGCCAAATTGACAGCACGTTCTCAACATCGCCCCGCAAGCAGTTCAAGTGCCGGCAACGGATTTCGCAAGGATCCGCGCCGCGGTTCCGGCTTCAGCCTGGTAGAAATAATGATCGGCATGGTGATCGGCATGATCGGCATCATCGTTATCATGCAGGTGTTCTCCCTGTTTGAAGGACAAAAGCGCACCACCGCCGGGGGTGGCGAAGCGCAAAATACCGGGGCAATTGCCCTTTCCAGCATTTCGGACGATATACGCCAGAGCGGATACGGTTTCAACCTGATCAATTTGATTGGTTGCAGCGTGACGTTGCGCGCGGGTGTAACAGTCAATGTCCTCGCTCCGACAGTCATCAACTCTTCTTCCATACCGGCTGGGGATGCAAACACCGACACCCTGCTGGTTACGTACGGAAACAGCGACATACTGCCTGAGGGCAACAGCATTGTTTTACCGGCGATAGATTCGACCCATTTTTCGGTTCAGGCCTACAAATCTTTCAATGTCGGCGATTATGTGATCCCCACCCCATTGGGACGCTCATGCACCGCGATCAATCCGGCCATACTGAATCAGGTAACCGCGGTCACCAACCCGACACTGACCATTACGCCCGGCGTCACCAATTCCGTAACACCCGGCTTGCTGTTCAATCTTGGCAAGACGATCACAATGCATGCATATGCCGTGCGCAATGGCAATCTGACCGTATGCGATTATATGGTGAACGACTGCGGCAATGCCGGCAATGTCGCTCCGCTTGATTCGACAGTGTGGGTACCCGTAGCCGGCAATATCGTCAGTTTGCGCGCCCAGTACGGGCAGGATATCACCAACAATGAACCGTCCATCGTCAGTGCAAATACGGGTTTGCTGGACGGGGTCGTCGATATCTACAGCCAACAATCTCCTGCGAACTCCGGTGCCTCCAAAGATGCGTGCGACTGGCTCAGAATCCCCAGCATCCGCCTCGCGCTGGTTGCAAGGAATACCCAATACGAGAAAACCAACGTCACTTCCGCCGCACCCCTTTGGGACGGCAGCACCGCAACCAACAACAGTCCCTCATGGGCTGGTAGCACTGCCGGTGCGCAGGCCAACCCGATCGACCTGTCGCAGAATCCGGATGGCACGGCGAATACGAATTGGCAGCATTACCGTTACAAAACTTTCGAGACCACTCTGCCGCTGCGCAACGTTACATCCAGCGTAGGCTTGGGAGTGGCATCAGGATGTTAACGCTACGCACACAAGGCCGCACCCTGCAATTGCTGTCCAGGCAATCCGGGGTGATATTGATGATCACGCTGATTGTCCTGGTGGCCATGACGCTGGCAGCAATTGCGCTGGTGCGCTCGGTTGACACGACCAACGTGATTGCCGGCAATCTGGCCTTCAAGGAAGCCTCGATCAATGCCGCCGACCGGGGTGCCCAGGCTGCGGTGGCCTGGCTGGAATCGGCCGGCAACCTTGTCTACGGCGACGATGCTGCCAACGGCTATACCGCATCCCAGCAGCAACCCGCAGCCGGCGTAAGCTGGGACAGTTACTGGAACAATACCATCGTGCCCAACAATTTGGCTGTGTGCGCACCCACCAATTGTGCTGCTGATGCGGCCGGCAACGTGGTGTCCTACACCATTAATCGACTGTGCGACTCAGTCGGGCCACCCTCGCAAATCGGCGTGGTTTGCAGCTACAGCCCTTCCTCCTACGTGCTCAATTCGAGTTTCGGAGGAGGCACGGTTGTGCTGACTTCAGTCAACCAGGAATATTACCGCATCACCATACGCGTAGACGGGCCGCGCAACACCGTAAGCTACACCCAGGTTGTCGTTGCATTATAAATTTCAGGATTAGGAGTCTGCCATGACCACTATCGATAAATTTCTCAGGAATGCCGGTACGTTCCTCATTCTTGCCGCTGTCATTGCGAATGCGCATGCTACCGATATCGCCCAGGGTCCGCTGGTCACTTCCTCTTCCTCTACCCAACCCGTGAAACCCAATGTGTTTCTGATGATGGACGATTCCGGCAGTATGGGATGGGACTACATGCCGGATGATGTCAGTAACTTCCAGAATAACTACGGTTTTTACAGCGCGCAGTGCAATGGCGTCTATTACGACCCATCCCTCGTCAATACCCCGCCGATAAAGGCAGACGGTGTCAGCCACTATCCGGATGTGAGTTTCACCGCAGCGCCCTGGGATGGTTACGGTGTCGATAAACCGCTCACGACCGTCGTCAATCTGGACACCAGTTTTGTATCTTCCAACTATTACAGCAACAACAACTACGGCGGCCTCCCTGCTGCCCGGGCTTTTTACTATACCTATTCAGGCACCCAACTCACCAATGCGCAGCAGAATTACACCAATACCAGCGGCACTTTTTACAAGGAGTGCAACAGCAGCATAGGCAGCGCGCCCGGCAATGCCGTTTTCAAGAAACATATACTGGGTACCACCGAAACCACCACCATCGCGATCAGCGGGAGCAACAGTACGTCAGTGAGCGGCATCACGGTAAACGGCAAGCAAATCATGTCTGCCTCATCCGGTTCCGCCACAACCAGCAGCAGCACGCTGGCCACCAACATCCGGGATAAAATCAATCTCTGCACGTCTGGCGCAACCGGAAACTGCAGCGTGGGCGTGTCAGGCTACAGCGCCACGGTATCGGGCAGCACTGTCACCATTACCGGCCCGACTTCTGCAGCCGATTTCACACCCGTCATCTCCCAATCGGGGAGCATGACACTAACCACCGACGTGTTCCCGATCACCACGGCAAGCAGCCTGACCAATTTCGCCGACTGGTACAGCTATTACCGCACCCGCATCAACATGATGAAGACTTCGACCGGACTGGCGTTCAAAAACATCGACGGCAATTACCGCGTGGGATTCGCCACGATGAACAACAACACCGGCTCGGACATGCTGAACCTGGCGCCCTTTATCGACACTACCAGTCCTACAACTAGCACCCAGCGCACCGATTTTTACGCCAAGCTCTATGCCACCCAGGTTGGCAGCTCCACGCCGTTGCTGCAAGCACTGTCCGAGGTGGGCCTGTTGTATGGACACAAATTGCCCGGCAACAAATTGAACAGCGTCGCTGCAAACGATCCGATCGAATATTCCTGCCAGCAAAATTTCACGATACTTTCCACTGACGGTTACTGGAACGACAACACCAACATGACCTTGAAAGCGCAGGGTTCGGGCAGCAAATGCAGCCCCGATACCAGCCATGTCGGCAATTGCGATAGTCCCGAGCCGAGGCCGATGTTCGACGGCGGCTCGGTTACAACCGTAACCGCCACGCCGACGACGACGGTAGATCAGATACAGTCGGTGACCAATTACACCACGACCACGCCGTGGACGCAGACCGTGACGACCGTCGGTGCCCCTGCATGCTCGATCGCCGCACCCCCTTCCGGCGCGACCAGTTCTTATATGTCCGATAGTGTCTCTAGCTATTATATCAAGGTGTCACTGAGTCTCAGCGCGTCAAACCCGGCCACCGACGGTTCCTGCTATCGACTATCAGCGTCAACCGCGACCACCAAGGCATGGCTCTGCGATGGCACGTATAGCAAAACCAGCCCTACCAATCCACCTGATAACAACTCGTTCGTAACCGACTCTGCAGGCAAAACCTGGTTCTTGGTGAGCCGTTCTTCAAACCTCGGTACGGGCTGCGTTAGCGATAATACGGCTTTCACCTACTTCAGCAGCAACAGGGGTGCCTGCGTAAGCTCTGGCACGTCCGGTACCGGTCAAACCGTGACCACACAATTGCAGACTGCGACAGAAACGACTACCGGCACCACCACGTCGGTTGACAACGCCTCAACCACGGTCACCAGCACGGTCACCAGCACCGACGGTTTGGCCGGGGCACCGGTAATTACCACTTCCCCGACGACCTATACCAACGTAAGCAGTGTTAGCACCGTATCCAGCGACACCACCAGTGCCTACACCAACACCGGTTCTCCAGTGATATCGTGTTCGTCCACGGCTGTTGCCGGAACAAGCACGCCAGTCGCGGGGAGCGGTACCAGCAGCGGCACGCCCACCACCACCACTTTGTCCTCCGCGTCGACTGTCGGCACTCCGGTTGTTACCACGACCTCGTCCGGCGGAACGTCAAATACGCTTGCGGACGTTGCGGAATATTATTACATCACGGACATACGTGATTCTTCCCTTTCCAACCAAACCGGCGCGCTGGGAACGGATGTTACGAAGAATAACGTGCCCAGCAGCGGCCTGGACGCGGCATCATGGCAGCATATGACCACCTTCACGCTGGGGCTCGGTGCCCGCGGCAAAATGGTGTTTTCGCCCAGCTACAAAACCGATAGTAGCGGGGATTTTTACGATGTAAAAAATGGCACTATCGCCGATCCGGCTAATGGCATCTGCTCCTGGCAGAGCGGCGGCAAATGTAACTGGCCGGTTCCGCCTACCAACGGTGGTGATCAAACCACCATCGACGACCTCTGGCATGCCGCCGTGGACGGACGCGGTTCTTATTACAGCGCCACCAACCCGTCTTCGCTGTCTACCGGGTTGGACTCCGCTTTGGCCGGGGTTTCGGCGCGCACCGGGTCATCGGCGTCGGCGTCCATCAGCAACCCGAATATTTCGACGGGCGACAATTTCATTTTCAGTTCCAACTTTCAAACCCAGGACTGGTACGGACGGCTTGTCCGGCAACAGCTGGACCTCAACACCGGCGCGTTGTCTCCTGTCATAGACTGGGAGGCTGGTGCCCTGCTTGATACCAATACCTCGCGCAATATTTACGCCTACAGCAGCGCTGCCAGCAACCATATGCAGACATTCAATGCAGCCAACTTTGGCAGCAGTGCTTATTTTGCTTCTGCCAATATCAGCTCGCTATCGCAAATTGCTTGTCCCCCAGCGACGCCTTGCCTGACTACCACACAGCAATCGGCTGCGGCCGGTGCTCCGCTAGTATCTTACCTGGCTGGCGACCATACCAATGAAGGATTTCCCCTCGACTCGACCAAGTATTATCGCCAGCGCGTTCATCTTCTGGGAGACATCGTCGATTCGCAGGCAACTTATGTTAAGGCACCGCTGCTGCTCTATTCGGATGCGGGGTATTCTGATTTCGTTGCGGCCAAGGCCGATCGCCAAAGCATGATTTACGTCGGTGCCAACGACGGCATGCTGCATGCCTTCTATGCAAACACCGATATCATGGATAACGTGACCGGCGATGTCGCTACCAGCGGCACCAGCGTGAACGGTGGGCAGGAGGCATGGGCCTATATACCCACTGCCGTGATGCCCAATCTCTACAAGCTCGCCGATATCGATTACGCAAGCAAACACCAGTACTTTGTGGACGGCAGCCCGGTGTCTACCGACATTTGTCCCACCGCCCCTGCCACACCCTGTAGCGGCACCACTTCGACGACGACGACCTGGAAGACCATACTTGTAAGCGGCTTGAATGCCGGCGGTAACAGCTACTTCGCGATGGATATCACCAACCCTGCTGCTCCAAAGGTACTGTGGGAGTTCACCAACGCCAACCTGGGATACAGTTATGGCAATCCGCAGATCGTGAAACTGGGCGGATCCGGTACCGGCTCAATGGCAGCGGGAACTTGGGTAGTGCTGCTGACTTCCGGTTACAACAATGCCGATGGCCAAGGACATCTGTTTGTGCTTAACGCATACACCGGTGCGCTGCTGCTTGATCTCAGCACCGGCGTGGGCAGCCCGTCCAACCCGAGCGGATTGGCAAAAATCGTCGCGCAAGTGGTGAACCCGTCGCTTGATGCGACCGTCCAGCAGGTCTATGGGGGCGACCTGTTCGGTAATGTGTGGCGATTTGACATCAACGGCAACGTGGGTGCAGCCGGTAATGATGCGCAACTGCTGGCGGTGCTCAAAGGGCCTAACGGCGTAAGACAACCGATCACCTCCAAGCCTGAAGTCGGCATCGTCAATGGTAAAGTGATGGTTTACGTGGGTACCGGCCGCTATCTGGGACTCAGTGATATTGATGGCACGGACACCAGCCAATTATCGCCGAACCTGCAAAGCATGTACGGCATCATGGATCCGTTGTTGACCACTACCACCCCAAGTGTCGCGATCTATGACGACCCGCGCAACGTGACGACCAATCCTTTTGTACAACAAACCGAGTTCACCACGGTCTGCCCATCCGGCGCTCCGGCCACGGTCTGTACTTACGGTCAAGTGGTTCGCACCAGCACGAATAATCCGGTGAACATTCCCACCAACAGCGGCTGGTACCTGGACTTCCCGGATAGCGGAGAGCGCGTCAATACTGATCCCGCGCTTGAGCTCGGCTTGTTGGCATTCAACAGCAACGTCCCCAGCGCTAACGTCTGCTCGATTGGCGGTGACAGCTATAACTACGTCCTTGATTACACTACCGGCGCATTCCCGTCGAATTCCGTGGTCACGATCGACGCCGCGTTCGCCGCCACCCTCCCGCCCGACATGGTTAAATATAATCCGTCGACGGGAACCTACACCATGGGGGTTGTCGCGGGTGGGCATACCGGTTCGCTTTCAACCGCTCCGATATTCATCAGTCTGCCAAACGGCAACAAGGCGTTATGTACAAATGACTCGACCGGCCAGCTCACCTGCCGTCCCGTCAATGCCCCGCCACCTTCCGGGGGGGCACGCAGGGTTTCCTGGCGTGAGCTTCTGTCGCAATAGCTGTTTCGGCTGACAATAAGCCCGCCATCCGGCGGGCTTATTTCATTCAACAGGCAAAAGCACGGCTGGCATGAGCGTTTCATTCGGCAATCCAGACAAGCGCGTCTGGTACCGGTTACGCCCATAGTTTCCGGCGCATGTTATGCCGAAATGTACCCATTCCAGCTTGCTGCCTATTCTCGAATGATGGCGGTCCTGGGTTTTGTCCGCGCTCCTCTCATCGTGTAGACCTGATGACTGTAGCTACTGCGAAATCGGTACGCACAAAAAACGACCCGAAGGTCGTTTTTTATATGCTGCTTTGTGGTTTGACTTACTTGACGATTGCCTTCAATTCGCCCTTCGCGTAGCGGGTCGCCATTGCGTCCAGCGAGATCGGCTTGATCTTGCCGGCCTGGCCGGCGGAGCCGAACGCCTCGTAGCGCGCCTTGCAGATCTCCTTCATTGCCTTGGTCGATACCGCCAGGAATTTGCGCGGGTCGAAGTCCTTGGGGTTCTGTGCCAGGTAACGCCGCACCGAACCGCTCGACGCCATGCGCAGATCGGTGTCGATATTGACCTTGCGCACGCCGTGCTTGATGCCTTCGACGATTTCCTCGACCGGCACACCGTAGGTCTGTCCCATGTCGCCGCCGAATTCGTTGATGATCTTCAGCCATTCCTGCGGTACCGACGAAGAGCCGTGCATCACCAGATGGGTGTTGGGAATGCGTGCATGGATTTCCTTGATGCGGCCGATCGCCAATGTTTCGCCGGTGGGCGGCTTGGTGAACTTGTACGCGCCGTGCGAGGTGCCGATCGCGATCGCGAGCGCGTCCACGCCGGTCTGCTTGACGAACTGTGCGGCTTCTTCCGGGTCGGTCAACAGCTGGTCGTGCGTCAGCACGCCTTCCGCGCCATGGCCGTCTTCCTTTTCGCCCATGCCGCTTTCCAGCGAACCCAGGCAGCCCAGCTCGCCCTCGACCGAAACGCCCACCGCGTGCGACATCTCGACGACACGGCGGGTCACGTCCACGTTGTAATCGAACGAGGCGGGAGTCTTCGCATCTTCCTTCAGCGATCCGTCCATCATCACGCTCGAGAAGCCGCTGCGGATCGCGTTGATGCACACTGCCGGCGATGCGCCGTGATCCTGGTGCATCACGACCGGGATGTGCGGGTAAGTTTCGATCGCAGCCGCGATCAGGTGGCGCAGGAACGCTTCGCCGGCGTATTTGCGTGCGCCGGCGGAGCCCTGCATGATCACCGGACTGTTGGTTTCATCGGCCGCTTCCATGATGGCCTTGACCTGTTCCAGATTGTTCACGTTGAATGCCGGCAATCCATAGCCGTTTTCCGCGGCATGATCCAGTAATTGACGCATCGATACTAAAGCCATTTTTTCCTCCTGATAAAAAATTCGAATTCGTGTGCGACAGTGTAATTTGAAATTGCCGAATATCCTAGTGTTGCGCTTGGTTAAGATCGCCGATTTTGACAATTTTCATGGTATTGGTGTGCCCCGATTTGCCGACGGCTTCGCCCAGCGTCATCACGACCAGGTCGCCATCCTGCACCAGCCCCAGTTCGAACAGCGTCTGTTCCGCATTGCGCAGCTCATGGGTCTGGTCCTTGGCGCTGGAATGGAAGGCAATCGGATGCACGCCGCTGAACAAAGTCACCTTGCTCAGCGTTTCTTCGACCGGGGTCAGCGCAAATATCGGAACGCCGGCATTCATGCGCGACATCCACAGCGGTGTCGAACCGGATTGCGTCATGGCCACGATCGCTTTCACCTTGAAATGCGATGCGGCAAACAGCGCGGACATCGCAATGGACTGGTCGATGCGCGTGTACCGCTGCGCGCCGGTGCGCCGGTCGAATACGTTGTCCTCCACCTCGCGCTCGGCTTTCAGGCAAATCCGCGCCATTGCTTCTATGGTCTCGACCGGGTAGTCGCCGACCGCCGTTTCAGCCGACAGCATCACCGCGTCGGTGCCATCCAGCACCGCATTCGCCACGTCCGACACCTCGGCACGGGTCGGGATCGGGTTGCTGATCATCGATTCCATCATTTGCGTTGCAGTGATCACCAGGCGGTTTTTTGTGCGCGCCATCTTGATCATGCGCTTTTGCAGGCCCGGAACCGCCGCATCGCCGACCTCAACGCTCAGATCGCCCCGCGCCACCATGATCGCATCCGACGCATCAATGATATCAGCCAGTGCAGGAATCGCTTCGGCGCGTTCGATTTTCGCCATCAGCAGGGCCTTGCCCCCCGCTGCGAGCATCAGCTCGCGTGCCTGGCGCATATCGTCGCCGCTGCGCGGAAACGACACGGCCAGGTAATCCGCCTTGATCAGCGCGGCGGTCTTGATGTCTTCCTTGTCCTTTTCGGTCAGCGCGGGCGCGGTCAAACCGCCGCCTTTGCGATTGATGCCCTTGTTGTTGGACAACACCCCGCCGCGAACCACTCGGCATATGACTTCCGCGCCCATTACCCTGGTGACGTGGAATTCAAGCATGCCGTCATTCAGCAGCAGTACCGTGCCGGTGCTGACATCGTTGGGCAGTTCCTTGTAATCCAGGCCGACACGTTCCTGGTTTCCCAGCCCCTCCAGCGACGCATCGAGGATGAACGTATCGCCCTTGTTCAGGGTGATCTTGTCATTCTCGAATTTCCGCACGCGGATTTTCGGACCCTGCAGGTCGGCCAATATGCCCACCGTGCGCCCGCATTCCTTGGCAACGGCGCGCACGGATTCGGCGCGTTTCATATGGTCCTGGGCGGTGCCGTGCGAGAAATTCATCCGCACCAGGTCGACCCCAGCCCGTATCATTTGTTCCAGCACTTTCGGATCGTTGGAAGCCGGTCCCAACGTTGCAACAATCTTGGTTCTGCGCAGCATGTTTTCCTATGTTGATTTATTGACCGGCGCGTTGCTCAAGAATTTCGACAGCCGGCAATTTCTTGCCCTCGAGAAACTCCAGGAATGCCCCGCCAGCGGTGGATATGTAAGACACCTTGTCATAAATGTCGTACTTCTGGATTGCGGCGATGGTGTCGCCACCGCCCGCCAGCGTAAACGCCGAAGTTTCGGCGATCGCCATTGCAATTTTTTTGGTGCCTTCGCCGAACTGGTCGAATTCAAACACGCCCACCGGGCCGTTCCAGACCACGGTGCCTGCTTTCATGATGATATCGGCAATTTCCTGTGCCGACTGGGGGCCGATATCGAAGATCATTTCGTCATCCGCCACATCATTTGCGGATTTCAGGATCGCCGGCGTGTTTTCATTTCCCGCGACAAACGGCGGCTCCGTGCCCACCACCACATCGATTGCGATCGGAATGCTCGCGCCGCGCGCGGACATTTTCTCCAGCAACGCCTGGGCGGTCGGCACCAGGTCGTTTTCGCACAGCGACTTGCCGACCGGATGGCCGGTCGCTTTCAGGAAAGTATTGGCGATCCCGCCGCCGACCACCAGCTGGTCGACTTTTTCCGACAGGCTTTCCAGCACGGTCAGCTTGGTGGAAACCTTGGAACCGCCGACGATGGCCACCATCGGGCGGGCCGGGTCGAGCAGGGCCTTGGTCAGCGCTTCCAGTTCCTCGGTGAGCAGGATGCCGGCGGCGGCGGCCGGCGCGAATCTCGCGACGCCATGGGTCGATGCCTCTGCGCGGTGGGCGGTGCCGAACGCATCCATGACGAACACATCGCAAAGCGCGGCATATTTTTTCGCGGTTTCCTCGAGGTTCTTTTTTTCGCCCGGGTTGAATCGGCAGTTTTCCAGCAATACCAGTTCACCCTCGGCAACGCTGAAACCGCCGTTCACCCAATCCCTGATCAGGCGCACCGGCTTGCCAAGTTTGTTGGCGATCACGTTGGCCACCGGCTTGAGCGAGTTTTCTTCCGAGTAAACGCCTTCCTCCGGACGGCCCAGATGCGAGGTGACCATCACGCGCGCGCCTGCTTCCAGCGCGAAGTTGATGGTCGCCATCGAGGCGGTGATACGCGCATCGGATGTAACCTTGCCGTCCTTGACCGGGACGTTGAGATCGGAGCGGATCAGGACGCGTTTGCCCTTGAGATCCAGGTCGGTCATTTTGATAACAGACATACTTCTCTCCTGAAAATTTGAATGTTCTTACAGGCTCAAGATGCAATGCACAAGCTGCAAGGAAGACACTTGCAGCTTTTGCATTTGAACCGCCTTATTTGGCGATGTGGGCCACCATGCGCATCAGATTGCAGGTATAGCCATATTCATTGTCATACCAGGCAACGACCTTGACAAAAGTCGGGTCCAACGCGATACCCGCGCCGGCATCGAACACCGACGGGCAGGGTTCGCCGCGGAAATCGGTAGAAACGACGCTGTCGGTGGTATAGCCAAGCACGCCTTTCAGCGGGCCGCTCTCGGATGCCGATTTCATTGCGCTGCAGATTTCGTCGTAACTTGCCGCCTTGTTCAGTTCAACGGTCAGGTCGACCACCGACACGTCCGAAGTCGGCACTCGGAACGCCATGCCGGTCAGCTTCTTGTTCAGCTCGGGGATTACCACACCAACCGCCTTGGCTGCACCGGTGGAAGACGGGATGATGTTTTCCAGGATGCCGCGGCCGCCGCGCCAGTCCTTGCTGGACGGGCCGTCGACGGTCTTCTGGGTCGCTGTTGCCGCGTGCACCGTGGTCATCAGGCCGCGCTTGATGCCCCAGGTGTCGTTCAACACCTTGGCAACCGGCGCCAACGCATTGGTCGTGCAGGAAGCGGCAGAGACAATTTTCTCTCCGGCATATTTGCCGTGGTTCACGCCATACACGAACATCGGCGTATCGTCCTTGCTCGGGGCGGACTGGATGACCTTCTTGGCGCCCGCATCAAGGTGTGCCTGGCAGGTTTCCTTGGTCAGGAAGAAGCCGGTGCACTCGATCACGATATCCACCTTGGCCTCGTCCCACTTCAGTTCGGCGGGATTCTTGATCGCGGTCAGGCGGATCTTTTTGCCATTGACCATCAGCGTATTGCCGTCGACCGCAACTTCACCCTTGAAACGGCCGTGCACCGAATCGTGCTTGAGCATGTAGGCAAGGTAAGCCGGTTCCAGCAGGTCATTGATCGCTACGACCTCGATTTCCGGAAAGTCCTTGGCAGCAGCACGGAACACCATCCGGCCGATACGGCCGAATCCATTGATACCAACTCGAATTGCCATTTTAGTCTCCCAAAGTATTATAAATTTTTAAAGCACGCTCTTGACGGCCTTCACCACATGCTCGGTGGTGAATCCGAAGTGCTTGAACAGATCGGGTGCCGGCGCGGATTCGCCGAAAGTGTTCATGCCGACGACTGCGCCTTCCAGGCCGACATATTTGCGCCAGCCATCGGTCACGCCGGCCTCGACCGCCACCCGCTTGATGCCCTTGGGCAGCACGCTGTCCTTGTATTGCTGGTCCTGTTTGTCGAACACGTTGGTCGACGGCATCGACACCACGCGCACGCTGATGCCTTCTGCGGCCAGTGCTTTTTGCGCTTCCATCGCGAGATTGACTTCGGAGCCGGTCGCGATGATCACCGCCTGCGGTTTGCCGCCCGCGGCCTCGGACAGCACATAGGCGCCCTTGCGGATGTTGGCGATCTGAGCCGCATCGCGCTTCTGGAAAGCCAGATTCTGGCGGCTGAATATCAGGCTGCTCGGGCCATCCCTGCGCTCAACGGCTGCCACCCAGGACACTATCGATTCAACCGTGTCGCACGGACGCCAAACTTCCATGTTGGGGATATAACGCAGTGTGGCGGTTTGCTCGACCGGCTGGTGGGTCGGGCCGTCTTCGCCCAGCCCGATGGAGTCATGGGTATAGACAAATACCACGCGTTTTTTCATCAATGCTGCCATGCGCAAGGCATTGCGCGCATATTCGGAGAACATCAGGAAGGTGCCGCCGAAGGGCAGCAGGCCGCCATGCAGCGCCACCCCGTTCATGATCGCGGACATGCCGAATTCACGCACGCCGTAGCTGATGTAATTGCCCGGCTTGGCGGCGTTGACATGATGCGCGCCGGTCCAGTTGGTCAGATTCGAGCCGGTCAGGTCGGCAGAGCCGCCGAGGAACTCGGGCAATGCCGGAACCAGCGCATTGATTGCGTTTTGCGACGCCTTGCGGGTGGCAATGGTCTCGCCCTTTTCGTTGATCTGGGCGATTGCTTTCGCGGCATGTTCCGCCCAGTTGGCCGGCAGGTCGCCCTTCATGCGGCGCTCGAATTCGGCCGCTTCCTTCGGGAACGCCTTTTTGTATTCGGCGAATTTGTTGTTCCACAGGTTTTCCAGACCTGCTCCCTTGGTGCGCGCATCCCATGCCTCGTAGACATGCTTGGGGATCTCGAACGGCGGGTAGTTCCAGCCGATATGCGCGCGGGTCGCGGCGACTTCCGCATCGCCCAATGCGGCGCCGTGCACATCGTGCGTGCCTTCCTTGTTCGGCGAACCGGCGCCGATGATGGTCTTGCAGCAGATCAGCGTGGGCTTGCCGGTAACCGCCTTGGCGGCCTGGATGGCGGCCTCGATTGCGACCGGATCATGACCCTGCACATCGGCAATCACATGCCAGCCGTAAGCTTCGAAACGCATGGCGGTATTGTCGGTGAACCAGGCGCCGACATGGCCGTCGATGGAAATATCGTTGTCGTCCCAGAACGCGATCAGTTTGCCCAGACCCCAGGTGCCGGCCAGCGCGCACGACTCGTGCGAAATACCTTCCATCATGCAGCCGTCGCCCATGAACACGTAAGTGTGGTGATTGACGATCTCGTGACCCGGCTTGTTGAATTCGTTGGCCAGCAGCTTTTCGGCCATCGCCATGCCCACCGCATTGGTGATGCCCTGGCCCAGCGGGCCGGTGGTCGTTTCCACGCCGGGTGTGTAGCCATATTCGGGATGGCCGGGCGTTTTGGAATGCAGTTGGCGGAAGCGTTTCAATTCCTCCATCGGCAAGTCGTAGCCGGACAGATGCAGCAACGCATAGACCAGCATCGAGCCATGGCCGTTGGACAGCACGAAGCGGTCGCGGTCAGCCCAATGGGGGTTGGCCGGATTGTGGCGAAGATGGCGGTTCCACAGCACGTCGGCAATTTCCGCCATACCCATCGGCGCGCCAGGATGTCCTGAATTGGCCTTTTGCACAGCATCCATTGCCAGTGCGCGAATCGCGCCGGTAATATCATTGAATTTTGGAGGGGTGATGCTTCGTGTTACAGCCATTTCCTGTTACCTCTTAGAACTCCCTGCGGGATTGGTTAAGTGAAGGGCACCCCGATAATATACTTATAGGGGTGCCCTGTACGGATTTCGGCCCGCAATTATGCCGTACCCCCCCGATTACAGCAACTGGCTTGGTGAACAGCGGTTCCCGTGCCGGGATCAGTCCGAGGCGTTCTTTTTGATGAATTTAATGCCCAACTGCTTGAGTTTCCGGTAAAGATGGGTTCGCTCCAGTCCGACCTTGTCGGCGACCCGCGAAACGTTTCCTTCCTCCTTTCGCAGATGATAGTCAAGGTAAAGCGCGTCGAAATGGTCGCGCGCTTCACGCAACGGCAAATCCATCGGCAGTGAAACCTGTTGCGCCCGCCCGCCGATGTTCAAGGTAACCTTCTGATCTTGCGTCTCGGTCGTCCGGGTCTGCAAATTTGGCGCATCGTCCCTGATTGCCTTGGCAATGGTGCTCAGCAATTTCTGCAGCGCAATGGGCTTCTCCAGAAAATCGACCGCTCCGATGCGCGTCGCCTCGACCGCCGTTTCTATCGTTCCGTGCCCCGACATCATCACGACCGGCATGGTCAGCAGGTCCTGTTCGACCCATTCCCTGAGCAGCGTGATTCCATCGGTATCCGGCATCCAGATATCGAGCAGGACCAAATCCGGTTCAAGGTCGTTCCGATAGGCGCGCGCCTGTTCGGCGTTTTCGGCCAGGTAAACCTGATACCCCTCGTCAAACAGGATTTCGGAAAGCAGTTCCCGTATGCCTATTTCATCATCCACAACCAGAATTTTTTTGCTTTCCATTTATGCCTCCTCGACCAGCGGCAGGATGATACTGACCCGCCCGCCTCCGCTGGCATTATTTTCGATGGAAATGTGACCGCCGTGTTCTTCGACTATCTTCTTCACGATTGCCAGCCCCAGCCCGGTGCCTTTTGCCTTGGTCGTCATGTACGGCTCAAAGGCACGCATCAGTACGCTGGCCGGAAATCCCGCGCCATTGTCCTCGACCCACAGCAGGATTTCTTCATTCTGTTTTTCGGTATGCAGCGTGATTTGCGGATTCTCAACCCCGTGCAGCGCATCCTGCGCGTTCTGCAGCAGGTTGTGGATGACCTGGCGCAGGCGTGTTGCATCGCCATTCACTGCACTGTGCGCCGCATTCAGTTTCAGAACAATATAAATTGCATTGGTCTCGTACAGCCCAAGCACCTCGCGGATCAGTTTGTGCAAGTCCAGATGCGACAGCTTTAACGCGGGGCCGCGCGCGTAATTGGCAAAATCGCTCACCATGTTTTTCATCGCGGATACCTGGCTGACGATTGTAATTGTGGCGCGTGACAGCAGCTGCCTGTCAGCCTCATCGAGTTTTTCGTTCAATTTGTGCTGCAGGCGCTCTGCCGAAAGCTGGATCGGGGTAAGCGGATTCTTGATTTCGTGCGCCAGCCGGCGCGCGACTTCACCCCATGCCGCCTGCCTCTCGGCCTGCAACAGGTGGCTGATATCGTCGAAAACCACCACAAAACCCGCCTCCCCGCCTTCCGGCAGGCGAGTCCCGCGCATCAGCAGGATCTGGTTGCCATTCCGGCTGAGCCGTTCTATCTGCCTCTGCCATTCGCCGCTGCCGGTTTCGCCGAATGCGTCAATGACCGTCTGGCAGAATGATCTCAGCAGCGGATATTTCTCTGCGATCCGGGTTAGCGGCATTTGCTGCATTTCGTGCAAAGGCGCGGCGAGGATTTGCGCCGCGCTGGTATTCACCGAGCGCAGGCGCAGCTCGTGATCCAGCGCCAGCACGCCGGAAGACAGGTGGGTCAACACGCTTTCCAGATGCACCTTGGCGCTTTCCACCACGCGCTGCTGCTGTTCGCTGGCCTGCCTGGCGTCGAACAGCTGGCGCGTCATCTGGTTGAACAGGCCGGTCAATGCGCCCAGCTCGTCGCTGCTGCGTATCGGGTATTGTTCAGTAAAGTCGCCTTGCGCGACCGCGCGCGTCCCATCAGCTAGCGCTTCCAGTGAAGAACCGAACTTTTCGCTGAGATAAAAAGCCGCGGACACCGCCGTCAGCAGCACCACCAGCAGGGACAGCGTCAGCGTGATCCCGTACAGTCTTTTCAGCCCGAGGCGGGAGATCGTCAATTCCTGGTAGTCACGGTACACCGCCTGCACCGTCTCGGCATCCGCCTCGATCTGCTTGGGTACCGGCTGGGTAAATTGCAGCAGGTATTGCTTCCCCTGGGCTTTGGAGTTGACCATCACCAGCGCCAGCAGCGTCAGCCCTCTGTCCGGCAGTGTATCGATCACCGAATATGCACCATTTTCCCGTGCGCGGCGCATCAGGTCGGTATCGGGCTGGTCTGTGAATCGCGCTTTCCTTTCCGGTGATGATGCGATCAGTTTTCCGTTGGTGGTAAACACCGCCGCTTCCTGTGCCACATCTTCATCCACCAGCATATCCAGCGCGTTCTGGTATTGTCCGGAGCGCTTGCCGGCCAGCAGGTTCGCGGTAAATTCGGCCTTTTTCGCCAGTTCCTTCAGGCTGTTGTCGAGGCCGCTCCTGCCCAGGTTGAGGCCGCCTTCCAGTGCTTTTTCGACGCGCACGTCAAACCAGGACTCGATGCTTTTATCCAGAAATTGCACCGATACCACATAAATCAGAATTCCCGGCAGCACCCCGATCAGCGTGAAGAAAAGCACCAGACGCAGCGTCAACTTGGCGCCGAATACCTTGTTCTTGAGCTTGGATCGCAAGCGCCACAGCTGATAGCCGACCAGCCCCATCAATCCCGTTGCAAGCAGGCCAGTCAGCCCGAGGAGGGTGTAGTAATTGATCGAAAAACCCTGGGTATTGCCGCTGCTGCTGGACAGCAGATAAAGCAACGCCCCGCTGAGCGCAACACTGATGAAAATCAGGTAGGTCACCGCGCCGTCACTCCGCCTTGACGCCGCTTCGGGCAGCGATTTCTGCCGCGTTGACCGCCCAGCGGTACCAGCCGGAATCCAGCGTCCAGTCGCTGTCGGTCAGCGCGTTGACCTGCAATGGTTTGGGCAGTTGCGCAATATCCAGGCTGAGCCGCGCTGCCGCAATATATTTGTTATCCTTGTTCAGCAGCTTTACCGGAATATCGGCCGAATTTTGCCTGGCCAGTATGTTCAGCGCATCTTCCAGGCTGGCAAAATTCTGGAACAGCGCACCCCGCGATATACGGTAACGCCCGGTCAGTACGCTGTAGGAAATTTTCACGGTCTGATCGCTTTTGAAAACTTCATCGTCCAGCCAGGACCAGCGCGTCAACGGGGCATCGCCCACGATGAAGTGCGGAAGGTGGCGCACCAGCGCCTGCTGGGCGGTATCCAGCCAGCCCCAGCGGGCACGGGTCAGCGTAAACTGACCGACAAAGTAGATCGGGATACCGCGCGACAATGCCTGCTTCACGACAAAATTCAGGTTGATGGAATAATTCGCGGCAAGCTGGTAGCCGTCGTCGCCCAGATGTATTTCCGCGTTGTTGATGGAAATGCCTTCGGCATGCGCCGTTGCCGTCAGCAGGCCGGTCAGCAACGCCCCGAACAGCAAGGCTCTAAGCGATTTTTTGCAACAACGCATAGTAGAATCCATCATGCTGATCATCGGGCAGCAACTGCCCCTCTTTATCGCCGGGTAAAGCAACCGGTATACGCAGCGCATCACGATGCTGCGACAGAAAGGATGTAACGACGCCTTCGTTTTCCTGGCGAAAAACCGAGCAGGTGGCATAGAGCAATTTACCATCTTGCGCCAGCAGCCGCCACAGGGCGCGCAGGATATCGAGCTGTTGTGCGGAGAAACCCGCAATATCCGATCTGCGCCTCAGCCATTTGATATCGGGATGGCGGCGTACCACACCCGAAGCGGAACAGGGCACATCTGCAAGTATGCGCTGAAATGGCCGGCCGTCCCACCATGTGTCCGGCGCTGCGGCATCCCCGACGACCAGTTGTGCTTCCAGCTGCAGACGCTGCAAATTTTCCGCGACCCGCTCCAGCCTGGCGGCATCGCGGTCCACCGCCACCATTTCTGCGTCCGCTCGTTCCAGGATATGCGCAGTTTTGCCGCCGGGCGCAGCGCAGGCATCCAGCACGCGCATCCCGTCGCGGACGTCCAGCAGTCCCGCCGCGTATTGCGCCCCTGCATCCTGGACCGACACCATTCCGCCCGTAAATCCCGGCAGTCTGTCGACCGGCATCGGCTTGTTCAGAAGCAATGCGCCCGGCTCAATCTGAATTGCGGAATAGCCCTGACAGGCCAGTTGCGCAAGGTAATCCGCCGTCGAACCGCGCCGGACATTCACGCGCAGGGTCATCGGCGGCCGCTGGTTGCCGGCTTCGAGGATCGTTGCGCAGCGTTCGCCGTACTGTGCGTTCAGCTCGTCCACCCACCACTGCGGGTAGCTGTATTTTCCTTCCGCGCTGTGTCCTGCCTGTTCCAGCAATACGGCCCGGTTGCGCAAGAAGTTACGCAATATCGCGTTGACCAGGCCGCTCGCGCGCGGGTTAAGGACTTGCGCCGCCCGCACGGCATGATCGACCACGGCGTGTTCGGCTGATTTGCCATACTGAAGCTGGTAAATCGCGACCAGCAGCAGGAATCGAACGCGCTGGTCCGACAGGGGTTTGTGCAGCAGCATGTCCAGAATCGCCTGAAGCTGCCCGAAATAGCGCAACGTGCCATAACTCAGGTCCTGCAGCGCGGCACGCTGTGCAGGCGCCCACGCAGCTTTGCCGCGCAGCGATTCGTCCAGCACCTGATTGAGATTGCGCCCGGCCTCCAGCACCAGGCCCACGACGAGACTCGCGGCAATCTGGACATGCTGTGTTTCAGCTGACATCGAAGAAGCGCCCGGGATCGACCGGCATTCCCTGCAAAAATTGCGCAGCCGATTGTGCCTTGCCACCCGGACGCTGGAGTATCTCCAGGCGCAACGCGCCCTTGCCGCACGCCACGGTAATCCCGCATTTGCCTGCTTCGATCACTTTTCCCGGTTCGCCTCCTGGCCCCGTGACCAGGGTAGCCTGCCAGATCTTGATCGCGGCCCCGTTTAGCCGTGCCTGGCATACCGGGTAGGGATTGTAGGCGCGTATTGCGCGTTCTATCGCGCGCGCATCCTTGCGCCAGTCTATCTGCGCCTCGCTCTTGAGCAACTTGGCGGCATAGCATGCCGCTCCTTCATCCTGTTTGACCGGGGTCAGCCGGTTTTGGCCAAGCAGGCGCAATGCTTCCAGGATGCAGTCCGCCCCCATCCCGGCCAGTTTGTCATGCAGCATCTGTGCTGTGTCGTGCTCGCCGATCGGACACGACCTGCGCAACAGCATATCCCCGGTATCCAGCCCCTCATCCATTTGCATGATGGTAATACCGGTTTCCGTATCGCCAGCCAGGATCGCCCGCTGGATCGGCGCAGCGCCGCGCCAGCGCGGGAGCAGCGAAGCATGGATATTCAGGCAACCGTGGCGTGGCAGCTGCAGTACCGCTTTCGGCAGGATCAATCCGTATGCGGCCACCACCATCACTTCCGCCTCAAGCGCGGCAAGCGAACGCTGTATTTCTTCCGTCTTCAGCGTGGCAGGCTGCAAAACCGTCAACCCGTTCTGCAGCGCAAGCTGTTTCACCGGGCTGGCGGTTGTGCGCATGCCTCTGCCGGCCGGGCGGTCCGGTTGTGTCAGCGCCGCAACGACCTGGTGTACTTCAAGCAACGCCGACAACGCGCTGGCCGCAAACTGCGGTGTGCCGGCAAAGATGATTTTCATTAACTATTTTTCCAATTTCATTTCGAAGGTCAAACACGGCGGCGACAAGCGAACGACGCAGACAGTGCAAAAAGCACGGCCAGGAGTAAGCGAGGAAGCCAACGCAGTTTCACCGACGAAATGGGATTGGAATTACATGGTTTCGCGCAAGCGCTTCTTCAGCTTCGCGCGAATCCTGCTTTGTTTGAGCTGGGACAGGTACTCGACAAACACCTTGCCGACCAGATGATCCATCTCATGCTGGATACAGACCGACAACAATCCTTCCGCGTCCAGCGTAAAGGAAGCGCCGTTTTCATCGAGCGCGCGCACGGTGACTTTTTCTGCGCGCCTTACCGTTTCATAAATACCCGGCACGGACAAACAGCCTTCCTCGCAATCGCTGTTGCCGCTGCTGGCGATGATTTCGGGGTTGATGAACACTTTCAGCTGGTCGCGACTCTCGGAAGAGTCCACGACAATAATCCGTTCGTGAACATCAACCTGTGTCGCCGCCAGTCCCACTCCGGGTGCGGCATACATGGTCTCTGCCATGTCCCGTACCAGTTTCCGGGTGGCCTCATTGACCACGCTCACATTCTTCGCGACCTTGTGCAGACGCTCGTCCGGATACTGCAAAATTTTCAGAATTGCCATTCGTGACCTATAAATGCTTGCTAATTTAGTAGACTAGATGCAGAATTTAACGTAGCACGGTAACTTTGTGCGCCCGTTACCATCGACCCTGCCGGAGTTCCCATGCGCAAGATTATATCGCTGATTTTACTTTTGTTGCCTGTCCTGGCCTTTGCAGCAGGGTCCGCCAATCCCTCTGACATTCGCCTGAATATTCGCGGCGACGCGCCAGACCGGCACGTCGTGGTCAAGGGCGACACCTTGTGGGACATTTCCGGCAAGTTCTTCAAGGACCCGTGGAGATGGCCGCATATCTGGGGCCTGAACAAAGAGACCATCAAGGATCCGCACTGGATCTATCCGGGCGACGTGATTTATCTCGACCGCACCAATGGCACGCTGAACTTCGGCCAGCCCGGCGCAATTGCCGCTGCGAGCGGTGTGGCCGCGAGCGGTGTGGGAGAAACGGGCAAAACCGCCGTGCTATACCCCAAGGTGCGAATTGAACGGAGCTCCCACGATGCGATTCCGAGCATACCGGCCAGCGCCATCACGCCATTCCTGACCCGGCCCCTGATCATCGAGGAAGACGAATTCAAAAATTCGCCGACTTTGATCGGCGCCCGCGAAGGCCGTGTGATACTCGGCAATGACGATACCGCCTTCGTGACCAACCTGCCCGCCAACAAGGGCGACCACTGGCAAATTTATCGGCCGGGCAAAACATTTGTCGATCCCGATACCAACAAGGTGCTGGGTATCGAAGCCATCTATCTTGGTGACGCCGAAGTCACCCATTTTGCTGAAGTCAGCACCATCACGATTACTAAGGCCGTCGAAGAAATCAATGCGGGTGACCGCCTGGTCCTGCACACCGAAGATGAGACCAGCAATTATCTGCCGCGCGCTCCGGAACAAAGAATATATGCCCGGGTAATCTCCATTTACGGCGGCGTATCCCAGGGCGGCCAGAACAGCGTTATCACGCTGAACAAGGGCGCGCGCGACGGTGTGGAGAAGGGCCATGTGCTCGCCTTGTACCACAAGGGCGAAGTGGTAACGCATGATGGCAAGCAATACACATTACCCGATGAGCGCTATGGCCTGGTGTTCGTGTTCCGCGTGTTCAAAAAGGTCTCCTACGCGCTGGTAATGGAGACCCGGCTGCCGGTGCAGTTGCTGGATAGCGCACAAAATCCCTGATTGCCGTGTCGCCCGGCGCATTGCATTTGATCAGATCAGTTGAAGTCAGCGGGAATTTCACCCAGGTCAACCGTTTTCAACAAATGGGTGACAGGCTGTACCACCGCGGAATGTTTGCGCAAACGCGGAAATTCCTGGGGCTCCGTTGAATATTGATGATTCGCTGAAAGCCTGGCTCGCGCTCAGCCTGGTCCGCGGTCTGGGCGGAGAAGGCTCGCGCCGCTTGCTGATGGAGTTTGGTTCCCCGGAAGCGGTTTACGCCGCACCGTTCCGCTCGCTCAAAACCATAGTCAAATCCGAAATCGCGTCGGAAATCGGCAACGGGATCACCGACGATATGATCGCACCCGCGCTGTCCTGGCTGGCAGACGACAACAACCACGTCGTCACGCTGGCAGACAGCGACTTCCCCCAGGCGCTGCTGAACATCCCCGACCCGCCTTTGCTGTTGTACGTAAAAGGCCGGCTGGATCTGCTCAACCGTCCCGCGCTGGCGGTGGTCGGCAGCCGCAATGCTACGCCGCAAGGAATCCATAACGCCGAGGCATTCGCCAAATCGCTGAGCGATGCCGGCTTGTGCATCATCAGCGGCATGGCGCAGGGTATCGATGCCGCCGCACATCGCGGCGCGCTACACGGCCGTGGCAACAGCATCGCGATAGTCGGCACCGGGCTGGACAAAGTTTATCCGGCCGTGAACCGCGAGTTGGCGCACATGCTCGCAAAGCAAGGCGCGCTGATTTCCGAATTTCCGCTGGGCACCCCGCCGCTGGCGGCAAATTTCCCGCGCCGCAACCGTCTGATCAGCGGCATGTGCCTGGGCTGCCTGGTGGTGGAGGCTTCGCTGCAAAGCGGCTCCCTGATCACGGCAAGGCTGGCCCTGGAGCAGGGCCGTGAAGTATTCGCGATTCCCGGCTCGATACATGCGCCGCAAAGCAAAGGGTGCCACGCGCTGCTGAAGCAGGGCGCAAAGTTGGCCGAAACCGCGCAGGATATTCTGGAAGAACTGGGCGGACAGCTTGTCGCAGCGGTACAACCTGAAAATCCGGCAGGATCGTCGTCCGCGCTGCTCGATCATCTCGGCTATGATCCGGTGGATGTCGATACCCTCTGCGCACGCAGCGGCTTGACGATAGCCGAGCTATCCGCCATGCTGTTGACGCTTGAACTGGAAGGCCGCATCAGCACACTTCCAGGCGGCCTATATCAACGCATCCATTAACTCACTGCGCAAATCATGTTTGAAATCCTGATGTACCTGTTTGAAAGCTATTTTGATGCTGGCAGCTATCCCGAGCCTGATAAGCTGTCGAGAAAACTCTCCGCAGCCGGCTTTGAAGGCGATGACATCAGCGAGGCATTAACCTGGCTGTCGGCATTGCACGAGCAGAATCCGGACAACTATCCCGATCACCTCGGACATGCCGGCCAGCGCCATTTTGCCGAACTGGAATTGCAGTTCATCGGGGACGAAGCACGCCAGTTCCTGATGTTTTCCGAACAGCAGAAGTTGATTTCCGCAGTCGAACGCGAAATGATCATCGATCGTTCCGTTGCGCTGAAGCAGGAACATCTCACGCTGGACAAACTCAAACTGATCATGCTGATGGTGCTGTGGAATCGCCATCAGGAACTCGACCCGCTGCTGATCGAAGAGCTGCTTACACCGCTGCATTCCGCGCAGCTGCATTGATTCCCGGATTGATACCAGGACCACAGGCATGGCAACCAATTTACTGATCGTCGAGTCACCGGCCAAAGCCAAGACGCTGCAAAAATATCTGGGCAAGGATTTCCAGATTCTTGCCTCGTACGGGCATGTGCGCGATCTGGTTCCGAAGACCGGCGCGGTCGACACCGAGCACGACTTTGCGATGAAATACGAAACCATCGCGCGCAACAGCAAGCACATGGATGCGATCACCAAGGCTGCCGCAACTGCGCACAACATCTACCTGGCTCCCGATCCGGACCGCGAGGGTGAGGCTATCGCCTGGCATATCGCCGAGCTGCTCAAGGCCAAACGAGGCATGAAGGGAAAGCATCTGCAGCGTGTGGTGTTCTACGAGATCACCCAGTCTGCGGTGCGCGAAGCGGTCGCTCACCCGCGCGAAATCTCACAGCCGCTGGTGAATGCCCAACAGGCCCGGCGCGCGCTCGATTACCTGGTCGGATTCAATCTGTCGCCATTGCTGTGGCGCAAAATCCGCCCGGGACTTTCGGCTGGGCGCGTGCAAAGTCCCGCGCTGCGCATGATCGTCGAGCGCGAACTGGAAATCGAGGCCTTCAAGAGCCAGGAATACTGGACCGTACATCTCGACACAAGCAAGGACCACCAGCCGTTCACCGCCAAACTGTTCCAGTTCCAGGGCAGGAAACTGGAGCAGCTCAGCATAGCCAGCCGGTCCGAATACGACGCGATCCATGCCAAGCTTACCGACGCCAAACTGCCGCCCAAGGTGGTGCGCGTCGAAAAGAAAGCCAAGCAGCGCTATGCCGCAGCGCCATTCACCACATCCACGCTGCAGCAGGAAGCGGTGCGCAAGCTCGGCATGACCGCCGACCGCACGATGCGCACCGCGCAATCGCTGTATGAAGGCGTGGACATCGGCGGGCAAACGGTCGGCCTGATCTCTTACATGCGTACCGACTCGGTGTCTCTGGCGAAGGAAGCGGTGCAGGAGATCCGCGATTACATCAAGGATAATTTTTCATCCGAATACCTGCCGTCGACCCAGCCGGCCTTCAAGAGCAAAACCAAGAATGCTCAGGAGTCGCATGAGGCGATCCGCCCGACTTCGATCCTGCGCGCACCCGACAGTGTTCGCGACCACCTGAGCGCCGACCAGGCGCGGCTCTATGAGATGATTTGGAAACGCACGCTGGCCTGCCAGATGGCGCCGGCACGGTTCGACACGGTCAGCGTGGACATCCGCCTGGGCGGCGATACCACGCTGTTTCGCGCCAGCGGCCAGGTGCTGGTTTTCCCGGGTTTTATCGGCGTTTACATGGAAGACGTGGACGACGCAACCGAAGAGGAGGGCGGCAAACTTCCGCCGCTGGCGGAGGGCGACGTGCTGCCGATCGATAAATTGTACGGCGAACAGCACTTCACCCAGCCGCCCCCGCGCTACTCCGAAGCGAGCCTGGTCAAGTCTCTGGAAGAATATGGCATCGGCCGCCCGTCGACCTACGCGACCATCATTTCCACTTTGCAGGCACGCGAATATGCGGTTCTGGACAAGAAGCGCTTCATGCCGACCGATGTCGGCCGTGTCGTCAACAAGTTCCTGACCGATCATTTCACACGCTACGTGGATTACGGATTTACCGCCCATCTCGAAGACGAGCTTGATGAAGTATCCGAAGGCAAGCGCGACTGGATAGGCGTGATGGAAGAATTCTGGAAAGGCTTTTCCAGTCTGGTCAGGGAAAAAGCGGATATCGACCGCCCGATGGAATTGATCGGAGAAACCTGCCCGGAGTGCGGCAAACCGCTCGCAAAAAAGCTCAGCCGCTACGGCAGCTTCATCAGCTGCACCAACTATCCGGAATGCAAATACAAACGCAGCCTCAGCGGAGAATCGCAAGACGATGCTTCGGCCAGAGTCGAACTGGGTGTGCATCCCGAAGCCAACCAGCCCGTGCTGCTGCTGCGCGGACCCTATGGCCACTATGTGCAACTGGGTGAAGCGGTCAAGGAAGAAAAGATCAAGCCCAAGCGCGTGTCATGGCCCAAGGAAATGCCGCTCGAACAGGCCGACCTGTCCAGCGCGCTCAAATTGCTGGCACTGCCGCGCGAACTCGGCACGCATCCCGTGACCGGCAAAAAAGTGATCGTCAATATCGGCCGCTTCGGCCCGTATATCGGCCACGACGGCAAATTCAAATCGATCCCGCGCACCGACAATATCTTCGATGTCAGTCTGGAACGCGCGGTGGAATTACTGTCACAGGCACGTGACGGTGCCACGGTGCTGCGCGTGTTGGGCGATCACCCGGACGACAAGGCCAGCATCGAGATATGCAGCGGCCGTTATGGACCCTATGTCCGTCACGGCAAGGTCAATGCCACCCTGCCCAAGGGCGTTGCGCCGGAGGACATCACGCTGGAAGAGGCGCTGGAACTGATCGCGGCCAAGGTTGCGAAGGGCCCAGCCAGCAAGAAGTCCGCGGCCAGAACCAGCAAAACCAGGGCGGTCAAGCCCAAGGCCAAGGCTGCCACGACCAGCAAGGCCAAAGCAGCCAAACCTGCCGCCAAAAAGGTTGCGACTGGCAAAGCTAAAGCACCGCCGGCAAAAAAAGCAACGGTTAAAAATACCGCCGGGGGAAAAACCAGGCCGTAGGAACACCTGCGGGGCGCTTACGTCATTTGCTCGTCTTGAACTGCCACGCCGCATGGCAGGTGATGCATTTTTCCATCGTATCCGATGTCATTTGCAGCAGCTGCGCTGTCGGCCTGCCGTCTTCGGCAGCCCTGGCGATTTCATCCATCGGTAGACGTTCATGTCCAGCGCCTTGTATTCGAGCGGCAATTTTGCCATGAACCCCGGATCGGCCCGGGACATGCTGGCCATGCCGCCCGCGTGCGCGGCCGTTATGATGCAGCCTGTCTCCGCGGCTGGCGCCTTCCAGGATACCCTGAGACGCGACCAGCAGGCCGCGCATTCCGGACAGCACCCGCTGTCACTGCGCAGGATGAAGCATGATCGCGGACCTGCCATCCGTATCCGCGACCATACGACCGCGCAGGAAGAACCATACCAGTACCGCGACTGTAACGATCCACAGGAGCAGCGCAACCTGGGTTAGCTAGTTTGTTTTCACCACATGACCCTCCCCGCAATGCTGAATCTGATGGTATGGGGAAGCACGCCGTATTCAATCCGATTTTGCGATTTGCAATGCCCGCTGGTACAACTCGTTGCGACTGGCACCGGTAATCTTTGCCGCGAGTTGCACGGCCTGTTTGAGCGGTAACTCTTCCAGCAGTTTGGTCAGCGTGTCCAGCATATCGGAAGACAGCCCCGTTTGGGGTATCGCGCCGGAAACCAGCACAACGAACTCGCCGCGTTGCCGGTTCGTGTCTGATTTCAGCCAGGATTCGGCGTCATGCAGCGCACAGGCATGGATCGTCTCGAACAATTTGCTGATTTCGCGCGCCAGCACGATTTGCCGTTCGCCACCCAGCACCCCGCACAAATCCGCAACGCATTCGACGATGCGGTGCGGCGCCTCGTAAAACACCAGTGTAAAAGGATAATTGGCCAGTGATTGCAGCACGGCGCGGCGTGCGGCTGATTTGTTTGGCAAAAATCCGTAGAACAGGAAATGCGGTTCGTTCAAGCCCGCCACAGACCAGGCTGCCATCGCCGCGCTCGCACCCGGGACAGGCACGACCGGCAGGCCGGCATTCCGCACTGCCTGCACCAGCAGCGCACCGGGATCGCTGACCGCAGGTGTGCCGGCATCACTGACAAACGCGACGCTTTGTCCTGCCTGCAGAAGCGCGACGACTTTATCAGCCGCACCCCGTTCGTTATGCTGGTGCACGGCAATCAGCCGGTTTGCACTGATACCGTGGTGGGCAAGCA
This sequence comes from Gallionella sp., assembly GCA_049580605.1. Taxonomy (GTDB): domain Bacteria; phylum Pseudomonadota; class Gammaproteobacteria; order Burkholderiales; family Gallionellaceae; genus Gallionella. Next base: position 2,808 of record JBAUQH010000183.1, on the reverse strand, counting down.
AATGCGCGGTGTTGCGCGTGTCTTCCGCCGCCAGCACGTCCGCGGCTGCCAGAACATCGAGCGCGCGCAGGGTGATGTCACGCAAATTTCCTATCGGGGTGGCAACTACATATAATGCTGGTTCCAATTTTTGCGGATGTTCGCTATGCAACGTGTACTCCTATTACTTTCGGCTTTATTCTCACTATACGCCTGTACCAGTACTGTGCCGCCGACGCAGCCCTTGCCGACCACCGTGCCGCCGGCGGTTGCGCCCGCTACGGCACCCGCACCTGTCCCGGAGGCCGTCGAAACCAAGCCGGCCCCCGTTGTTTTGCCCAATATAACGCCATTTCCACATATCGCGCTGCTCTTGCCGGTGAAATCCGACATATTCGGCCCCGCGGCCAATGCAGTCGAACAGGGATTTTTTGTTGCGGCAGATTCGAATTCCAAGACCCTGATGATGCCGGTACGCGTTTACAGCGACTTTGACGAAAACAACAGCGTCGTTGCCGCATATCGGCAGGCCATCGCCAACGGTGCCCGCGCCGTGGTGGGCCCCCTGACCCGCAACGGCGTCAGTGCGCTGGCCGCCGAAAAGGATATTCCGGTGCCGACGCTGGCGCTGAACATTGTGGATGGCCAATTTGCACCGAACCTGTATTTTTTCGGAATGGCAGTGGAAGCAGAGGCCAAACAGGTTGCACAACTGGCGAAGAAACAGGGCCTGCATCAGGCCATCATTGTTACAACCAACACACCGTTATCCCTGCGTCTCCAGTCGGCTTTCGAGGATGAATGGACAAATTCCTCCCATGGCGAGGTCAGGGGCATATTGCGGGAAATCGTGTATACCGGCGATCCGGCCGTGTTTGCAGATATCGCCGACACCACCGATACCGTCGTGTTTCTTGCTGCCGATGCGGAAAAATCGCGCCTGATTCGCCCCTATCTGCCGAACAAGCTTCCTGTTTACGCCACTTCGCAAGTTTTTTCCGGCAACGACAACGTGCTGGCGAACTACGATCTGAGCGGCGTCCATTTTGTCGATATGCCGTGGCTGTTGCAACCCGATCACCCCGCGGTGATGATCTATCCCCGCCCCAACCCCCCGCTGACCGCAAGCCGTGAGCGGCTTTTCGCACTGGGCATAGACTCGTTCCGCCTGATCGAATTGCTGATTGCGGGCAGCATCGATACCAATTTGCCGCTGGACGGAGTGAGCGGGCAAATCCGGTTGAACGGCCACATCTTCGAACGCACTGCTGTCCCTGTTGTGCTTTCTCAAGGACATGCGCAATTGGGTGACAACCCCGCACCGCCCTCCTCACAGATGTTCCCTGCGCAGACAAACACCCAACCATGAAAAACCGGGGCGCGCAGGCTGAACAGCTGGCTGCGCGGTATTTGCAGCAGCAGGGATTAAGCCTGGTGGAGCGAAATTATCGAGGCCGCTTCGGCGAAATCGATCTGATCATGAAGGACGGAACAACGCTGGTGTTCATCGAGGTGCGCTTGCGTGGCAATGGCGATTTCGGCGGAGCAGCGGCCAGTATCGACGTGCACAAGCAGCAGCGCATCGTGCGCACCGCGCAACAATATCTTTCCAGCCTAGCGCGTATTCCGGCATGCCGCTTCGATGTCGTACTGATGGACGATATCGAACAGCGCAGCCTGCATTGGCTCAGGAATGCGTTCGATGCCTGATTCGGTTAAAATCCATATTTCTCGTGAGCGGCAAACAAAATGGACATCAACAAGCGCATCATCAAGCATTTCAGGGACAGTGCCGAGATCAAGCTGAAGGTCAAGGATGGACTGGCCAAGCCCATCGCCGAAAGCGCGCAGATCTTTTTCGACTGCGTCACCAACGACGGAAAAATTCTGTGCTGCGGCAATGGCGGCTCGGCGGCGGACGCACAGCATTTTGCGGCAGAATTGCTCAACCGTTTCGAAAAGGAACGCCCCGGCCTGGCCTGCGTTGCGCTGACCACCGACAGCTCGGTGCTGACCTCGATCGCCAATGACTACGACTACAACCAGGTTTTCTCTAAGCAGGTTCGTGCGCTGGGACTGCCCGGCGACAGCCTGCTGGCGATTTCAACCAGCGGCAACTCACCGAATGTGATTGCTGCCATCCTTGCCGCCCACGAACGTGATATGCGCGTGATTGCGCTGACCGGACGTGATGGCGGTGAAATTGCCCGCGTGCTGGCAAACGGCGATGTACTGATTTGCGTCGATGCGCAAAGCACGGCGCGCATCCAGGAAGTGCACTTGCTTAGCCTGCATTGCCTCTGCGATATCATTGATTTTCTGCTGTTGGGTGAATGATCGTGGATATCATTCAACTTGCGGTGAAACTTCACGGAAAATATTCGCTGTTCCGTCGCCGGGTATGCACGGACGCATCTTGCAGGTTACGCGCCAGCGATTCCAGCCAGAATGACCGAGTATCCTGAACAAATGTATCCCGCCCCCGTATTCGAATCTAAAGTCTGCCCGCCCGGCCAGCTTGCCGCAAGTTTGGGCGAATTGCCGCGACCGCTGGTATTTTCCAACGGGTGTTTCGACGTGCTTCATCGCGGGCATGTCACTTACCTCGCCCAGGCTCGCGCACTCGGAGTATCGCTGGTCATCGGCGTGAACAGCGATGCTTCGGTAAAGCGTCAGGGCAAAGGCCCCGACCGTCCGATCAATACGGAGCTGGACCGCATGATGGTACTTGCTGCACTGGAATCGGTCAGCCTAGTGGTACTGTTCGACGAAGACACGCCGTTGAACTTGATTCTTGCCTGCAAACCCGACGTGCTGGTCAAGGGCGGC
>JBAUQH010000182.1:0-18937 GCA_049580605.1 Gallionella sp. | reverse complement strand
GGGCATATCGAAAAATTTGTGGCCCAGAATGCTCTTGATGAACAAGTGCGGTTTCTGGGTTTCGTTCCGGCAGAAGATATGCGCGGTCTTTATGAGGGAAGCCTCGCGGTTGTGATGCCGACATATTTTGGGCCGACGAATTTGCCACCGCTAGAAGCCTGGTCTGTTGGAAAGCCCCTGATTTATTCATCACACCTGCAAGAGCACTCTGGCAATGCTGCCATTAGCGTGGACCCTGATAATGCAGGAGAGTTGGCTGTGGCGATGAAGAAGTGCGCCCAGAATGGTGAGGCTATTGCCACTTTGGTGGAACATGGAACCTCGCGCCTGAGACACTTTGAGCAAATGCGTGATAGTGCCGAGAAGGAACTGACGAATCGTCTGCTTCAGTTTGAAGTCAGGCTAAGTAGCTGGAAATGAATTTGTTCGACGTGATGGTGTGATTGGGATAGGTCGAAATGGATTTTAGGTAAAGTCGCCCTGCGTGAATACAAGTGAAATGCAAATTTGCCATCGAGACATGAATACATGAACCGCACCTGTGTCAATTGCGGCAAGCAATCTTTAAATAAAGCCCGGCAGCGGGTTTTAAAAGATCGTCGAAAGGCGTTGCATGGCAGTTGGCTGCTTGTCGAGTGCGATGGTTGCGGCGTAATTTCCATGGTGCCCATGCCATCGGAAGAAGAGTTGGCGGATTATTACGCGGCGTATTCAAAGGACGATAAAGTTGACCTATCGAGGCGACGCGGTTCCCGTTATCCAAAGCTCAGAAAATTGTTTCATCGATTAAGTGGTGATGTCGATCCGCGCGATTTTGTACAGGTTCGTGCTGGCGCGCGCGTGCTTGATTATGGCTGTGGTCACGCGGGCTATCTGAGCGATTTCCATGATAGAGGAATAGCCATATCGGGGGCGGAGATTGCCGGGTATGTGGTCGAAGCGTGCCGAAACAATGGATTCGACGTGCACAAGGTGAGCGACTTTTCACGCATTCCTTTTCCAGATGCCGAATTCGACATTGTTTACCTGATGCAGGTGTTCGAACATCTTCGCGACCCGCATGGGTTCATGGAAGAGCTCGCCAGGATATTGAAGGGCGACGGGATGCTGTATCTCGCCGTACCGAATGCGGCAAGCATCTGGCGCAAGATATTTGGCGACAATTGGGTAAGCGGCTGGTTCGCACCGTTTCATTTGTTCCATTACAACCGCGACACGCTGGCAACGCTGGCAGCAAAACATGGATTCGAAGTTGTAGAGAGCTGGAGCAGGACGCCGGAATCCTGGTTCCGCCTCAATCTTAAAGCCTATTTGTATCCCAGCGAAAATCAATTGGACTGGCGCAAAAGTTGGCTCGATAGCAAACCGATGCGTTATCTGTGGATGCTGATTTTGCGCATCGCCGAGTTGCCGTTCAGCGAGCGGGATTGTCTGGTGATGAAGCTGAAAAAGCGGGGATGATCGTGCCCGAAATGCCAACGGTATATTGCGTCATACCAGTCCACAATCGCCTGGAAACCACCACGCGTTGCCTGGATTATTTGGGTGCGCAGGATTATCCCGCGGTAAAGATCGTTATCGTGGACGATGGTTCTACGGATGGAACAGGCGAGTATCTGGCGCAGTGCGGGTTGCCCAATCTGACCGCGCTGACCGGCGATGGCAATTTGTGGTGGGGCGGAGCGATGCACATGGGCATTGCCCATGTGTTGAAGGTTGCCGGGAAGGATGATTTCCTGCTGATGTTGAACGATGACGTGCGTGTTGAAGCAAATTATGTTGCTACCCTGGTCAGTGATAGCGTTGCCAAAGGAGGCGCCGTGGTGGGCTCTGCACAACGTGATGAAGTTTCGGGCGTTCTGCTGGCTAGTGGCTTTATGATAGATTATTGGGGTATGCGTATTCTGCCTGCTGAAGCACCGTATCCTCTTGAAGGAGTCGATGCGTTGCCTGGGAGAGGTGCGTTGTTTCCAATGCGCGCGGTAATGAGCGCCGGCAATATCAACGTAAATGTACTTCCACACTACCTGGGAGATGTAGAGTATTCGGCAAGAATTCGCGAAATGGGATGGACTATCGCTATTAGCAATGCAGCTAAAATATTTACTTCTTCAACAAGCTCGGATGAAAATATTCGAGGACAAGGTTTCACGAAGGCATACTTTTCCTTCCGTTCAAAAAATGACTTGAGGCAAAGATTGTGGTTTTTTAGCTTGCGTGGTCCTTGGTATTTGCGTTTCTGGGCTTTACCTCGATATGTCGTAGTGGGTGGTTGGAGATGGCTTTGGAAGGCTAAAAAGTGACTTACGCGCCGATAGCTTTGTTTGTCTACAACCGCCCAATGCATACTCGACAAACGGTGGAGGCTTTGCTATCCAATTCTGGAGCAGCACAGTCCGCGCTTTATGTATTTTCCGATGCACCCCGTGATGCGGCGGCCAGCCAGGCGGTAGCCGACGTAAGGTCATATATCAGGAGCATTGCCGGTTTCAAATCGGTTACCATCATCGAGCGCGAAACCAATTATGGTTTGGCACGCTCCATCATCGAAGGTGTTACGCAGCTTTGCGATGAATATGGCCGGGTGATTGTGCTGGAAGATGATCTGGTGACCTCACCGAATTTTTTGGCCTTTATGAACGATGCGCTGACGCGATATGAACATGAAGATCGCGTGATGCAGGTTGCCGGATATATGTTTCCGGTCAATCTTGATCTTGATGAAGATGCCTTGTTCTTGCCGTTTACTTCTTCGTGGGGTTGGGGTACGTGGCAGCGTGCTTGGCGGCATTTCGATGCAAATGGCTCGGGTTTTCAGCGGCTGGTGGAGGACAAGAATCTGAGACGTGCTTTCGACCTGTATGGAAAATATGGCTATTTCAAGATGTTGCAATCGCAATTGCAGGGTAAGACAAATTCCTGGGCGATCATGTGGTATCTCAGCGTATTCCTGAAGAATGGATTGACCATATGCCCAAAAAAAACGCTCGTAAGTAACCGCGGCTTTGACGGCAGCGGTGTAAATTGCATCGCGAGCAGTATTGAGGAGAATGATATTGACACAGACTTCAGAGTTTCCTTGTTTCCGGAGCTGGTCGCAGTATCAGAGCAGTATGATGAATTGCTGCAGCTGATGCCTGCGCCGAAGTTGAATATGCGGTCCCTATTGAACAGACTGAAAAAACTTTCATGAAGCCAAAATGAAACAACTGATTAAAAAGCTTTACCATGCCTATGGTGCCTGGTTATACCCTTTGTCCGGAATGAAACCATGGCGCATCGGGTATGCGCCTTACAAATTTGCTTACATTCGGCGCGCGATATCAAAAGGCGTGTTGAGTGACGGCAATTTGCCGACTGGCCATGGATTCAGACTGGACGAAAGAACCGTGGAGTACCCCTGGTTCTTTTCACGCTTGCCCGGAACAGAGGGAAATTTGCTTGATGCAGGATCGGTGCTGAATTATGGCTTTCTGTTGGAACAGTCTTCCTTGCGCAACAAGCGAGTCTTCATCTCCACGCTGGCACCGGAAAGCGATTGTTACTGGAACAAGGCGGTTTCTTACGTGTATGAAGATCTGCGTGATTCCTGCTTCAGGAATGACTATTTTGATTGGGTAGCGAGCCTTTCGACCATCGAGCATATCGGTCTGGACAATACCATGTTGTATACACAGGACAGGGCAAAGCGGGAAAACATTGAGGATGCTTACCTGTCAGCGGTAATGGAATTCAAAAGGGTGCTGAAACCGGGTGGAACCCTGTTTCTCAGTATGCCATTTGGAAAGCACCGCAATCATGGCTGGTTCCAGATATTCGATGCGGAAATGGTAGAAGGAATTATCAGGGAATTTGCGCCTGCAGAAACGCAAGTGCGCTATTTTAAGTATGAAGCAAATGGCTGGATTGTTGCCGATCGTGAAAGGTGCTCGGATGCTACATACTTCGATATAAACACTCAACGAAACTATGATGCCGACTTCGCCGCCGCATCAAGGTCTGTTGTCTGTCTGGAGTTAACCAAGCCGTGATGATATCGGGGCTGCTACGGCGCATTTTATGTTCTCGCAGGATGTTGCTGGATGCCACGGCTGTCGTCCATCCTTCGGCGGGAATCCATAATATCAGGCGGCGGCGAGATGCAATAAGGGTTGGTGCCAATACGCACATCAAGGGAGAATTGCTCACTTTCGCGCATGGAGGAGAAATATCCATTGGTGAGTATTGCTATGTTGGCGAACAGAGCCATATCTGGTCGGCCACGAGCATTGTCATTGGTGACCGCGTATTGATATCCCATAACGTCAATATATTCGATAGTCTTACCCACCCGATTAAGGCACTGGAACGCCATGATCATTTTCGTAAGATCATTACCAGTGGTCATCCAAAACAAGTAAATTTGGGTGAGGCTCCGGTAAGAATTGGCAATGATGTGTGGATAGGCTGTCTTTCCATCATCCTGAAAGGCGTTACGATCGGCGAAGGTGCGATAGTGGGTGCCGGCAGTGTTGTCAGCAAGGATGTTCCGCCCTATACGATTGTCGCGGGAAACCCTGCCAAAGTAATCCGGGAGCTTGGCCCAGATGAGCGATAAATTCATAACCTGGGAAGCAGCGGTCGCATGGTTGGCGGCGCAACCCGACAAGCAGGATCTGGTGCGGGATTGCTATTACGATCCTTCACCGGAAGCGGCGGCGAAGCGCTATTGGCAAAGCGAAGAGTGGGGGGCGATCAAAGCCTTTTTGCCCGGCGCTCCTGGCCGCGCGATGGATCTGGGTGCGGGACGCGGCATCGCCAGCTACGCGCTGGCCAGGGAGGGTTGGAGCGTGACGGCGGTCGAGCCTGATCCAAGCGACCTGGTGGGCGGCGGAGCCATACGCGGAATCGCCCAGGCCGGAAGGCTGCCGATCGAAGTGGTGCAGGAGTTCGGGGAGCGCCTACCCTGCGAATCCGCTTCTTTCGATTTGGTGTTTGCGCGCCAGGTGTTGCACCATGCCCGGGACCTGGCTGCGTTATGCGCCGAAGTTTTTCGCGTACTGAAACCGGGCGGCAAATTCATTGCGGTGCGCGACCATGTGATTTCATCCCCCGACGATTTGTCTGCATTCTGGAATATTCATCCCCTGCACCAACTTTACGGCGGGGAAAATGCATATCGATCCAGACAATACATGAATGCAATACGCGCCGCAGGTTTTCGCCTGGAAAGGGTATTGCGGCCATTCGACAGCGTGATCAATTATGCGCCCTATACGCGCGTTTCCTTGCGCGACGAGCTCAAGCGCAGGATCGCCCGATTCCCGCTGGGCGGGGTTGCTGGACGGCTACTTGATTTGGGAATCATCATGGACGTTTCACTTGTCTTGCTATCACGCTTCGACCATCGGCCTGGACGATTGTATTCGTTCATCTGCAGCAAGCCATAGAAACCTGAAATCATGACAACCATCTGGATTACCGGCGGCAAGGGTTTTATCGGCAGACATCTGGCACGGCAGGTTTCGGAAAGTGACGACATCGTGTCCGGCATCGGGCACGGCTTGTGGCCTGCCGAAGAAACAGGAAAGTGGGGATATTCCAACTGGAGCAATGGCGAAATCGACGCGGCCAACCTGAGCCAGCTGGCGCGTGCTTCCGGCCTGCCGGAGGTTGTCTATCACCTTGCCGGCGGTTCATCGGTCGGCGCATCGTTGCAAAACCCGCATGAGGATTTTCGCCGCTCTGTAGCAAGTACGGCGCAGCTCCTCGAATGGTTGCGTCTCAACGCGCCGGATGCAAGCGTAGTCGGCGTATCCAGCGCGGCCGTTTATGGCGCCGGGCATGCCGGTCGGATTCACGAAGATGCAGCCGTCTCGCCCTATTCGCCATATGGTACACACAAGGCGATGATGGAAAATCTGTGCCGTTCCTATGCGGAGAATTTCGGTTTGCGTGTTGCGATTGTGCGACTGTTTTCGGTGTACGGCGCGGGACTGGAAAAGCAGTTGATATGGGATTTGTGTTGCAAGCTGGCAGCGGCCAAAAGCAACACGGTCTTGCTGGGAGGCACGGGGCGCGAGTTGCGCGACTGGTTGCATGTGAACGATGCGGCGGCTTTGCTGGCCCTGGTTCGTGCCCGATGCGATACAGGTTGTCCTGTCATAAACGGGGGAACGGGTATTGCCACATCGACTCGTGAAGTAGCAGATATGGCCTGCCAAGCGTGGGGAAACGGCGCCAGCGCCGAGTTCAGCGGTGTTGCGCGCAAGGGTGATCCGGCCAGCCTGGTTGCCGATTGCACGCAGGCATCCGGGCTCGGCTTCAGGCCGCGCATCCTGCTTGCCGAAGGCATCCGTGAAACGGTGGGCTGGTACAAATCGAGGAATGCATGAGGGTTGCTTTCCCGCTTATTCACAGCGCCAGTTGGACGGGCGGATATAACTATCTGCTCAATCTGTTCCGGTCTGTCCGAAAATACCAAACGGATCAAATCACGCCCGTGCTTTTTTGCGGAGAAGATGCGCTAGAGAATGATCTGCAGCCATTCCGCGAGATCGCCGGTCTGGAAATCGTCCGTTCATCAGTCTTTGATGCAAACAATGCACGTCCACGATTGATGTGCGCGCTGCTCTTCGGTCTGGATTCCGGCGCACTGGATTTATTCAGACGTAACGGGATCGATGTCGTGTTCGAGAACGCGACATTTTTCGGTTGGCGAATTCCCATTCCTGTCATCGCTTGGATGCCGGACTTTCAGCATCGTCTGCTGCGCGAACAATTCGGTTTTGCGGCGTACTGGCGGCGCGAGGCGGGGTTCCGTGCCCAAGTCGCATCCGGCAGGGTCATCATGCTGAGCAGCGAGGACGCACGCAAGGATTGCGAACATTATTATCCGGATGCCGTTGGCCGTACCGAAGTTGTGCGCTTTGCGGCACCCGTCCCGGACGAACTGATAGAAAAGGAACCCGAAACGGTTGTCAGGGAATACAACTTGCCGGACCGCTTCTTCTACCTGCCCAATCAGTTCTGGAAACACAAGAACCATATCGTCGTGATCGAAGCTCTGGGGCTGCTGAAACGGCAAGGCTGCAAAATAGCCGTTGCTGTGACCGGCAATCCGCGTGATCCCCGGCACCCGGAGTATTTCGAGCAGTTGAACGCCCGTATCCGATCGCTGGGTTTGCAGGAAGATTTCCGTATCCTAGGCCTGGTACCACGGAGCCATGTGATATCGCTGATGCGTCTTTGCATTGCGCTTGTTAATCCTTCCCGCTTCGAGGGATGGAGCAGCACAGTCGAGGAGGCGAGAACGCTGGGTGTGCCTATGATCCTGTCGGATATCGGCGTGCATCGCGAGCAAATGGGAGAGGGAGCAGTATATTTCGATCCCGATAATGCCAGCGTGCTTGCAGAAAAATTGCGGGCGGCGTGCGTTGATACAAATCCAGCAGCAGCGGCACGGCTCCGTGTTGAGGGTGACGATAACGTGATCCGCTTTGCCCGTGATTTTGTCGCGGTTGCCAACAGAGCGATGGCCAGGGTTACGGAACCCGGACGCGCGGCCGACTCATCGGGCAAGGCTTAGGCATGGATAGCCGAGACCTTGTTTTTGATATGAGGCGTCACTGATGAAGCTGGAGGGCGGGTCGCGAACCCGGGATGATCGCAAACATTCATTGCCGGGCAAGCCGCTGATTTCGGTTGTGACGGTGGTATTGAATGGCGCGCAAACCATACGGGATACGATTGAAAGCGTGTTGGGGCAGGAATACGGCAACACCGAGCTCATCGTTATTGACGGGGGATCCAGCGACGGGACAGTGGATATCCTGAAAGAATACGATCATGCAATCGACTATTGGCTCAGCGAGAAGGATCGCGGCATCTACGATGCGATGAACAAGGGTATATCACTCTGCTCGGGGGAATATGTGGGCATGCTGAATTCCGATGACGTGTTTTCGGGAAAGGACGTGGTGCAGGACATCGCCGCCAGGCTGGTTGCAACGAACGCGGATGCGGTATTTTCCTGTCTGGATATTGTAGATCGGAAAAATCCTCGAAAAATTCTGCGCAAGTACCGGGTCGCCAGGCTCAGCACCGGATTGCTGCGGATCGGCGTGATGCCGCCGCATCCAACTCTCTATTGCAAAAGGTCCTGTTACGCTCGGGGCGGGATGTATAAAACGGGCTACCGGATCGCCGCCGACTTCGAGATGCTGGTCAGGCTGCTGGTCGGGCAAAAAATATCATGGGAGTTTATCGACAAGGTCACCGTGATCATGCGCTCCGGAGGGGTGAGCAGCAGTGGACTGAAGGCGCGCATCACGTTGAACAGGGAAGTGATCAGGGCATGCAGGGAGAACGGACTGTATACCAATTTGCCGCTGCTGGCACTGAAACTTCCGATCCGGCTGCTTGAGATGATACGATGAGTTTGGACATATGAAAATGTTGGTCACCGGGGCAAGCGGATTTGTGGGCCGCCCGCTCTGTGCAGAATTGCTACGGAGAAAACATTCAGTCAGGGCAGCCATACGCACGCATGGTCAAATATCCGGCGCCGGCGAAACCGTGACAGTCGGCGCTATCGATGGCGAAACGGACTGGTCGGCCGCACTGGGCGGTGTGGATGCGGTGATCCATCTCGCCGCGCGGGTGCACGTGATGAAAGACAATGCGGCCGATCCGCTGACGGAATTCCTCAGGGTCAATCTGCACGGCACGTCCAATCTGGCACAGCAGGCGGCTAACGCCGGCGTTAAACGATTTATTTATGTGAGTTCGGTCAAGGTGAACGGCGAGCAGACCAAGGTGAACCGCCCCTTTACCGAATCGGACCAACCCGATCCGCAAGATCCTTACGCAGTCTCGAAATTTCGCGCAGAACAGGACTTGCAGCGCATTGCCAGGGAAACCGGGCTCGAGTTGGTGATCGTGCGTCCGCCGCTGGTTTACGGGCCGGGTGTGAAGGGCAACTTTTTCAGGCTGCTGGCCGCGATCGATCGCGGGATACCGTTGCCGCTGGCGGGCGCGAACAATTTGCGCAGCCTGGTGTATGTGGGCAACCTGGCGGATGCCCTGATCGCGTGTGCGACGCACCCGGCCGCCGCGGGGCAAACCTATCTGGTCAGTGACGGCGACGATGTCTCCACCGCGATGCTGATCGACATGATCGCCCGTTCGCTGGGCCGCAACCGCCGCGCATTTCGTTTTCCTCCCGGGCTGTTGCGCGTTGCGGCAGTTTTGCTGGGGCGCGCAGAACAGATGGACAGATTGTTCGGCACGCTGCGCGTCAATGATGAAAAACTGCGCAGTGAACTGGGCTGGACTGCGCCCTTCACGCTGGAACAGGGACTGCTGGCCACGTCCGAATGGTTTTGCGCCCGGCGAAATACAGCCTGAACGAGGGGAGCCCGAAGACCTCTGGGTCTGGCCGGGCGCATCGAATATAATCAAGCCTTGATTCAAACACGGCACTTCTCGTCCGGGGTGAAAACGACATGATATTGGTGACTGGCGGAGCAGGTTTCATCGGATCGAACTTCGTGCTGGACTGGCTGGCACAGAGCGACGAGTCTGTGGTCAATCTGGACAAGCTGACCTACGCGGGCAACCTGGAGAATCTTGCATCGCTGAAGGAAGACCAACGCCACATCTTTGCGCGCGGCGACATCGGCGACGCACAGCGGCTGGGCGAGCTGCTGGCCGAACACCGCCCGCGCGCCGTCATCAATTTTGCGGCCGAGAGCCATGTGGACCGTTCCATACACGGCCCCGAGGATTTCATCCAGACCAACATTGTCGGCACCTTCCATTTGCTGGAAGCGGTGCGCGCCCACTGGTCCGGGCTGACCGGTGAAGACAAAAACAAATTTCGTTTCCTGCATGTCTCCACCGACGAGGTGTATGGCTCGCTCGCGAAGGATGAGCCGGCATTCGGCGAGACGCACCGCTACCAACCGAACAGTCCCTACTCGGCCAGCAAGGCCGCCAGCGACCATCTGGTGCGCGCCTATCACCACACCTATGGCCTGCCGGTGCTGACCACCAATTGTTCCAACAATTACGGCCCGTATCACTTTCCGGAGAAGCTGATCCCGCTGATGATCGTCAACGCGCTCGCGGGCAAGCCGCTGCCGGTTTACGGCGACGGCCAGCAGATCCGCGACTGGCTGTACGTGAAGGACCATTGCAGCGCGATCCGCCGCGTGCTGGAAGCGGGCAGGCCGGGCGAGGTATACAACGTGGGCGGCTGGAATGAAATGGCCAATCTCGACATCGTGCATACCGTGTGCACGCTGCTCGACGAACTGCGCGCGCGAGCCGACGGCAAGTCCTACCGGGAGCAGATCGCGTTTGTCACCGACCGTCCCGGCCACGACCGCCGCTATGCAATCGATGCGCGCAGGATAGAGCGCGAGCTCGGCTGGAAGCCCGCGGAAACTTTTGAGACCGGCATCCGCAAGACCGTGCAATGGTACCTGGACCATCCGGACTGGGTGAACAGCGTCCAGTCGGGCTCCTACCGGCAGTGGATAGAAAAAAACTACGTGGGGCTGGCCGGATGAAGATCCTGCTGTTCGGCAAAACCGGCCAGATCGGCTGGGAACTGCAGCGCAGCCTGGCACCGCTGGGCGATCTGGTCGCGATGGATTCGGCCAGCCGTGAAATGTGCGGCGATTTCGCCGAACCGGCAGAACTCGCGCGGACGGTAAGGAAAGTGGCGCCGGACGTGATCGTGAATGCGGCCGCCTATACCGCGGTGGACAAGGCGGAGAGCGAGGCTGAACTGGCCCGCACCGTCAACGCGCTGGCGCCCGGCGCGCTGGCAGAGGAAGCGTTGCGCGCCAATTCCCTGCTGGTCCATTACTCCACCGATTATGTGTTCGACGGCGGCGGCGGCAAGCCCTGGCTGGAAACCGATGCGACCGCGCCGCTGAATGTGTATGGCGCGACCAAACTGGAAGGCGAACAGCGGATACAACAATCCGGATGCCGCCACCTGATCCTGCGCACCAGCTGGGTATACGGCGCACGCGGCGGAAACTTCATCAGGACCATGCTGAAACTTGCCAGGGAACGCGACAGTCTCAATGTGATCGATGACCAGGTCGGCGCGCCCACCGGCGCGGACCTGCTGGCCGATGTGACCGCGCATGCAATCCGCGCCGCGCAGCAGCAACCGGAAGTGGCCGGGTTATATCATCTGGTTGCGGGGGGCGAGATTTCCTGGCACGGCTATGCACGTTTCGTGATCGATTTCGCGGCGCGCTCCGGCCTCGACGTCAAGGTAGCGCCGGACGCGATCAACGCGGTGCCCACCAGCGCATTCCCCACGCCCGCCAGGCGTCCGCACAATTCGCGGATGGATACGGCAAAGCTGAAGAATACGTTTGGTTTATACCTGCCGGATTGGCAGGTTGGCGTGGCGCGCATGTTGAGCGAGGTGCTGGAGAAGATTTAGATACAAGGTACAAGAGGCAAGGTGCAAGAGGCAAAAGGCAAGGAATTTACTTGCCCCTTATACCTTGTGCCTTGCATCTATTCTGTATCGATCTGCAAACTGACGCCCAGCGACTTCCACTGTTTCACTTCGTCCTGCAATGCGGCATCGGTCAGCGGGTTTTGCGCCAGCCAGTCGCGGCCGACCGAGACGTAGAATTTGGTGCCGCTGAAACGGGCGTGCAAGTCGGGCAGCACGATGTCGCTGCGGTTGCGGTAAAACAGCACGGCCAGACGCAGACTCATCGCGAGCACGCAATCCTCCTCGTTGTTCAGCCTGCCTTGCAACCGCTTCAGGTTGCCGCGGTGCGCCAGTGCCAGCAGGCTCAGCCGGTTCTGTTCCTTTCTGGAAAATCCCGGCATGTCCGCATTGGCGAGTATGTAGGCGGTATGTTTGTGGTAGCCGCTGTGCGCGACCCGGATGCCGATGCCATGCAGGCTGGCAACCCAGCCCAATACATGCAGCGCCGATTCGTTTGCGTCGTCGCCGAAAAATTGCCGTGCCAGCAGGTTCGACAGTTTTTTCACCCGCGCAACCTGGTTGTTGTCGACATGGTAGCGCTGCATGAAGTTCTGGACTGTCACGTCGCGCATGTCGTGGTTGTGGAAGCGCCCCCACAAATCGTACAGCACGCCTTCGCGCAACGCGGCAAGTGCGGGCTGCATCGCGGTGATTTCAAGTTCGCGGAAGGCTGAATACATGATCGCGAAGCCGCCTGCCAGCGTGGCCACGCGATCGGGGCGCAGGCCCGGCAATTGGATTTTGTTCAAATCGCCTTCCTTGAGCAGGCGCGACCGCAGTTTCTCCAGTCCGTCGCGGGTGATGCCGCTCTGGCTGTAGCCGTTTGCTTCGAGGATTTCGGCGATGGACTTGGCGGTACCCGACGAACCCAGCGCATATTGCCACTGCCCGCGGAAATCGGCCGAAATGTTCTGGACTTCGCTGCGTGCGGCAACTTCGGCCTTCTCGAGCTTGCGCTCGGTAATTTTTCCATCCGGGAAATACCGCGTGCTGTAGCTGACGCAGCCCATGTACAGGCTTTCCAGCTTGAGCGGCGTCAGCCCGTTGCCAATGATGAATTCGGTGGAACCGCCGCCGATATCCATCACCAGCAGGTTGCCGTCGGACCTCGGCAGGCCATGTGCGACACCAAGGTAGATCAGCCGCGCTTCTTCAAGACCGGAAATCACCTCGATCGGGAAGCCCAGCACATGTTCGGCCTGAACGATGAAATCCGCGGCATTCTTGGCTACCCTCAGCGCGTTGGTCCCGACAGCGCGCACCGCCGCACCGGGCAGTTCTCGAACTCGTTCGGCAAAGCGGCCGAGCGCAGCAAGCGCGCGTTGTTGCGCCCCGGCATCGAGAAACTTGTCTTCGGAAAGTCCCTCGGCAAGCCTGACCGGCTCGCGCAGCCCGTCGAGCATGTAAAGCTGTTCGCCCTCGACACGCGCGACCTGCAGACGGAAACTGTTAGAGCCGAGGTCGACCGCGGCAAGGATGGACTGCTGCTGCACTACCGGGAGCCTCTATAAACCCACATTTCATCCCATCTGGTGAAACAACTGAAAGAACTACTGGCCATCTGACTCGGCGCGCAAACAACTCTCGCCAAGTCATTGGTCATGGCCATTCGACTAAGCTGCCCAAAGACGACTGCCAAGTCGCTGGTTATGCTGTGTTGCGGTGGGGGGGTAAGCAGGCAATCCGCGCAGCGCATGCGCGCAAAAAATTTATTGCCTGCATATAGCCCATGTGCGGCGCAGCGAAATTTTTTCCGCGCCTTGCATTTGGGCGAAATCTGCATATATAGAGGCTCCCTACTCCAGAACTTCGCGGTCGATTTCGTCCATGTTGACATGGCGAACGTCACGCCCCTTGACCATGTAAATGACATACTCGGACATGTTTTTGGCGTGGTCGCCGATGCGCTCGATCGCCTTTGCCACAAACAATATTTCCAGCGAGGTCGAAATGGTGCGCGGATCTTCCATCATGAAGGTGATCAGATATCGCATGATCGCGCGAAACTCCTCGTCGACCTGTTCGTCCTGCCGCACCACCTCGGCCGCCATGAACACATCCAGGCGCGCAAAAGCATCCAGCGATTTGCGCAGCATTTCCAGCGCAATTTCGGAGGCATTCTTGATTTCCTGGTAGCGCGGAATGGCCAGCCCCTGCTTTTGCGACAGCAGCTTGGCCATGCGCGCGATCTTTTCGGCTTCGTCGCCGATGCGTTCCAGGTCGGTTATGGTCTTGATCACCGCCATCACCAGGCGCAGATCGCCCGCTGCAGGCTGGCGGCGAGCGATCACCTGGCTGCAGGCTTCGTCGATCTTGACCTCCATCGCGTTGACCCGGTGGTCGTCATTGATCACCCGCGTCATCAGAGCCACATCGCCGCTGACCAGCGACTCGACTGCACTCTTGATCTGGCTTTCAACCAGACCGCCCATCTGCAATACATGGGCGCGGATGGCTTCCAGCTCGGCATCGAACTGGCGGGAAATATGGTCACTGCTGCTGAACATGGTCTAGTCCTTGAAAAAGGGATAACTGCACAGTATATGCATTAAATGTGAATGAATCGTGACAGCGTGCCGACTTTCCATTTAAACCGTCATCGTCTTCACGCCTTCCGTTGTGCCGAGCAGCAGCACATCGGCGCCGCGAAGCGCAAACAGGCCGTTGGTCACCACACCCGCGATGTGATCCAGCGTCGATTCCAGCTCCACCGGATTCATGATGCTCAAGCCGTGAACATCAAGAATGATGTTGCCGTTGTCGGTGGTAAATCCTTCGCGAAGTTTTGGCTGTCCGCCCAGCGCGGCCAGCCGGCGCGCGACGGAACTGCGCGCCATCGGAATCACTTCGATCGGCAACGGAAACTTTCCCAGCACATCCACCAGTTTGCTGGCGTCGCATACGCAGACGAATTTCCTGCTGGCCGCCGCGACGATTTTTTCGCGGGTCAGCGCGCCGCCGCCGCCCTTGATCATGTGCAGGTGGCGGGTGATCTCGTCCGCCCCGTCGACATAAACCTCCAGGTCGCCCGCATCGTTCAGGGGAAGCACTTCGATGCCGTGTCCCATCAGGCGCTTGGCGGAGGCTTCCGAGCTGGCGACTGCGCCGCGTATCTTGTGCTTGATCCTGGCAAGTTCATCGATGAAAAAATTCGCGGTGGAGCCGGTGCCCACACCGACGATGGAATCGATCGGCACATATTCGATCGCCGCCCTGGCAACCGCGCGTTTCAATTCGTCCTGGTTTGTCATTTCAACCGCTCGCTTTCAGATTTATATTATTGCTGGATGCGATTATTGCAGGAATTGAAAAGCTTGGGGAATTTTGCTCGTGCGGCGCGACATAAATAAAGGGCGGATTCCTCCGCCCTTTGCTGGTATCAACCATTCCACGGTTGCCGAATTGCGGTTTACCACTGATAGGAAATCCCGATCGACGCGACCGGCCACCATTTGTAACTGCTCAGGTCATTCTGCAGCTTGGTGTTTTCGGCAGCAATATCGGTTGCAGTAGGGCAAGTCCCGATACCGGTGCATGTGACCGTCAGATTTGTCTTGGGGCTGCCCTGGAACAGCACGCCGAAATCGGTTGTCATGCCCCAGCCCTGTCCAGTCGGCGCCGGTTTGCCCCAGCCTATCCCGATATAGGGCGCAACCTTGTTGAAGGATATGTCGCCCTGCAACGAACTGATTGCGGTCGAACTGTAGGGATTGCCGTTGATGGTGTAGGTCCCGCCGGTGGGCTGACCGGACAGGTTGAATTTGTTGTTGTTGTACATCACGCCGATGCTGGTACGGAAACTGCCCTCGTTGAACGGGTACCAATCCGCCAGTGCACTGACCGATTGCAGCTTCAAATGGAAGTCATAATTGACCGTGCTCGCGTTGGCGTTGTATTGGTATGTAAATGCATTCAGGCCGACGCGGGCGCCCAGGCTGTCGGTGAGGGCAATATCCAGCTCGGCACCCAGTCCCAGCGTGCCGATTTTTCCGGTCACGGACAGGTCGGAACTCCTGTAACCGTCGGTCTGGCCTGCTGCCTCGGGCTTGGACGATTCTTCCGGGCTGGAAGCCGGTGACATCTCAACTGGAGGCGCTGTTTCAGCGGCGACCGGCTCGGGCTCAACCGCTGCCGTTCCCGCCACGGTCGTGCCTGCGATGCCTGTTGCGGCTCCGGTTGCCGCAATCCCTCCGGTCAGGGCTTCATCCGACAACGCAGGTACGGGCGAGGGTTCGGGGGCCGGTTCGGATGCGGGGGCCGGTTCAGGTGCGGGTACCGGTTCAGGTGCGGGTACCGGTTCAGGACTCGGAGCGGGCGCCGGGATTGCAGAAGGATCGACCGGGACCGACAGCAGTTCATCGAAAGTGCCCGCCGGAATTGCAGAACCGGCCACCAGGGAAGCCAGCTTGACGGAGGAAGCCACGACCGCGCTATGGCCCGCCCGGACGATCTTGATGCCGGCCGCATTGGTCAGCGCGATTTTTCCCTTCAACACCCGGCTGTACATCGATTTTCCGTCCATGACCAGCATGAATTCGGTTCCGCGTATTCCGATGGTCACGTTCGGTGTGGAAAGCCTGAACGCCTGATGGTTCAATTTGCCTATCAACCCGGTGATAAAGCGCATCCCGCCCTGGAACATCGAGAAAACGGCGCGGCTGTTGCTGATTCGTTTCGGGTCGTAGCGATATTCGCGCACCTTGAATATTGAATCGGCCTGCATCGCGACGATCTGGCCGTCAGCGAATTTCAGCAGTGCGGCACTGCCATTTCGGGTCTCGATCAGCGTATCGGATGCAATGGGTTCGCTGCTGTCCACGCGATGGGCGGGAAGTTTGCCCTGCGCGACATACACTTCGCCGCTTACCACATAGACACGGCTGCCGGTCGTCCGGGCCGCAGCAGCGGAAGGATTTGTTGCATTCATTGCGACAGTATCCTGGGATGCGAATGAAACGGCCGGGAACAAAACGAGGACTGCGAATGCCGCTGCGATTCTTTTCATGTGATCAAGGCCCGCTGGATTGAGAGAGTCGCTACGGAAGAGAATGTAATCCCGGTGCGGAGGACCGTCAATAGTGGCAGGCGGACGGGCTGCGCAGTTTTCCCGGCATTCAGAAGCGCACCAGCAAAGCCGCGCCCGCTTCGACCTGCACAAAGCCGTTGCTGCGGACCATGATCGTGCATCCCCCGGAGCAGAATACCGAGGTGTCTGCATTGAGCATGGTGTAAATGGCGCGCACATCGAAACGCATGCCAATGTTTCCCGAAAAAAAGATTTTCGCACCGCCGCCCAGCGATAGCGACAGCCGGTTTTCCGTGGTCAGGTCTGCGCGCTTCGGTGCCATGCGTGTCAGGCCGACGGTGCCAGACACAAAGGGTTGCACGGGCCCGTCGGCCGGCAAAAGATACAGTCCGCCAATGTGGTAGTAGTCGATGCTGAGATCGAAAAGCGGGTTGCCGGTGAATGTGCCGGAGGTCGTCAGTTGCGTATCCTGGCGGCTCAGGAAAACCTCGATCTGCTGGTCGGGCTCCAGGTCGAAATCGAGCAGCAGTCCGAAGCTGGTCGCATCCGAAAGCTCGAATCCGGACAGCGTGTTGGCGTCCTCGAAGCTGCCGCCGTAGCGATGTCCGGCAAATGGCGCGACTTCGACCGCGCGTGCATCGGACACCGCGTTGGGAACCAGGGCGAACAGCAGAATAAGTGCCGCAATATTTTTCATGGTCGGGGTGCCTGATGCCGGTCAGGGAAATTCATCCGGCGGTTGCAGCGAATGTAATCGCCGGACGATGCAGCGTCAACGCTTGGTATATTCAGGGTTCCCCTGACGCCAGCAGCTTTCCGCGGTTTGCGCAGGCTGAATTTACAGGAGGCAATGGTAAGATGCCAATCAGGCCACAACGAAAAAGGCAGAACGAGCATGCAGATCCGTACGGTCGCGACCACCCCTTTCCCCGACCAGAAGCCCGGCACCTCCGGCCTGCGCAAGCGCGTACCGGTGTTCCAGCAGGCGCACTACCTGGAAAATTTCGTGCAGTCCATCTTCGATACCATAGGCACTCCGCCGGGTTCAATGCTGGTGCTGGGCGGCGACGGGCGCTATTACAACCGTGAAGCGATCCAGGTCATCCTGAAGATGGCGGCGGCCAACGGATACGCGCGCGTGCTGGTCGGCAGGGGCGGTATCCTGTCGACGCCTGCCGCCTCCTGCCTGATCCGCAAATACCGCACCCACGGCGGCATCATCCTGTCTGCGAGCCACAATCCGGGCGGGCCGGATGGCGATTTCGGCATCAAGTACAACGGCGGCAACGGCGGGCCCGCGACCGAAACGGTCACCGAGGCGATCTTCGCGGCGAGCAAAAATATCGTCCAGTATCGCATCGCCGACGCGCCAGAAAATGCACAGGCCATCGAACTGGACAGGATCGGGGATCATGAAATCGGCGATATGTCGGTTTCGGTGATCGACCCGGTCGCGGACTATGCCGGACTGATGGAATCGCTGTTCGATTTTGCGGCAATCCGGTCGCTGCTCAAGGAGGGATTCAGGATCAGGTTCGACGCGATGCATGCGGTCACCGGGCCGTACGCCCAGGAGATACTGGTCAATCGCCTGGGTGCGCCGCCGGACAGCGTGATGAACGCGGTGCCGCTGCCGGATTTCGGCGGCGGCCATCCCGATCCCAACCTGACTTACGCGCATGAACTGGTCGAGATCATGTATCGCGCCGATGCGCCGGATTTCGGCGCGGCCTCCGACGGCGACGGCGACCGCAACATGATTCTCGGCAGGCGTTTCTTCGTCACGCCGTCAGACAGCCTCGCGGTGCTCGCCGCGAATGCGCACCGGGTGCCGGGTTACCGGCAGGGGCTGGCGGGCATTGCACGCTCGATGCCGACCAGCGCGGCCGCAGACCGTGTTGCCAGGGAACTCGGCATACCCTGTTTCGAAACGCCGACCGGCTGGAAGTTCTTCGGCAACCTGATGGACGCAGGCAAGGTCACCCTGTGCGGCGAGGAAAGCTTCGGCACCGGTTCAGACCATATCCGTGAAAAAGACGGCTTGTGGGCGGTGCTGTTCTGGCTGAACATACTCGCGGCGCGCCGGCAGACTGTAGAGGCGATATTGATGGAGCACTGGGCGCGCTTCGGGCGCAATGTCTATTCGCGCCACGATTACGAGGACATCCCCGGCGATGCGGCCAACGGCGTGATGAAACTGCTGCACGACCGCTTCGCGGAACTGCAGGGTGCGCAGTTCGGGTCCTTGCTGGTGAAATTGTGCGACGATTTCAGTTATACCGATCCGGTCGACGGCAGCGTCAGCACCGGCCAGGGCGTGCGCATCCTGTTCAGCGACGGATCGCGCATCGTGTTCCGCCTTTCCGGCACCGGCACCGGGGGCGCGACGCTGCGCATCTATC
>JBAUQH010000181.1:0-2242 GCA_049580605.1 Gallionella sp. | reverse complement strand
TATGCCGAGGTCCATTGCAGTCTCGGCGTCGCACTCAAGGAGCTCGGCCGGATCGACAGCGCGGTCGCCTGTTTCCAAACCGCATTAGCGATCGAGCCCGGTCTGGTCGAGGCGCAGACCAACCTGGGCCTGGCACTGCAACACTATTACAACACCGGCATACAGCTCATGAGCGCCGGGAAACCGCAAGATGCCGCAACGAATTTCCGCAACGTGCTGGCGATCGAACCCAATCTGGCCGAGGCCCATTTCAATCTCGGCAATGCGCTGAAGGGACTAGGCCGGAATGAAGACGCGGCAGCCAGCTACCGGCGCGCGATCGAGATCAGGCCCGATTTCGCCGAGGCGCATGGCAGTCTCGGCGTGGTATTGCATGACTTGTGGAAATTTGACGAGGAAGTGGCCAGCTACCGGCGCGCACTTGCCATCAAACCCGATTACGCCGAGGCGCACAGCAACCTGGGTGTCACACTCAAGGAACAAGGCAAGCTTGCCGAATCGGAAGCCAGTTTTCGGCGGGCGCTGGAAATTGAACCCGATAACGCGCTGTTTCGTGCGGTTCAGACATTCACGCTGCCGATTGCACCCCAGTCCATATCTGCTTCAGCTGACATTCCGGAACAGTTCGATCATGCGTTGCAGGAACTGTCCGAGTGGTTGGCATGCTCGCCCGCAAACCGAGCACGATTTTCCGACGCTGTCGGATTGCAGCACCCGTTTTATCTTGCCTATCGGGATGGCAACCACATCGAACGATTGTCGCGCTATGGCGACCTGGTGGCCCAAAACCACGCCCAGATCCCGATCACGTTGTTGCCGGAGCGGAAAAAAATACGGCTCGTGATTGTGTCGAATCATTTTCACCGCCACTCGGTATGGGATGTGATCCTCCGCGGCATATTGGCAAACCTGGATCGCTGCCGCTATGAAGTATTTCTGTACAACATGGGCCGTCTGGAAGACAAGGAAACGGGGTTCGCCAAATCGCAATGCAATTTGTGGCGGGATTTTCATACCGTGACCGGTTTTGACGGCTGGCTGAGTGCCATGGCTGAAGACCTGCCGGACGTGATCTTTTACCCGGAAATCGGCATGGATACGATGACGTTGCGCCTTGCGGCACGTCGGTTTGCCCCGCTCCAGGTCGCCGGCTGGGGACACCCGATCACCACCGGACTGCCGACGATTGACCTCTTTTTTTCCGGCGAGTTGCTTGAAGCACCGGATGCCGATGGGCATTACCGCGAAAAGCTGGTGCGCCTGCCCGGCACCGGGTGTTGCACGGCCCCGCTTGAACTGGAACCGGAAGCGATACCGGAACTCGAGGCGGAATTATCCAGGCGGCCCGGCGTTCGCTTCGTGATCGCGCAGATGATTTTCAAGTTCGATCCGGCCGATGATGCGCTGTTTGCCGACATCGCCGCTGCCGTCGGCGCGAGCACACTCGTTTTATTGAACGACCCGCAATTCTACTGGGCAACTGAGCAATTGATCGCCCGACTCAAGCAGACATTTCATGAGCGCAACCTCGACCCGGAGAAACACCTGCTGGTGGTCCCCTGGCTGTCTCGTGGGAAGTTCCACGCGTTGCTCGACCTGTGCGACATTTATCTCGATTGCCCGTCGTTCTCCGGTTACACCACGGCATGGCAGGCGGTTCACCGCGGCCTGCCGGTGGTCACGCTGGAAGGCCGGTTCATGCGCCAGCGACTGGCAGCAGGATTGTTGCGCAGGATCGGAGTGACCGACACCATCGCTGCATCCAAAGCGGAATATGTGGCAATTGCGGCCCGTCTGGCCGCGGAATGCCGCGACCCTGTTCGCCGTGCTGCGCGCCGTGACGAACTCAAAGCCGCCGCTCCAAGAGCAGATCATGATGTCAGCGTAATCAGAGCATTCGAGCAGAACGTGATTGATGCATTGGCCGAACGGGGACGGCATTTTGAATTCTCCGGTGACGCGCAACCCGATTCCCGACCCCATCGCACCAGCAAGGGATGACATGAACCAGGGAACTGAACACGTGTTGAAAATACTGGGTGCCGACCCGCGCCTGCAAACTCTCGATCCGGATTGTGCCCCGGCCGGCTTGCTTGAATTAATCAAAGCAGCCCCCGACGTGTGCTCGATCTGGAATACTTTTTGTTGAACGGATTCTGAGATGGGCCTATTCGACCGATTGCGCAGTGCCGCACCGCCGCCCGGCGACTCCTCCGGACAGGATGCGACACGCCTGATCGAA
>JBAUQH010000180.1:0-5237 GCA_049580605.1 Gallionella sp. | reverse complement strand
GCAACCACGGATACCAACGTGCTGTATCGCGGCGGCGCCGACGGGTTGCGCTTCATCCGGACGCGGGCCGCAGCATTCCTGCTGGGCGGCAGCGTGTTCCAGGCCGGATGGCAGGCGCAAGCGGTTTCGTTGCACCGCGATTGTTCGGCACGGAACCTGTCGCCGGGCGGCTGCGCCGACCTGCTCGCGGCGGCGTGGTTCGTGCACCAGCTGCAAAACCCACCGTCATGAGAGCCCGTTCATGAGAGTCTGGCGATGAATCTGGCGATCCTGTGTTCCGGCCAGGGCGCGCAGCATCCGGCGATGCTGGACATGCTGGCGGGCCATCCGGCGGCTGCGGAAGTCATCGAGACCGGCGAATCCGGACTCGGTTTCAGGCTGCGCGATGTGCTCGCGCAACCCGATGCGATGTTCCGCAACGCGGTCGCGCAACCGCTGATCTGCCTGTCCCAGCTGGCGCTGTGGACAGCGCTGCAGCCGGTTGCGCCCAAGCCCGTCGCGTTCTGCGGATACAGCGTCGGCGAACTGGGCGCCTATGCCTGTGCGGGCGCACTCGATGCCGCAGAACTTGCGCGACTCGCCGCAGTGCGCGCCGCGCTGATGGACCAGGCGGCAGCCGCCCGGCCCGGCGGGATGCTGGCGGTGCAGGGCATCAACCGCGACCAGGCGGAACACCTGTGCGAAGGTAAACGAGCCTGGATCGCGATCGCGATCGGCAAGGAAGAATTCGTGATCGGCGGCGAGGGCAATGCATTGCGCCAGTTGGATGCCGACTTGTCTGCGCACGGTGCAAAGCTGACCCGGCTCAGGGTGGGCCTGGCATCGCATACGCCGCTGCTCAGCGATGCGGTTGAGCCGTTCCGCGCGATTCTTGGCGCTTCGTCGCTGGCAGCACCTGCCACGCCGGTGGTCGCCGGCATCGATGCCGCATGGGTGGTGCAACGCGAAGCCGCAGTCGACAAGCTGGCACAGCAACTGGACCGCGCCATCGCATGGGGAGAGTGCCTGGACATGCTGTACGAACGCGGCTGCCGGGTTTTCCTGGAACTCGGGCCGGGACGCGCGCTGGCACGCATGGTGCAACGCTATACTGGCATCGATGCCCGGTCGGTGGATGATTTCCGTTCCCTGGATGGGGTGTCTAGCTGGTTGTCAAAACATGCGCAACAAACATAAAGTGGCGCGCTTACCCACCGGCAGCGTGCCCGGCATGATCTGAAATACGATGAAATCTGTCCATCTGGTGATTCCCGACCTGTTCCTGCCCGGCGATATCGCCGCCGGAATCAGCGCGGACCTGCGATTGCCCAGCCTGGAAAGGCTGCTCGGCAGGGGACGCGGTGTAGACCTGGCGCCGGTCGCGCTCGAAAATTTGCTATGCAATTTGTTCGGCATGTCTTCCGGCGAAACGGCGCCGGTTGCGGCGGTTTCCGCGCGGTTCGACGGTCTCGGCGCGGGATGCTGGCTGCGGGCCGACCCGGTGCATCTGCGCCTGCAGCGCGACCGGGTACTGATGCTCGCCAATTCGGACATCGGCGCGGACGAGGCCGGGGCAATGTGCGCGAGCCTGAACCGGCACTTTGCCGGACAGGGCATGGAATTCTTCGCGCCGCACCCGCAGCGCTGGTATGTGCGGCTGGATGCGCTGCCGGCTATCCGGACCCGGCCGGTTTCGCAGCTCGTCGGCGGGGATGTGCGCGGTTCGCTGCCTGAAGGCGCAGATGCGCCGCGCTGGCATCAGCTGCTCAACGAGATGCAGATGCTGCTCTACGCGCATCCGCTCAACGACATCCGTGCCGCGCGCGGCACGCTGGAAATCAACAGCCTGTGCCTGTGGGGGGCGGGAGACAGCAGCGATCTGCCGTTGAAACAGCCCTGCCACACTGCAAGTTCGGACGATGTGCTGGTCGAAATGTTCGCGGCGGCGGCGGGAATACCCTTTGCCGACTGGTCCGGGCATTGGGCAGAATCGCCACGCGATGGCATGCAATTGCTGGTCTGGACCGGGCTGGGGACCGCATTGCAGAACGGCGATCTGGAAGCCTGGCGCAATGCGCTGCTGGCATTCGAAACCGGCTATGCGAAGCCGCTGTGGGATGCGCTGCGCTCGGGAAAAATCACGGATGTGCGGATCGATATCCCGGGCAGGGAGCGGATGCGGCGCGTCGAGCTCGGGCGCGCCGATACCTGGATGTTCTGGCGGCGCAGCAAGCGGCTTGCCGGGTATTCGTTGGTGTAGAATGCCGCATTCTAATCAGGGGTATTAGCCGTGTCGTTCTGGCAAAGCGCTTTTCACTTCTTCTGGCGTGACGAATCCCTGCTCGTGCTGCTGATGGCGCTGGTGCTGGCGTTCTTGCTGTTCCACTTCCACCGGGAAGAGCGGCGCAGCATCGTCAATACCCTGGGCTTCTTTTTCGCCTGCCTGCTCGGACAATTCCTCAGCAGCCTGGTCCATGCGATGCAATTCGACTTGGCCGCATCCGTGCTGCACGAGACCTTCATCATCGGCGGCGGCATTGCGCTGATCCGGCTGTGGGGGCTGCTGGTGTTCCGGATCGTGTTGCCATTCCTGCGCCTGACCCCGCCGCGCATTACCGAAGACATCTTCGTGATCATCGCGTATATCGCCTGGGGCCTGGTCCGGCTGCGTTTCGCAGGCCTGGACCTCGGCAGCATCGTGGCGACATCGGCAATGATCACCGCGGTGGTGGCCTTCGCGATGCAGGACACGCTGGGCAACATACTCGGCGGCCTCGCATTGCAGCTGGACAACTCGGTCCAGATCGGCGACTGGATCAAGGTCGACGACGTGACCGGCAAGGTCGTGGATATCCGCTGGCGATCGACGCTGGTGGAAACGCGCAATTGGGAAACCGTGGTGTTTCCGAACAGCCAGCTGATGAAAAACAAATTCCTGGTGCTGGGTCGCCGCACCGACCAGCCGGTCCAGCTGCGGCGCTGGGTATGGTTCAACGTGAGCATGGATACCGCGCCGCCGCGGGTAGTCGGCCTGGTCGAAAACGCGATCCAGCATATCGATATCGCCAATGTCGCAAAGCAACCCCTGCCGAATTGCGTGCTGATGGACATGGATGAAAAAGGCTACGCGCGCTACGCGTTGCGCTACTGGCTGACCGATCTGGCCCCGGACGACCCGACCGATGCGGCGATACGGTGGCACATCATGTCCGCGCTGCAGCGCGAGGGAATCCGGATGGCGGTCGAGGAAAGGGATATCCATATCACCAAGGAAAACGAGAAACATGAAGTGGTGCTGCGCCAGCGCGAAGTGACGCTGCGCATCAAAACACTGCGCAAGGTCGAACTGTTTGCACAGATGACCGACAGCGAGCTCGGGGCGCTGGCCGAGAAACTCAAGTACATGCCGTTTGCCAGGGGCAGCGTGATCACGAGGCAGGGGGCGACCGGGCAGCACTGGCTGTTCATCATCATCAACGGCGAAGTCGAGGTGCTGGTCAACGCGGCCGACGGACCGAGGCGCAGCCTGAATGTGCTGTCCAAGGGCAGTTTTTTTGGCGAAATGAGCCTGATGACAGGCGCGCCGCGCGCCGCCTCGGTGATCGCGAGGACCGATGTCGAATGCTATCGCCTCGACAAGGAGGCGTTCGAGGAAATATTGCGGGCGCGTCCGGGTATCGCCGACGAGGTCACGCATATTCTGGTCACGCGCAGGACGCAGCTGGACAGCGCGCTGCTAAATATGGACGAAACAGGGCTGCCCGGCGAGATCCGCAACCGCCACAGCGAGGTGCTGGCGACTATCAAACGATTCTTCGGTTTGTAGTATGATTGCGGCGCGCTCAACGAGGATTAATCAACATGAAAATATCATTTCTGGATTTTGAAGGTTCGATAGCCGAACTGGAAGAAAAGATCGAGCAATTGCGCTATATGCAGGATGATTCCGCGCTGGATATCGCGGACGAAATTTCACGCCTGTCGAAAAAGAGCGTTGCGCTGACCAAGGATGTCTACAGCAAGCTTTCCCCCTGGCAGATTTCGCAGGTGTCGCGCCATCCGCAGCGCCCCTACACCATGGATTACATCCAGGCGCTGTTCACCGATTTCGAGGAACTGCACGGCGACCGGACTTTTGCCGACGACAAGGCGATCGTGGGCGGTCTGGCCCGGTTCAACGGGCAGAGCGTGATGGTGATCGGGCACCAGAAGGGCCGCGATACCAAGGAGAAGATCATCCGCAACTTCGGCATGCCGCGTCCGGAAGGCTACCGCAAGGCGATGCGGCTGATGCGGCTGGCGGAAAAATTCGGCATCCCGATCATAACCTTCATCGACACGCCGGGCGCGTATCCCGGCGTGAATGCCGAAGAGCGCGGCCAGTCCGAAGCGATCGGGCGCAACCTTTATGAAATGAGCGAGTTGCGCGTGCCCATCATCTGTACCGTGATTGGCGAGGGCGGTTCGGGCGGCGCGCTGGCGATCGCGGTCGGCGACGCGCTGCTGATGCTGCAATACAGCACCTATTCGGTGATTTCCCCCGAAGGATGCGCGTCCATCCTGTGGAAAAGCGCGGAAAAAGCGGCCGATGCCGCGGAGACCCTGGGCATTACCGCAACGCGCCTCAAGACGCTGGGGCTGGTGGACAAGATCATCAGCGAACCGTTGGGTGGCGCGCATCGCGATTACCCGGCCACCATGCTGAACGTGAAGAAGGCTTTACTGGACGCGCTGAGGACAGCACAGGCCAAACCGACAGTCAGCCTGATCCAGGACCGCTTCAACCGCCTGATGAGTTATGGCAAGTTCAAGGAAGTATCGCTTCAGTAACACCGTCTTTTTCCATCATTCCGGTCGGAATGATCTTCATCGGGCTTGATCGTGGTTACCGATAATATTCTGGTTGAACGGGTTGAGGCACTGATCGCACCGTTTGTTCCCGCGCACAGCGCCATCCTGGTAGGTTTGAGCGGCGGTGTGGATTCGGTTGTGCTGCTGCATCTGCTGCACCGTCTCGCCGCGCGGAACACATGGCAACTTTCCGCATTGCATGTCCATCATGGCATCAGCCGCAATGCGGATGACTGGGCGGAATTCTGTGCCGGTCAGTGCGAACGCCTGCACATCCCGTTCCATCTCGAAAGGGTGGATATCGCGCCGCTGCGGCAACACGGCATCGAAGCGGCAGCGCGCAAGCTGCGCATTGCCGCTTTTTCCCGGCACAGCTGCGACTACGTGGCGCTTGCGCATCACGCCGA
>JBAUQH010000179.1:0-9576 GCA_049580605.1 Gallionella sp. | reverse complement strand
TGCGGAAATCCGCGCAAACGGCAAAAGCCGGCGCGTCACGGTATACGGCGTCGGTGCCGAGTTTCCGAAGGCCTTCAATCTGGGTATCCAGGTCGGCAATTCGCTGCCCGTCGAAGATCCGGCACATTCGCGCCCGTTTGCGGTACTGGGTGCCAAGGTCAGAAACGAACTGTTCGGCACGGAAAATCCGTTGGGGGGCTATTTGCATATCGGCAGCGTCCGTTATCGCGTGATCGGCGTGATGGAACCCAAGGGTCAGGTGCTGGGTTTCGATCTCGACGACACGGTTTTCATTCCGGTCGCGCGCGGGCTGGAGTTGTTCAATCGTACCGGCGTGATGGAAATCGATGTCACTTATCCCGACAACGTTTCCGCCGACAGCGTGGAGCGGGGGGTGCGCCGCATATTGACCGCACGCCACGGCCAGGATGACTATACCGTGATTTCCCAGGAAAAGGCGATGGAGGTGCTCGGCTCCGTGCTGAACGTGATTACCTTCGCGGTCGGAGCGCTCGGCGGGATTTCGCTGCTGGTCGGCGGTGTCGGCATACTCACGATCATGACCATGGCGGTCAGCGAACGCACCGGCGAGATCGGTTTGCTGCGCGCGCTGGGGGCGAAAGAACGCCAGGTCCTGACGCTGTTTCTCGGCGAAGCGATTCTGTTGTCCGCAGCAGGCGGGCTGGCCGGCCTGGTGCTGGGTATCGGCATTGCCCAGGGACTGCATATCCTGTTTCCGGCTCTGCCGGTATACACGCCGGTATTTTTCGCGGTGCTCGCGGAAGCCAGCGCGGTGGTGATCGGGCTGATTGCCGGGGTGATGCCCGCGCGCCGTGCAGCGCGCCTCGATCCCATCGAAGCCCTGCGTGCTGAATGAACGGGGCGCACGGAATGAACAAGACGCATCGAATGGGCAAACCTGGCAGCTGCGACATTTTCTGCAACGTAGTCGACAACTACGGTGACATCGGCGTGTGCTGGCGGCTGGCGCAGCTGCTTGCGCACGAGCATGGTCTCGCGGTGCGGTTATGGGCGGACGATCTGGCCAGCCTGGCCAAACTGTGCCCCGAGGCGGATGCTGCGGCCATGCAGCAGCAGTGCAGGGGAGTTGCGGTTGAACTGTGGCGCAAACCTTTCCCAGAGGTGCAGCCCGCCGAGTTGGTGATTGAGGCGTTTGCGTGCAAATTGCCGCAAAGTTACATCGAGGCGATGGCGGCGCAAGCGCAACAGCCGGTCTGGATCAATCTCGAATACCTGAGCGCGGAAGACTGGATCGAGAGCCACCACAAGCTGCCATCGCCGCATCCTGCCTTGCCGCTGACCCGGTATTTCTTCTTTCCCGGTTTTACGCCGAAAACCGGTGGACTGCAGCTGGAACACGATCTGTTCGCGCGGCGCGATGCGTTCCAGCGCGATGCGGAGCAGCAACGGGTATTCTGGCAATCTGTCGGCATGGAAATGCCGGCGCTGGATGTGCTTAAAGTCTCGCTGTTCGCGTATGAGAACGGTGCCTTGCCCGGATTATTCGACGCATGGGCGAGCGGCCCGCAACCTGTGCTTTGTCTGGTGTCGGCAGGGCGCATCCTGCCCGGGATAGGCCGATACTTCGGCGATCCGATACCGCAAGCCGGCAGCGATTACAGCCGGGGCCATTTGCATGTGCGGATATTGCCGTTCGTCGAGCAGCAGCGCTACGACCTGCTGTTGTGGGCGTGCGATGTGAATTTCGTGCGCGGCGAGGATTCCTTCGTTCGCGCACAGTGGGCCGGCAAGCCGTTCGTCTGGCAAATTTACCCCCAGCACGATGCGGTGCACTTGAAAAAACTCGATGCGTTCCTCATCTTGTATGACAGAACGCTCTCCGAGACCTCAAGCAAGGCAATGCAGGAGCTGTGGCGGGCTTGGAACAATGAAAGCAGCGCAGCGAAGGCCTGGCCGGCATTTGCAGCGGAAATCGGCGAATTAAACCGGCGCGCTCAAGGCTGGGCAAGACAATTGGCAGATAACAATCTGGCTTTGAATTTGCTGGATTTTTGCCGGGAAATCGGTAGAATGCGCGCCTTGAAAATTGAAGGGCAGTAAACATGAAAACAGCACAGGAATTACGCGCAGGAAACGTCATCATGGTGGGCAACGATCCGATGGTGATACTCAAGGCGGAGTACAGCCGATCGGGCCGCAACGGCTCGGTGGTCAAGATGAAGATGAAGAACCTGCTGTCCGAAACCGCAAAGGAAACCGTTTACAGCGCGGACGACAAATTCGACCAGATCATCCTTGACCGCAAGGAATGCACCTATTCCTATTTTTCCGATCCGATGTACGTGTTCATGGACGGCGAATACAACCAGTACGAGATCGAGGCTGAAAGCATGGGCGACGCGATCAACTACGTCGAAGACGGCATGCCTTGCGAAGTGGTGTTCTACAACGAGAAGGCCATCTCGGTCGAGTTGCCCAACACCATCGTGCGCGAAGTGATCTATACCGAACCCGCGGTGCGCGGCGACACGTCCGGCAAGGTGATGAAGCCCGCCAAGATCAACACCGGTTTTGAATTGCCGGTAGCCGCATTCATCGAAATCGGCGACAGGATCGAGATCGATACCCGGACCAACGAGTTCAAGAAGCGCGCCTGATCATTGCGATTCCATCCAGCAAAAAGGCCAACCGCAGGGTTGGCCTTTTTTGTTTCGTGGGAATCGAACTGCCTGGTAACCGAATATACTGGTTCAGCCGAATATGTCGGCTAGGAACGGTGAAAACGTTGCCACGACGACTGACAGGGTGGCAAACCACCCCAGTTCACCAAGGAATCTGATTTCATCGTATTCCATTTTTTGATCTGGCTTCAGGGACATGACAGGGGCCTCCAAATTGATAAAACCTGAAATGCGCAACCATAGAATGTTCTGCGCAACACCTTGCATAAAGTCCCGCAAAATGTGCCCTCACATTAATCATAACCAAGTAAAAATGTCAAGTATTATCCGCTTGAATCGCGAGCCGACACCGGTCCTTAGCTATTCGATGCGGCTCGGTTTTATTCTGGATTGCAGACGGTGACCGGCGCGAGCACGTTTGCCAAAGCAGTCCTGCAGCGTGCCCCCCGACAGTTTGAGCACCTGTTCCTTTGCACCGCTTTTTCCGGTGATCTTCACTTCCGGATGGTTGATCACCGCGGCCGCCGCGAGTTCGTCCTTGTCGGCCAGCCCCATCAGGATCACACCCTTGCCTCCGCCCGGCAGCTGTTTCATTTCATCGAGCAGGAACAGCAGCAGCTTGCCGCCGGCAGATACCGCGGCGACCAGCGATTGTTCGGTGGCGGTGAACGGGGCGGGGGGCAGGATGGTCTCCTTGTCCACCGTGATGAACTGCTTGCCCCCCTTGTTCCGGCCCACCATGTCGCCGAGCGTACAAATGAAGCCGTATCCGGCAGAGGTCGCAATCAGCAATTGCTGCTCTGAATTGCCGCACAGCGCCTGCGCGATCTTCGCGCCGGGCGCAAGTTCGATGAAGGTCGCGAGCGGCGCGCCGTCGCCGCGTCCCGAGGGCAGTTGCGCGACCGGGATACTGCACACGCGGCCGTTGTCGCAGACCACGATGCAGTGGTCGGTGGTGCGGCATTCGTATTTTGCCAGCAGGCTGTCGCCCTCCTTGAAGGCGAGTGTGGACAGATCCAGCCCGTGTCCCTGGCGGGTGCGTACCCAGTGCTTGCCCGAAATGATCACGGTCACCGGCTCGTCCAGCACCGGCACCACCACGGCCGATTTGGTTTCTTCCTTGATCAGCGTGCGGCGTTCGTCGCCATAGGTTTTCGCATCCGCGTCGATCTCGGTCGCGACCAGTTCGCGCAGTGCGCTCTCCTTGCCGAGCAGCCGGTTCAGTTCCCTGCGTTCCTTTTCCAGCGTCTTGATTTCCTTTTCGATGCGGATGCCTTCCATCTTCGCCAGCTGGCGCAGGCGGATTTCAAGGATGTCCTCGGCCTGGCGTTCGGATAGTTCGAAACGCGCGATCAGGGCGGCCTTCGGATCGTCCGATTCGCGGATCAGTGCGATCACCTCGTCGAGGTTCAGGAATACCAGCATGCGGCCTTCGAGTATGTGCAGGCGGTCGTTGACCTGGCCGAGGCGGAATTCGCAGCGGCGGCGCACGGTGTGCAGGCGGAATTCCGCCCATTCGCGGATGATCTTAGTCAGCGGCTTCTGCTGCGGGCGTCCGTCCAGGCCGATCATCGTCATGTTGACCGGCGCGGATGCTTCCAGGCTGGTGTGCGCGAGCAGCACATTCATCAGCTCGTCCTGCGACTGGCGCGACGACTTGGGCTGGAATACCAGGCGGATTGCCTGCGACTTGTCCGATTCGTCGGCCACCGCATCCAGCACCGACAGGATCAGCTGCTTGGTCTGCACCTGCTCCTGCGTCAGGCTCTTCTTGTTGGCCTTGACCTTGGGGTTGGTCAGCTCGCCGATCTCCTCAAGCACCTTGCGCGCCGACACGCCGTGCGGCAGTTCGTAAACGACAACCTGCCATTGGCCGCGCGCCAGTTCCTCGATGGTCCAGCGCGCGCGCATCTTCAGCGAGCCGCGTCCGGACAGGTAGCAGTCGCGGATGTCGCCCGGCGACGAGATGATCTGTCCGCCGCCGGGGAAATCCGGTCCCTTTATGGAGGACAGCAGCGCCTTGTCGTCGAGGTCAGGCTTGCGCACCAGTTGCACCGCGGCGGCCGATACTTCGCGCAGGTTGTGCGGCGGAATTTCCGTGGCCATGCCGACCGCGATTCCCGACGCGCCATTGAGCAGCACCATCGGCAGCCGGGCGGGGAGCATTGCCGGTTCCTTGAACGCCCCGTCGTAATTGGGCACGAAATCCACCGTGCCCATGTCGATCTCGGACAGCAGCAACTCGGCCAGGGGGGTAAGCCGCGTTTCGGTGTAGCGCATCGCCGCCGCATTGTCCCCGTCGCGCGTGCCGAAATTTCCCTGGCCGTCGACCAGCGGATAGCGCATCGCGAAATCCTGGGCCAGACGCACCATCGCCTCGTAGGCGGACGAATCGCCGTGCGGGTGATATTTGCCCAGCACGTCGCCGACCACGCGCGCCGACTTTACGTGCTTGCTGTTGTGGGTCAGTCCCATCTGGCGCATCGCGTAGAGGATGCGGCGTTGCACCGGCTTCTGTCCGTCGCACACGTCCGGCAGCGCGCGGCCCTTTACCACCGATACCGCGTATTCCAGGTAGGCGCGTTCGGCATACATGGCGATCGGCACCTCGTCGCCGTCGGGCAATGCGGGGAGCGGGGCGAACTGCCGTGCGCCACCCCTGCCGCCGGATGCCGAGGCCTGCGCTTCCGCTACCGTTTCTTCAGCGACTTCCGGCGCGTCGTATTCATCGTCGGGGAACATGCCGGTCTGCCCTTTATTTTTCAAATTGTTCGGATCGTTGCTCATGCTCATACATCTCCCGTCACTTCATTGCCGTGATATTCCAGCCACGCGCGCCTTGTCGAAGCCTCGTGTTTGCCCATCAGCATATTGAACATATCCATATTTTCCCTGTACGAAAGCGCCGAGACATCGACGCGCAGAGCGCGCCGCGTGTCCGGGTTGAGCGTGGTGTCCCACAGCTGCTCGGCATTCATCTCGCCCAGGCCCTTGAAGCGCGAGATCGACCAGGAACCCTCGCGGATTTTTTCCTGGCGCAGGCGATCCTCGATGGCGATCAGTTCGCCCTCGTTGAGCGCATAGATCTTGCGGATCGGCTTCTTTCCCTGCGCGGGCACATCGACGCGGAATAGCGGCGGCTGCGCCAGATAAATCTTGCCGGCCAGCACCACCTGGTAGAAGTGGCGGAAGAACAGCGTGAGCAGCAGCGTCGAGATGTGCGCACCGTCGACGTCGGCGTCGGCCATGATATAGATGCCGTTGTAACGCAGGCCGGACAGGTCCGCTGTCTCATCCGGGCTGTGCGGGTCCACGCCGATCGCCACCGCGATGTCGTGGATCTCGTTGTTAGCGAACAGCCGGTCTTTTTCAATCTCGAAGGTGTTCAGCACCTTGCCGCGCAACGGCAGCACGGCCTGGAATTCCTTGTTGCGTCCCTGCTTGGCAGAGCCGCCTGCGGAATCGCCTTCGACCAGGAACAGCTCGGTGCGACTCGCATCGCTGGAACTGCAGTCGGTCAGCTTGCCCGGCAGCACCGCGACCGACGAGCCCTTTTTCTTTTCGACCTTCTGTGCCGATCGCATCCGCGTCTGCGCCTGCTGGATCGCCAGCTCGGTGATGCGCTTGCCATAATCGACGTGTTCGTTCAGCCACAGGTCCAGCGGATCCTTCACCATCAGCGACACCAGCCGCAGCGCGTCGCGCGACACCAGCTTGTCCTTGGTCTGGCCCTGAAACTGCGGGTCCAGCACCTTGGCCGACAGCACGAAGCTCGCTCTCGAGAACACGTCATCAGATACCAGCTTCACGCCCTTGGGCAGCATGCCGTGCAGTTCGGCGAAATTTTTCACCGCATTGAACACGCCGTCCTTCAGTCCTGAATCGTGCGTGCCGCCCGACCATGTCGGGATCAGGTTTACGTAGGACTCGCGGACCACAGTACCTTCCGCCGACCACACGATCGCCCAGGCCGCGCCTTCGCCTTCGGCATATCCGCTGTCGCTGCCGGCTGGCACGAACTTTTCCATCGCGAAGATCGGCACCGCCAGATCCTGCTCGGCAGTCGCCTCGGCCAGGTAGCCGTGCAGGCCGTCGGGATAGGACCACGATTTCGTCTCGCCGGTTTTCTCGGTAAACAGCGAAATGCTGACACCGGGCAGCAGCACCGCCTTGGAGCGCAGCGAGCGTTCCAGTTGCGGCAGGATCACATTGGGGGCGTCGAAATACTTTGCATTCGGCCAGGAGCGCACCATCGTGCCGGTCTGCTTCTTCGGGCAATCGCCGATGCGCTTGAGCGGTGCTTCGGTGGCGCCGTTCCTGAAGCGCACGAAATGCTCGCCGCCATCACGGTATACCGTGACCTCCACTTTGGTGGACAGTGCATTCGTCACGGCCACACCGACGCCGTGCAATCCACCGGCAAACTTGTAGGCACCGCCCGATTCCTTGTCGAACTTGCCGCCTGAATGCAGCACCGAGAACGCCACTTCGACCACCGATACCTTTTCTTCTTGATGGATGCCGACCGGGATACCGCGCCCGTCGTCGACAACGGTCACCGAACCGTCGGTGTGCGCGGTGACCGCGATGTGCTTCGCGTAGCCCGCCAGCGCCTCGTCGCAGGCGTTGTCCACCACTTCGGCGATCAGATGATTGGGAGATTCGAGGTTGGTGTACATCCCCGGTCGCTGGCGCACCGGTTCGAGACCGCGCAGAACTTTGAAGCTGGATTCGTCGTAGGTATTTTTTGCCATTTATGTTGTCTGGGATAAGGCTAATTAAAGCGATTGAATGTCGGGTGCGTCTTATTGGGGGGCGTATTTTACAGAAAGTCGGGGGCAGGGTAGGGGTTGGTTTAGCTGGATGCGGTTTTCGAGCCGTGGGATTTCCACTTCTCAAACATTATTTGCACCCCCAGTGGCGAGCTTTTATGAGTGTGATTTGGCCAATCTGGCCAGCCAAAGCGCCTGCATGCGCTTTCATACGCGGGCTGACAGCAGCGCTGCTCGAATTCCCTGCTGCCCTGCAGGCCGCGCAATTGCTTGCTATATATTTATGCTCCGGGCTTCGGGAACTCGCTGTTGCAGTTTGATTTACGCCTTTCGGCCCCGCGCCCTAACCGGACGCGACCTTCATTTCTCAACCGCCGAACATCCAATAGTCACGACACCGCGAATGTGTCGTAAAATTTGTTGATGGATCGGCGCCACGAACTTCGAATTTGTGGTGCTTTGGATAGAGGACACTTTAAGCGAAATGCAGACAATCAGTTTTGTCCGTACTATCATTATGAACAAGTTGGAGACAACTTCGACAAGTCAATCGTAGTCGAGTGTTGATACTCGACCCTTACCATAACCACCGATCACGGGAGCGTAAACATGAATAAAGACGAATTAAGAATGATAATTTCGGAGGACATCGATTATTTTCGATCAAAAGCCAAATACTACAAGACGCATCGGCTATTCGAGGCGGCACAATATGCTGAAAATCTTGCTTCAAACCTCGAATTGGCTCTTACGACAATGCCTTCCGATGAAGATCCCGAGGTTGCCTGAGATGAACTGTATATTGATGAACCGTAAATTAAGGCGCAGCCTTCCGGCTTTGACAAATTGAGTGGGCGTAATCGGGGACGATGTTTGCACGATGGAATTGATTAACAGACTCAGGCGGGATGCTGCGGCCAGTAGGCTATCATGTAACAGTCTGACCAGATGACAAGGATCAAAATCACCGCCCACAGCCAGAGCTGAACATCATAATGATGTTCCTGTACGCCGGCATCGTTGTGCTGTTACACATGTTTCGCTTGTGCTGAGCCGGTATCGTGCTGTTCATTGGCCTGATCGGGGTCGAGTTCGTCCTTCATTCATTTGGCCGCAGCTTTTCCCAGAAATGCCACTTTCGCGATCTTGCTGTTCGTATGTCCGGTTTGCAGCACTGCCAATTCTATTTGCCCGTATTCTGAGGCCGCCGAAATGTTCTGCCATTGCCGTTTACGGGCGGGGTTGTTCATCGGCAACCTGCAAGCCTGCCTGTTGCAATTCGCGCATGTGCGCATCAAAGCGCGGGGATTTGACGCCATGGCAGCCTGCCTTGCCGAAGCACTTCAAGGTCTAGATCGGACGAAGCTTTGCGATCATCTCGTTCCATGCCTGAATGGCTTCTGCGATGACGGCGTCCTCGGTCTTGTCCGCCAGCGGGACCGCCGGACCGAGCTGTCCGCAGACGGGGCAGATCACACGGTAAACGATCTCTTCACCCCCATCCGCTGTGCGGCTAGTACAGCGGCGGACGTCTGCCTCGGCCCCACAGGTGCAGCGAATGATACTCATCCTGAATTCCTATCGAAACGGTAATGTTAAGTCTTGCATGGCTTATGACCCGCTGCAAATATAGTACCAAATTGATGTTTACGGTATAAAGTAATGGTCGCTATACCCTCGTATCGCGCTGGATTGCAATAGTTTACCTAGGACGGAGATGGACAAGAAAAAACCCGCAAAGCTATTAACTGTGCGGGTTTCGTGTACTTCTCCGGACTGTGCCGGGCTGGTTGTTGGTGGAGACGGCGGGAATTGAACCCGCGTCCGCAAGCCCTCTACAGATAGTTCTACATACTTAGCCATGTTATTTGATTTAATCCCGTACACGCCAACCGGCGGGCTGGTACAGGACGAGTCACCTTGTTTCTAGCTCCGGTCAAAGTGACCCTGACCGGCACGATTCCGTGTAAATGACCTCACTCATCTCAACCTTGCGGTATCGAGCCCCTCCACGGACAGCAGGGTGTGAGGTCTAGCAGACTAAGCTGCTAAAGCGTACTTTTCGTCGTTTGCGACTAGTTTTTTCCAGCTGATTTACGAGGTGGCGGGTCCTCGGTATGCCCTACGCTGCTTTGTAACCC
>JBAUQH010000178.1:0-1878 GCA_049580605.1 Gallionella sp. | reverse complement strand
ACACCCGCAGAAGAGGCGAAACTGCTCTATGTCGCCATGACACGTTCGACGGAAAGCATGCTGGTTACGTTCCACAGCGAAAGCCAATTCACGAAACAATGTGAAGCACTTCAGCAGCGATAGGAATAATAAGCAGAATAATCCGGGACAGACCAGGAATGTTGACGAGCAACTTCCGGGTAAGAAAGCATGGCCCGAAAGAAAATACAAAGAACGCTCAAAACGCTCAAAGATATTGTGAAGTTACTGCCATGCTGCCTTGGTGAGCGGGGCGTTGTGACAGGATATCGCCGTTTTCTGAACACGTTACTCAGGACGTGATAAGAATCCCTCATATTCTTTACATGTCCGCGCCCTCGACACATCGGGATGATGTGTCGAAATAATGAAAAATAATCGACATATAATGTTGACATGTCGATGCCATCGACATAGAGTGCACATATGTCGAAAAAATCAGGAAACATGAACATGAGTGCTGAAGGCTGGAATCCCGGGCGCCCTTATAACGGGCTCCCGCCTTTGCCGCCTGCCGCGGAGATCGAGACGCGCGCGGTGTTGAAGCAGTGCATTACCGCGCGCGCTGCGCTGGCGGAACTGAAGCTGGCGGGGGAGTTGATCCCCAATCAAGCCGTGCTGGTCAATACATTGCCCTTGCTCGAAGCGCGCGCCAGTTCCGAGATCGAAAATATCGTGACGACGTCGGATGCGTTATTCCGCCATGCGGGCAATGAGGCGCAGGCCGACCCTGCCACCAAGGAGGCGTTGCGCCACAGCCGCGCGTTGTTCGAGGGATACGCCGCGCTGAAAAAGACTCCGCTCGGTATGCGCACCGCCGAACAGGTGTGCACGATGATCAAGGGCGTGCAGATGTCGGTACGCCGCACGCCGGGTACGACGCTGACCAATGATGCCACCGGGGAGGTGATCTACACGCCGCCGGAAGGAGAGACTTTGTTGCGCGACAAGCTGGCGAACTGGGAGCGGTTTTTGCACAACGCGACGGACATCGATCCGCTGATACGCATGGCGGCGGGTCATTACCAGTTCGAGGCGATCCATCCGTTTACCGATGGCAACGGGCGCACTGGGCGGGTGTTGAACAGCCTGTATTTGATACAGGAAGGCTTGCTGACGCTGCCAATCCTGTACCTGAGCCGCTACATCATCCAGAACAAGGCCGATTACTACCGCCTGCTGCTGCAGGTGACACGCGAAGGCGATTGGGAGTCGTGGCTGCTCTATATGATCAAGGGCGTGGAGGAGACGGCAAGCTGGACCACGGCGAAGATCGCGGCGATTCGCGCATTGTCGGAGCATACGTCGGAGTATGTGCGGGAGCGTTTGCCCAAGGTGTACAGCCATGAGCTGGTGAACCTGATATTTGCGTTGCCGTATTGCCGCATCGGCAGCCTGACCGATGCGGGCATCGCAAAACGCCAGACCGCTTCGCAGTACCTGAAACAGTTGGCGAAGATCGGCGTGCTGACCGAAATGGAGGCCGGCAAGGAAAAGCTGTTC
Organism: Gallionella sp.; assembly: GCA_049580605.1. Lineage (GTDB taxonomy): Bacteria > Pseudomonadota > Gammaproteobacteria > Burkholderiales > Gallionellaceae > Gallionella. The sequence continues at coordinate 357 of JBAUQH010000178.1, read as the reverse complement.
ATTCACCCCAAGCTGATGCAGCTGCTCACGAAGGATGGCAACAAATTTACGCGCTACGGTAAAACGGGGAAATGAACAAAGCCGAAACCCGCGCCGAACACATCGCCCCTGCGCTGGCGTGATAATCCGGGACGGACCGAGAATATTGTCCAAGCAAAACCTCGCATCGCTGCGGGGTTTTTTGTTTCAACTGCCAAACGCCGCCGCCAGCGCCGCAATCATGTAGGCGTGGTCATGCACCCCGGCGCTCTCTCTCGCGCTGTGCATCGCCCACATCGGTGAGCCGACGTCCACACTGGGTACGCCCAACTGTGATGCGACGATAGGCCCGATGGTGCTGCCGCGAAGCATTAATAG
>JBAUQH010000177.1:0-4183 GCA_049580605.1 Gallionella sp. | reverse complement strand
AACCTGGCCTTGGGACAACGTCGCGCCAACAACGTCAAGAAGCTGCTGATTCTGTCCGGGGCAAAAGCATCGCAGATTGAAACCATCAGCTTTGGCGAAGAAAAGCCACGTTGCTCCGAGCACAATGAAGCTTGCTGGTCGCAGAATCGTCGCGCTGACATCGATTACCTGACCAAGTAAGGCGCTGGTCAATGCGTTTCTGGTTGTTGCTATGTTTGTGTGTTGCGAGCAGTCAGGCCTCGGCAGGGCTGTTCGCCGACGAAGACGCACGCAAACAGGTGCAGCAACTGGAGGTGCGCGTTGTCAAGCTGGAACAGGCGCTGGTCGCATCGGATGCGGACAAGGAGCAGGCAGTTCGCTCGATGCTCGATATGCAGATGCAGCTGGATGCGGTGAATACAGAGTTGCGCAAAATCCGCGGACAGAATGAAGAGTTTGCGCACGAGTTGCAGGATGCCGAAAAACGCCAGAAGGATTTTTACATCGACCTGGATACGCGCCTGCGCCACATTGAAGCGGGTGTTTCGGCGGCCGCTCAAACAGCGAATACGGCCGGTGGGACTACGGCAGCCCCCGCAAATACAGGTGGCGAAGAACAGTCATTCGCGAGCGCTTATGCCTTTTACAAGGCGGAGAATTATCCAAATGCCACCACGGCATTCGGTGATTTCCTGAAAAACTATCCCGATTCCGTGCATGAGGCAAATGTCCGTTACTGGATGGGAAATTCCTATTTCCTGTTGAAGGATTACAAGAATTGCCTGAGTAGTTACACGACATTGGTTACCAAATTTCCGGATCATCCTCGCATCGCCGAGGTAATGCTGAATATGGCCGACTGTCAGTTGGCATTGAAGAGCAAGTCGGCAGCCAGGAAAACCCTTAAACAGCTCATTTCCCAATTTCCGGGTAGCGATGCATCCGACAAGGCAAAGAAACGCCTTGCAACTATCAAGTAGATTCCCCGAAAGCCATGTCGTACATTAGCAGCGAATCTTTGCGCATCAGCGAGATTTTTTATTCATTGCAGGGCGAAACCAGTCGCGTCGGTTTGCCTACCGTGTTTGTGCGCCTGACCGGATGTCCATTGCGCTGTACGTATTGCGATACTGCCTACGCTTTTACCGGCGGGCAAACGATGGCGCTTGCTTCCATCATGGATGAAGTTGCACGGTATGCGCCGCGTTTTGTTACTGTCACCGGCGGGGAGCCGCTGGCACAAAAGAATTGTTTACCCTTTCTGCGAGAACTATGCGACAAGGGATACGCAGTGTCGCTGGAGACCGGCGGTGCGCTGGATGTAAGCGGCGTCGATGCGCGGGTGATGAAGATTCTGGATATAAAAACACCTGCATCCGGCGAAGTACAAAAGAACCTGTGGAGCAATCTGGAACACCTCAATCCGCATGACGAAATCAAGTTCGTGTTGTGCGACGAGGCGGACTACTTGTGGGCAAAACAAGTATTGCAGGAGCACGAGTTAACGCAGCGTTGTGACGTGCTGTTCTCGCCCGCGCAAGGGCAGCTTGCCGCCAAGAATCTTGCTGAATGGATATTGAGCGACCAATTGCCGGTTCGTCTGCAAGTTCAGCTGCACAAATTATTGTGGGGTAACGAGGCAGGTCATTGATGATGAAAAGAGCAGTGGTATTACTGTCGGGAGGTCTGGATTCGGCGACGGTGCTGGCGATGGCGCGGGAACAGGGGTTCGAGTGCTATGCATTGAGCGTGGACTATGGGCAGCGTCATCACGCGGAACTCGCCGCGGCTCAAAAAGTTGCCCGGACTCTTGGGGCGCGCGAACATCGCGTGGTGAACATTGACCTTACGGGTTTTGGCGGATCAGCGCTAACTGATGACAATATCGCAGTACCCGAGAGTGCAAGCAACGGCATCCCAGTCACCTATGTTCCGGCACGCAACACCATCATGTTGTCGCTCGCACTGGCCTGGGCGGAAGTGTTGCAGGCGCAGGATATCTTTTTCGGTGTGAACGCCGTGGATTATTCCGGCTACCCCGATTGCCGTCCCGAATATGTCGAAGCATTTGAACGACTGGCGAATCTCGCGACGCAAGCCGCGGTCGAAGGTAAGCCGCTCACTTTGCATGCACCTTTATTGCGACTGACCAAGGCTGAAATTATCCGGCAAGGCATGCGGCTGGGTGTGGATTACGCGATCACCGTTTCATGCTACCAGGCGGACGAGCAGGGCCGAGCATGCGGGCGTTGCGATTCGTGCCGCTTGCGTAGCGAAGGATTTCAATCGGCCGGAGTGCCAGATTCCACGCGCTATCGCGGTGAATAGACTGGCTGTCCGTTCGTTTGACAGTCGAAGTCAAACCCGTATAATGCGCGCTCCTTTCAACAGGGGTCGGTAGCTCAGTCGGTAGAGCAGCGGACTTTTAATCCGTTGGTCGCGAGTTCGAATCTCGCCCGACCCACCAGTTTCACCGCCGCTTTAGCTCAGTTGGTAGAGCAACCGCCTTGTAAGCGGTAGGTCGTCAGTTCGAATCCGACAAGCGGCACCAGTTCCCCGAAACTGCCGCGTTTCTTCCTTTTAAACTGTTGCGGTTTTGTACCGATGCGTCGCAGTGCGGATAAATCCGGCTCCAAGCCATGATTGCCGTGCCGTGATTGTCAGGCTGCATGACAGCTTGCCAATCCGGATGTCACTGCCGGGACGGGTACCGTTGCCACATTCCCCACAGCGCATCCTCGAAATTCCGCGCAAAGCGCGGCGCGTCGAACAGCGCGGAAGCCAGCACCTGTTCGCGCAGGGCAGCACGCAACACGGCAAGCGTCCCGAGATCGGACGAGAATGCCACCGCCTTGGCCACATACTCATCTTCATCAGCGGCGATCCAGTCGGGCAATCCGGCGTTGCAGGCTATGCTTTCCGCAGTACGCGAAAGGAAGCGGCTTCCGCGCAGGCTTAACACCGGCACTCCCATCCACAAGGCTTCAGCGCTGGTGGTCACGCCGGGATAGGGGAAGGTATCCAGCGCGATATCCACCTTGTTGTAGGCCGCCAAGTGATCATCCCGGGAGACAAACGTACCGCCAAGCATCACCCGGTCGGGGGAAATACCGCAGGCTGCAAAACGCTGGCGGGTTTGTTCTATGGTTGCCGGATTATTCAACTGCCTGCATTTCAGCAGCAATCGCGAGTCCGGCACAGCCTCGAGTATGCGTACCCACACCGCCACGACATCATCGGTCATCTTGGTCAGATTGTTGAAGCTGCCGAAGGTCACATAACCGTTCGAACTTGCCGGAAGCGTGGAGACAGTTATAGAAGAATCGGGAATGGCAAGGCACAAATAACTGTCGGGAAGCCGCCACACGGACTCCGAAAAGTGGTCATCGAATTCCAGTGGAATCGCATGGGGATCGCCCAGCACATAATCGATTTCCGTCACTCCGGTCGTGGCCGGCAATCCCAGCCAAGTCACCTGAACCGGCGCCGGTTTCCAGGCAAACACCGGCAAGCGGTTGTGTTCGGTGTGTCCGGAGACATCGATCAGGATATGCACGCCACCGGCATGGATCATGCGAGCCGCAGCTTCATCATTCTTGCAGTCCAAGGAATGCCATTCAGAAAAGTAGGGGCGGATGCGCGCGGTAAGATCATCTTCGACTTGGTGAGTCGGATAAGCGATCAGCTCGATGCTGGACGGATCGATACGGGCCAGCAATCCTTCCAGAAAATGCCCAACCGAATGCTTGCGCAGATCGCCGGATACCAAACCGACCCGGAGACGGCCAGGCAGTTCGGGGCATTGCCAGGAGGTAAAGCGGGCGCCGACCTTTGCCGAAACGACACGGCCATACTCGTGCGCCTGCTCGAGAAAATGCGCAGGGCTATGGCTGTCACTGTAGTTAAGTGCAAGCAGCAGATTGTCAATCGCATCGATGAAATCGGGCTTGATCTCGATTGCCCGGCGATAACTCGCTGTAGCGCTGTCGAGTTGACCAAGCTCCTGCAGGGCAAGGGCCAGATTGTTATGTGCCTGGAACAGGTCAGGATTTACTTTAATTGCTTGGCGATAACTTGGCACGGCCTGATCAAGAAGTCCGATATCCTTCAGGGTGTTGCCCAAATAGAAATGCGCCTCGGCCAGATTGGGTTCGATCGCCAGCACGTTGCGGAAATTCGTTGCGGCATCTTGCGGTTTCCCGGC
>JBAUQH010000176.1:0-46196 GCA_049580605.1 Gallionella sp. | reverse complement strand
TAGTTGATAGATAACACTCAATCAATACAGTTTTTCAATCGCGGCCCCAGCCCGGTGGTGCGGCTGGTCTTTTTTGCGGTGCTTTCCCTGCTGTTGCTGTTCGTCGATGCGCGCTATCGCTACCTTGAATCGGCGCGCAGCGCATTGTCGGTGCTGATTTCACCGATACAGCGGCTGTCGACCGTGCCTGACGCATTGTGGCAGCAGGCCGGCGATTTTTTCATCACGCAGAGCAGACAGCACGAACTGATCAATCGGAACGATGAATTGCAGCTGCAGCACCAGCGCGACGCCGCTCAATTGCTGCAGCTGCAGGCACTGGAACAGGAAAACCAGCATTTGCGCAGTTTGGATGCGCTGCCGATCCGCAACCAGTTCAAAACCCAGATGGCTCAAATCATATACGCCGAGCGAGACGTATTCAAACGCAAGGTCATGGTCAACAAGGGCACCGATGCCGATGTGAAGCTAGGGCAAGTCGTGATGGATGATGTCGGTATCGTCGGCCAGATCACGCGTGTCTACCCCTGGCTTTCCGAAGTGACCTTGATAACCGAAAAAGATCAGGCGGTGCCGGTGCAGGTGCTGCGCAACGGATTGCGCACCATCGTGTTTGGCGCGGGCGATACCAGCCAGTTGTCGCTGCGCTACATGCCGGCCAGCGCGGATGTCCAGAATGGCGACGTGCTGGTCACTTCCGGAATCGATGGAACCTACCCGCCCGGCATTCCGGTGGCGAAGGTGATAAAGATCGAACACGATTCGGCCTATCCATTTCTGAATGTCACCTGCCTGCCGATCGCCGGCGTGGATAATCACCGCCACCTGCTGATTTTGTCCGGCCAGAGCAATCTGCCCAGCCTGCCCGACGAAAAATCCATGGCGGAATATCCGGGCAATCGCGTGAAATTCCGGAAAAACAAATAGATGATTCCCCATTCCATGCAATCCAAGACGGAAATCCAGCGGCCGGTCAGCAACATATTCATCGCCTCGAGCATTCTGGCGGCGCTGTTCCTGAATGGCTTGCCCTGGTCGGGCATCGGGCTGATATTGCGTCCGGACTTCGTGGCGCTGGTGTTGCTGTACTGGTGCATGCACAAGCCGTATCGCATCGGGATCGGGCTTTCCTGGGCGGTGGGGATATTCGCCGACGTATCGGATGCCACACTGTTCGGCCAGCATGCGCTGGCATATACGCTGCTTGCTTTCGGCGGGGTGGTGCTGCACCGCAGGCTGCAAATGTTCGATCTGCGCAAGCAGACCATCCAGGTATTCGGAATTTTCGCGCTGACTTATGCGGTCTATTCGCTGGTCAACTGGCAGGTGAATGGCTATGTGGTGTGGCCCTATCTGCTCGGCTGCGTGACGTCTACCCTGCTCTGGATGCCGCTGAGCATGATGTTCCATGCGATGCGGCAACACAGACTGGATCGCAATCGTCCATGAACAAGCTCATCGAGTTTAAAAACCACCAGCGCGAGATATACCACTTCCAGCTGAGACTGTTCTTCGGCATCGGTTTCGTGATGGTATTGCTGGTAATCCTGCTGGGGCGGTTCGTCTATCTTCAGGCGGTGCGCCACAGTTATTACCAGACCCTGTCGGAAAGCAACCGGATCGCAATCATTCCCATCGTTCCCAACCGCGGCCTGATCGTCGACCGAAACGGTGTGGTGCTTGCCCGCAACTATTCCGGCTACACGCTGGAGATAGACCCGAAAAGAACCGCCAATATCGAGGCAACAATAAACAATCTGGCGACGCTGATCGAAATCACCAGCAAGGACCGGAGGCTATTCAAGAAGCAGCTGGCGGAGAGCCACAACTTCGAAACACTGGTGATCCGCAGCCATCTCAGCGATGTCGAAGTCGCGCGCTTTGCCGCGCAGCAATACCGCTTTCCGGGCGTCGAGATCAAGGCACGCCTGTTCCGCGATTATCCGTTCGGCGAGCAGACCTCGCATATGATCGGATATATCGGGCGTATCAACGATGAAGATGCGAGCCAGCTTGAGGAAAGCGATCTGCTCGCAAATTATCGCGGCACGGATTACATCGGCAAGACCGGCCTGGAACAGAGCTACGAAAGCGATCTGCACGGCACCACCGGCATCGAACAAGTCGAAGTCGATGCGAACGGCCGGGCGGTGCGTGTGCTGTCCCGCACCGATCCGATTCCCGGCAACAAACTGGTTCTTAGCATTGATATCAAGCTGCAGGAGATTGCCGAGAAAGCATTCGGCAAGTATCGCGGTGCGCTGGTTGCGATAGACCCGAACAACGGTGAAGTGCTGGCTTTCGTCAGCAAGCCCGGATACGACCCCAACCTGTTCATCGACGGCATCGACCCGCAAAGCTGGGACGAGTTGAACAACTCGCCCGATAAGCCGCTCACCAACCGCGCGATAAGGGGACAATATCCGTCGGGCTCGACCATCAAGCCGTTCATGGCACTGGCCGGGCTTTATTTCCATACCCGTACCCCGGAGCAGACCATCAGTGACAACGGGGTCTATTACTTGCCGGGCAGCAGCCGGCAGTACCGTGACTGGAAAGCGGGGGGGCACGGCATCGTGAATATGTTCAAGGCGATACAGATGTCCTGCGACACCTATTTCTACGGTCTGGCCAACGATATGGGCATAGACGATATCGATAATTATCTGTCGCGTTTCGGGTTCGGCAAGATAACGGGCATTGACCTGGAGGGCGAAGCTTCCGGACTGCTTCCTTCGCGCGAATGGAAAATGAAACGCTACAACCAGATCTGGTATCCGGGAGATACCGTATCGGTCGGCATCGGACAGGGTTACAGCCTGGTCACCCCGATGCAGCTGGCTTTTGCCACCGCGACACTGGCGAACGACGGTGTGGCATACCAGCCCCATCTGGTCATGGAAGTGGAAAGTCCGCACGGCAGCGAGAATCGCGCCATCGGCACAGGTCCGTTGTACGACTTGAATATCGATCCGAAGGCGCTGGACCTGGTCAGGCGTGCGATGATTGCCGTCACCCAGCCCGGCGGAACGGCGGTTTATGCAAACATGGGCACACCCTACCAAATTGCCGCTAAGACCGGGACCGCACAGGTGATTGCGATGAAGCAGGGGGAGAAATATGTCGCCAAGGATGTCAGCGAGCGGAATCGCGACCATGCCTGGTACATCGCTTATGCGCCTGCCGACAAACCCAGGATTGCGCTGGCGGTGCTGGTCGAGAACGGCGGACATGGCGGCGACACGGCGGCACCGATCGCGCGCAAGGCGTTTGATTACTACTTGCTCGGCAAAGAGCCCAAACCGACTCCGGTACCCGCGAAAGAGCCCAAGCCTTCGGCTCCGGAAGTCGCGAAAGAGCCCAAGCCTTCGGCTCCGGAAGTCGTGAAAGAGCCCAAGCCTTTGCTTCCGAAAGACACGAGGGAGGATAGCGAAAATGATTAGGCGACAATTCTGGTCGCGCTTCGTCGCGAATATCGACCGGCAACTGCTGCTGGGCATCTGCCTGCTTTTGCTGACCAGCTTGCTGGTGTTGTACAGTGCGGATAATGCAAGCTGGGACAGGCCGCTGGGACAGATGCGCAACATCCTGGTCGCATTGGCCTGCATGTGGGTCGTTGCCAAGTTGCCGTTGCATTACCTGATGCGCACCGCGGTGCCGATTTACGTGTTCGGTATGATATTGCTGATTTGCGTTGCATTGTTCGGCGAGATCAGCCACGGCGCCCGGCGCTGGCTGAATCTTGGCGTGATGACCATCCAGCCGTCCGAATTGATGAAGATCGGCGTGCCGATGATGATGGCGTGGTATTTCGAGAGGCATGAAGCCACGCTTACGCTGAAGAATTACTTTATCGCCGCGCTGCTGCTGCTCATGCCGATACTGCTGATCGCACGCCAGCCGGATCTGGGCACATCGCTGCTGATTTCCGCGAGTGGATTTTACGTGCTGTTCCTGGCGGGGTTGAGCTGGCGCGTGATGGGTTTCATGTTCGTCGCCGGGATTGCCAGCGCGCCGGTATTGTGGTCGATGATGCACGAGTATCAGCGCCACCGCATCATGATGCTGTTCGACCCTTCGCAGGACGCGCTCGGCAACGGATACCACACGATCCAGGCCAGCATCGCGGTGGGCTCTGGCGGCATCCTCGGCAAGGGCTACCTGAACGGCACGCAGACCCATCTCGATTTCCTGCCGGAACGCACCACGGATTTCATCTTCGCGGTCTATTCCGAAGAGTTCGGTCTGATCGGCAACCTGATCCTGCTGTCGCTTTACGCATTCGTGATCTGGCGCGGTTTCATCATTACCTCGCATGCCTCGACCTATTTCACGCGCCTGATGGCAGGATCCATCACGCTGACTTTTGCCACCTATGCATTCGTCAACATGGCCATGGTCAGCGGCATCCTGCCGGTAGTGGGCGTGCCGTTGCCGCTGATAAGCTATGGCGGCACTTCGATGCTGACCCTGCTGCTCGGTTTTGGTATGCTGATGAGTATCGAGACGCACAAGAAACTGGTTAAATCCTGAGGACCTGCCGGGTACGGAATCCGTTGCGCACGCAACCGATCAAGGATGGCCGGGTAATTGCTAAAGAGGAGATTGAATGTATAAAAAGGCCGCGCTGTTGTTCGCTACAACGCTCTTGCTCGCTGCCTGCGGCACGGTTCCGCAGCGCAAGGCGGTAACGCCAGGACCGACAGGTGGCGGCGGCTACCTGACCGGTGACGGTCCGGGCAAGGATATCCCGGCCCATCTCGATGCGATACCGGATGCGGTACCGAAAATTGAACCGCTGAACCCCTATGCCAATCGACCCTATATTGCGCTGGGCAAGACTTATACGCCGATGACCGTGGTCGGTAATTTCAGGGAACAGGGCATCGCTTCATGGTACGGCAAGAAATTCAACGGCAGCCGCACTTCCAGCGGCGAGATCTATGACATGTATGCAATGACCGCGGCGCATCCCACTTTGCCGCTGCCCAGCTATGCGCGAGTGACGAATCTCGCCAATCACAAATCGGTTGTCGTGCGCATCAACGACCGGGGACCGTTCATGAAAGATCGCATCATCGACCTTTCCTATACCGCGGCATACAAGCTGGGTATTGTTGGCGACGGCAGTGCGGAAGTCGAAGTGGACAGCATCGATCCCAATGTCACGGTGAACAGCATTGCCGCCAGCACCGTGCAAAGCCAGCCGCTGGACAGCCACCCGATAAATCTGGCGCCCGTTGCCCCAGTGCCTGCAGCGGCTTCCGCTGTGGTTGCTGCAACTGCCGCCGTACCGGCCGCCGACGCGGTTTCCGCTGCAGCCTCTCCGGCATCCGCGCCTGCGGCAACTGGCCCCGCGATTGCGCCATTAGCCAGCAGCGACACAGAGGTTTACCTGCAGCTCGGCGCATTCAAGACGCTGGATGCCGCTGAAGCGTATCTGGCGAAGATGCGCAGCGAACTCGGTGACATCGGCAAGCAGCTGAAGTTGTCCACCAAGGACGGACTGATACGCGTGCATATCGGGCCGTATGCGAACCAGAGCGAAGCGCGCAGCAGCGCGGACAGCATGGAAGCCAAGCTGGGATTCAAGCCGATGGTGAATTTGCCGTAACTTTAGCGGCCGTTCTTGCTGATAACCAGCGACCTGGCAATCCATCTATTGATGGCCTAGTCGAATGGCCGTGTCGAAGCATGGATGACCAAAGGCAATACCGCCAGGGCTGCCCGGTAGCAAGTAACCTTTCTTGTTTCGCCAAGAAAGGTAACCGAGAAAAATCGCCCCCGGTTTGCAGTCGCTGCGCGGTAACCTGCGTTGCTCGCCTGGTCAGCGATAGCGGAACCCGCATGATCCGTAGCGGATCCACGTGCTCAAACATAACCAGCGACTTTGCCGGCGCCGTTTGCCAGCTTAGTCGAATGGCCGGTTGTTCCATCAGTCTTAGCTGAAACCACCTGGCCAGCCTGCGCGAATCGGCGGCGCACGGGGATAGAAAACCAGAAGCTACCTGTGTGTGCTGTGCGCACGCCATATTTTGCAGCGAAGGGATCGTATGCTACGCTGGGTTCAGGCGGAAAAGTTGTTTGGAGAGAATGTCAACAAAGTGCCCAAACTGGACGCTCGAAAATGTGATCAATAACGGACATCAGCAACCGAGTTGTGTTTGATAAGTATTGACGACAAATCCTATTGATGTGGATATTAGCATTCCGATTTGAATTTATCAGCTATGCGTTTTCTATACGTGATTGCTCGGCACAAGGTCTTATATTGGACAATTTCCGTTCTGCTGATTATATCGGTGACATTGCTGGCAGACTGGCAAATCAACCGCGACATCGTTGCAGATAGGGAGGTGCCACTAGCTGCGGTGTTGTCCACTTACACCTCCAAGCTTGAAGGCGACACCATTAAGAGCCGCGCAATAGGAGCGGCAATTCTTTTTGGGCTTGAAGACATTCATGCCAAACAACTGGCTTTGAGCAGACTGCCGCCCAATGCGCCGCAAGTCTTGCATGCGTTGGATCTATTGCGAAATCTGTATTACAGCCAAACAATATATTTGGTAAATCAGCATGGCGTGGTTGCCGCATCCAGCAGCCAAGACGATACGAGCAGCATGGGGTTCGATTTATCCCGTCGTTCTTTCATCAAAACTGCGATGAGGGGAATCCCCAACATATATCCCGCGATCGACAGCATAACCCATGACCGTTGTATTTTTATCGCGGCTCCAATTCGCTCCAAACTTGATGAGAATTCCGAAGTAATCGGCGTAATTGTGTTCAAGGTTAACGCCGATAAAGTTGACGCGCTTCTCGAATCTTGGAGTGGTGGACCTGCCATGTTGCTATCACCGCAAGGCGTGATATTTTCTGCGAGCCGCAAAGACTGGATTTTCCATATTGTCACCGAGGCAAAAAAGGAATCACTGGATAGGATTCGGCAATCGCAGCAATTCGGCAATTTATTCGAACAGGCGCCTCCCCCATTGTTACCATTTAGCTTAGAAAAGCCAGAAACCAGCATTGATGGCGTGATCTATACCGTGCGAAGCCGCCCCCTCTTGTGGGAGGACCCGGATGGAAATTGGACGCTGGTGATGCTGGACAGGGGCGATCCATGGTGGACCCAAAGCAGAGTGCTGGCCTTAGCAGGATTGGCCGGATTGGTGTCATGGCTGATTTTGTTCTGGCTATACTCATTGGCGCGCAATGCGGCCTTGCAACGCATAATTCATCGCGAGCTTAGTATTGCCGCTGTCACATTCGAGTCCAATGAGGGAATCATGATTGTGGGCACTGATAATGCCATTATCAAGGTCAATCAGTCGTTCACCGACATAACCGGTTACACCAGTGATGAAACGGTGGGCAAAACCCCTGCAATGCTCTCATCAGGCCGCCATGATAAAGAATTTTACCGGCAGATGTGGGGGTCGATAAAACACGAAAAAAGCTGGCGCGGGGAAATCTGGAACAGGCGCAAGAACGGCGAATTGTTTCTGGCTTTGCTCAACATCACGGTGGTGAATAGTGAGAATGGACAGATAACCAATTACATTGCGACTTATGCAGACATCACGGAAAGCCAGCGCCTGCAATCGGAAACAGCAACCCTCCTTCGTCGATACCAGGCATTAATGAAAAATGCCAATGATGGTATCCACATCCTGGATGTCAAGGGCAACATTGTTGAAGCAAATGATTCCTTCTGTCGAATGCTGGGTTATACCCAGGAAGAAGTGGCCCGCCTTAACGTTGCTGATTGGGACAGGAATTGGACAGCTGAACAGCTGCTGGAGCGAATACGGCGGCTCCTTCAGGATGGTTTCATCTCGACTTTCGAAACCAGACACTGTCGCAAGGATGGCACTCTGATTGATGTCGAGATAAGTTGCACAGATGTGGAGATAGAAGGACAACATTATCTTTTTGCCTCTAGCCGCGATATTACCGAACGCAAAATGGCTGAGAATATGCTGCATGTGGCCGCGGCGGCCTTCGAAACGCATGACGCCATCATGATTACCGATGCCAATGCCAATATCATAAGGGTCAATCAGGCGTTTCAGGACGTTACCGGTTATAGCTCAGAAGAGGTGCTGGGTAAGAACCCTCGCATCCTGAGTTCCAACCGTCAAGACAAAGCTTTTTATGAAAAGATGTGGAAAATGCTGCTGGATACGGGCTCGTGGACCGGCGAGATATGGGACAGGCGCAAGAATGGGCAAATTTATCCAAAATTGCTGACCATAACCGCCATTAAAAATAGCCGACAAGAAATTACAGAATACGTGGGCATTTTCAGCGACATTACTGAGCGCAAAAAAGAAGAAGAGGCATTATTGCTGAAAAGCGGGACCATACAGAGGCGCGCGGATGAATTGACACAGGAGCTTGGCAATTTATTGAAAAACTCATTCAATGAAATCTACATTTTTGATGCCGAGTCCTTGCATTTCCTGCTGACAAGTGAAGGTGCCGAAAGTAATTTGGGTTATTCTTCTGATGAACTGAAACAATTCACTCCGCTAGACCTGTGTCCATCGATCACCAAGGAGCGTTTTGATCATTTGCTGGCATTGCTCAGAACCGGGGAACAGCATTCAATATTTTTTGAAACTGTTCTTCGACGTAAGAATGGCTCCACTTACCCTGTGGAGGTGCGCTTGCAGTTCATCAACTTGGATGCTCCAGTGTTCATGTTCATTATTCAGGACATCACCGAACATAAATCTGCGGAACGCAAACTACGCAATCTCTCCATGCACATCCAATCCGTACGGGAAGAAGAAAAAGCCAGCATTGCGCGGGAACTTCACGATGATTTGGGCGGCACGTTGACTGCCCTCAAAATGGATATGAACTGGCTGGCGGAGGAAGCATCAGTAAATAGGGAAGGCACTCCCATTCTTAAAAATATCGAATCTATGTCACAAATGCTCGATCATGCAGCTTCAGTTACGCGGCGAGTGATTACGGATTTGCGCCCGACCATACTCGATGATCTGGGCCTGTGTGCAGCACTTGAATGGCAGGCAAAGCAATTCCAAAAGCGCACGGGTATTCAATGTATAGTTACCTGCAGTCCGGAAGATCGCGAATGCAAGTTTGACAAAATACAAACGATCAATCTGTTCCGCATCTTCCAGGAATCACTGACCAATGTCTCGCGGCATTCTGGCGCATCCAGGGTGAAAGCAGCATTGCAGTTCGCCAATGCTGAGATTATTTTGAAAATTAACGACAATGGGTGCGGAATTCCGGAAGGATACACCATTGCTCAGACTTCCTATGGCATGCTCGGAATGCGCGAACGTGTAGAACAGATGAATGGAAAGATTGATTTTTACAGCCCGCCTGATGGCGGATTCAGCGTGACGGTGGTACTGCCGTTACTTCCAGAAAACCAAACAGCCGGGAACAAATGATACGCATTCTAATCGTCGACGATCACGACCTTGTGCGCCATGGGTTGGAGCGAATCTTTGAAAGAACCCAAGGAATAGAAATCGTGGGGGAAATGAGTAACGGCAGAGACGCTTTGCAATGGCTTCGTAACAACGAATGTGAAGTTGCGCTTCTTGATATTTCCATGCCCGGTATAAGCGGAATCGAGGTGCTAAAGCAGGTTCATGAGGAAAAACCGAATTTACCGATCCTGATTCTCAGTAATTACCCGGAAGATCAATACGCCGTTCGCCTCATCAAGGCTGGAGCCTCTGGCTACCTGACCAAAGGGTGTGCGACCGCGGTGATAGTAAAGGCAGTACGCGAAGTGGCGAGCGGGAAAAAGTTTTTCAGTCCGACAGTGCTGGACATACTTGTTAACGAAATCAGTATGCCGGCAGGTAAGCATCCACATGAGATTCTGTCAGATCGCGAATTCAAGATATTTTGTCTGCTTGTCGCCGGAAGGACTGTCAATGAAATCGCTGAGCAATTGTTCATCAGTAATAAGACGGTCAGCACCCACAAAGCGAACTTGATGGAAAAGATGAATCTGCATAATGTGTCAGACTTGGTTCGCTATGCAATAAAACATCGGTTGACCGACTAATCACTTTTCGTAAATTTCCCCTAGGGAAATTCCTAACGTCCGCCTTCCCTTTTCTTATATAAGATACAGCATCCCCCGATATATTGGCCATGGCCGGGTGTCATAATCGGCCATCTATTGCGGTTGAAGAATTTTCTATCTAACAGCCAATAGAAATGATAATTGAATCTATTGCCCCGCGGGCATTTTGATTATCGTCGTGGTGTAATGCAAATAGGAGGTGACTATCATGTCCTTGAGACCAGAACCCCGTGAACGGGATGAAATAGAATTTAACAGCGAACTCGGCTGGCTTGCAGCGTTGTCAGTGGCAATAGTTAGCCTGGCATTCTTCGCCATTTAACGACGCGAGCTGCTGAAAAAAACAGATTATAAGGATAGGCGATCGATTAAAGGGCGGTTCTGCCACCCTTTATTTTTTTCTATTTCCTTTAAATGGCAAGTCAACCGTGTGCAGGGCGGATTCAGGAATGTCTTTGCAACATTGCGTCAATTTCAAGATCGCAGTCCGCTTGAGAGCATGCTTATGTTGCTTCATTGACGACGCGCAATGAAATCAATTTTTAGAACATGATGAGTGTCCGCTCCGGATAAGTTAGACCGGCTGACAAGGGTCGATAGGAGACGGATGCCGCGTAATCGCGGCATTCGAATTGAAAATATCAATTTGCAGTTTAGCTTTTCATCCCTTGTGCGACGCCGGGTAACGCAGGCTGGTAGGGGTAGCCGGGGAGGGCTGATGAAGCAACCAGCCATTCGACTAGGCTGGTGAACGACGCCAACAAAGTCACTGGTTATGTTTGAGCATGCGGCCGCGTAGCGGAACGTGCGAGTTCCACAGCCGCCTGGCCAGACGAGCAACGCAGGGTATCCCGCAGGGACGGCAAAACGGGGCGGCATTTCTTGGTTTACTTTCTTTGGCCGCACCCCGCGATTTTGCTCTTGGTTATTTTTGGCTTCGACATAACCTGAACTTTAGTCTACGCCTCAACTACGCTGACTTGGCAAGCAAAGTGATTTGTTGCCGGGCAACCACCGGCGAAGTTGATTTTGGCGCACGGCACTCCTCGAAACCTCAGGGCGAATGGCCTAACTAAGCCACCCGTAACACCAACCCCTTCAAATAAGCCCCCTCCGGAAAACTCAGCAGCACCGGGTGATCCGCGCTGGCATGCAGGTAATGCATGATCTGTGCGTCCACGCCGGCATCGAGCGCCGCGCCGGCGACGATCTTCTGGAACAGGTCTTCGCTGATGCCGCCCGAGCAGGAATAGGTGCACAGCAGGCCGCCCGGCCTAAGCAGCTTGAAGGCCAGCAGGTTGATGTCCTTATATCCACGCGCGGCCTTTTCGGCGAACGCGGCAGTGGGAGCGAATTTGGGCGGATCGAGGATGACCAGGTCGAACTTCCGGTTCTGGTCGCGCAGGCTACGCAATGCCTGAAACACATCAGCCTCCTGCCATTCCGCGCGCGCTGGATCCAGTCCGTTGCGGGACAGGTTTTCAGCGGCGATGCGCAACGCGTCGCCGGACGAGTCGATCGACAGCACCGATTTCGCGCCGCCGCGCAGCGCGTACAGCGAGAATCCGCCGGTATAGCTGAAGCAGTTCAGCACTTCGCGGCCGGCGGCCAGCGTTTCGGTCAATGCGCGGTTGTCGCGCTGGTCGAGATAGAAGCCGGTCTTTTGTCCGGTTGCCACATCCACCCTGAAGCGCAAACCGTTTTCGACCACCTCGATATTGCTCGGCAGGGTTCCGCGCAGCACGCCGTTGCGCAGCTCCAGCCATTCCAGCGTGCGCGAGTCTGAATCGGAACGCTCAAAAATGCACACGGGCTTGCACAACTCCTGCAGGATGTCTGCGCAGGTGTCGCGCCAGCGTTCCATACCGGCGCTGCCGATCTGCATCACCTGCACATTGCCGTATTGATCGACGATCAGTCCCGGCAGGCCGTCGGATTCGGCGTGGATCAGGCGCATGCCGCTGCTGTTGCGCTCAAGATTCATTTCATTGCGCGCCGCCAAAGCGTCAGCGATCCGTTGCCGGAAAAAATCAGCATCGACCTTTTCCGATTCTCTGAACGACCAGACGCGAGCCGTGATTTGCGAATACGGGTTGAAGGATGCCCAGGCGAGAAAATTCCCGGCGGCATCGCGTACCGCCAGTGTGTCGCCGCTGACCGGCGCGCCATCCACGCGCTCGATTGCGCCGGAAAATATCCACGGATGACGGCGCAGCAGGGATTTTTCCCTGCCCGTTTTGAGCAGGATGCCGGGCTGAGCGGTGGCCGATCCGGCGGGGATTTGCGGCTCGCCACGCGAAGTATTTTTCTGGTCATCCGGGGGATGGTGGCCGGGTGGCTGGCCGCCGCGCCGGGTGCGGTTGCGAAAATCCCGGGTACCTTGCGATGTGCGGTGTGGCGTGGAAAGTGATTTTCGCCTGGCCATATTTATTTTTGGTTCAATTTTTGGGATTTTTTCCTGGCGCGGGGATGAGCCGCATCGTAGATCTTGCTGAGATATTGAAAATCGAGATGGGTGTAGACCTGGGTGGTGGAAATGCTGGCGTGGCCGAGCATCTCCTGCACGGCGCGCAGATCGCCGGAAGATTGCAGCACATGGGTGGCAAAAGAGTGGCGCAGCAGATGAGGATGCACGTTGCTGGTGATGCCCTGTTTGATTCCCCATTGCTTCATGCGCAGCTGCACCACGCGCGGAGAGATACGCGACCCGCGCTGGCCGACGAACAGCGCGGTCTCGCCGGAATTGGCCAATTGGTCGCGCACCACCAGCCAGGCTTTCAGCGCGAAGATGGCGAACTGGCCAAGCGGCACAATGCGCGTCTTGCTGCCCTTGCCGGTCACGCGCACTTCGCCCGCGGCAATATCTGCGCGCATCGGTTCAAGATCGAGACCGACCAGTTCCGCCAGGCGCAAACCGGAAGAATAAAACAATTCGAACATCGCCTTGTCTCGGATCGCCTTATTGGTGTCGGTCGGCAGGTCGACCATGCGTGTTGCTTCGTCGGGGGACAGGGCTTGGGGCAATGTCCTGGGTGACTTGGGTGCGCGCAGGCCGATGCAGGGATTGCCTGCCAGGCCGTGATCGCGCATCAGATAAGTGAAAAAGCCGCGCCAAGCCGAAAGCAGGCGCGCCAACGAACGACCGCCCAGTCCCTGGCTGTGCAATTGCGCGACGTAGCGCCGTATCTGGTGAACCCTCAGATCGGCCAGCGGGATGTCCGCGGCCAGTTCGAACAGATGCCGGAGGTCGCGCGCATAATTTTCCGCGGTCAGTTCGGAATACTGCTTCTCGTTGCGCAGCCATGCCAGGTAGCCATTCAGGTATTGCTGGTTCGGCACTGGCGTATCCGGCATGACTGGGGATGTGTTGCGATATCCTGTCAATGCTCGATGAAGGGATGCAGCGCGCTGGCTGCCGCTTCTGCAATGCGCTGCAGGAACACGGTGCCCATTTCCGGATAGAAGCGCTGCTTGTCTTCGCTCGCCAGCACCAGCAGGCCGATCGTCTCGTTGCCCGCCCGCAGCGGCAGATAGGCGTAAGAATGCAACTGGGGCGCATGTTCTCCAAACCATGCGGCGGTGTCGTGTGCGGGATGATGCAGGCAGACGGGCTGCTGCTGCGCATCGGCGAATGCCAGTATTTCCGCGCTGGGCGGTTCGGTCTGCCACAGATGCAGCACCGCATGCGGTATCGAAAAGATATCGCGCAACAGGTGCGGGATCATTTCCAGCAATGTTTCCAGATCGCGGGCGGCGAACAGAGCAACAATGAATTCATGCACCTTGTGCTGCAGGACTTCATTGTCCTGCGCATAAGCGATCATTTCAGCCAGCCTTCTTTCCAACTCCTTGTTCTTCTCGCGCAGCGCGAGCAGTTGACGCTCGCTCAGAGAAATCGTGCGCCCGCCGTGCGGGTGGGGGAGATTGATTTGTGCCAGCGTTTCGGCATGTTCCTCGAAGAACTGGGGATTGTTCTGTAAAAATTGAGCGACTTCTTCTGCTTTCATGAACTCCATCCTATATGTTGATTTCGCCGGAGAATACGCTGATTGCCGGACCTGTCATCAGTACCGGCTGGCCATCACCACCCCATGTCACGGTCAGCACGCCGCCGCGCGTTGCCACGTTAACCGGGCTGTCCAGCAAATTGCGCCGTATACCGGCCACTGCAGCTGCACATGCGCCGGTTCCGCACGACAGGGTTTCGCCCGTGCCGCGCTCATAAACGCGCAGTCGCAGCGAATGGCGATCCATTACCTGCATGAAACCGGCGTTGACGCGCTTGGGAAAGCGGGGGTGATGCTCGATCAGCGGCCCCAGTTTTTCCACCGGCGCGCGTTCGACATCTGCAACGAGCTGGACAGCATGTGGATTTCCCATCGACAGCGCGCTGATCTCCAGCGTGTTGCCGGCGACTTCCAGCGCTTCGCTGACTGCACCGCTGCCTCCGTCGAACGGCACCAGCGCGGGATCGAAAACCGGCTGGCCCATGTTGACGGTGATACGCCCGTCCTGTTCGATGTGCGGGCTGATCATGCCACCGCGTGTTTCAACCAGGATTTCCCGTTTGCTGGTGAGTTTCTGGTCGTGCACAAAACGCATGAAACAACGAGCGCCGTTGCCGCACTGTTCCACTTCGCCGCCGTCCGAATTGAAGATGCGGTAGCGGAAATCGGCATCCTTGTTCTGGGCCTTCTCGACGATCAAAATCTGGTCGCAGCCCACACCGAAATGCCGGTCGGCCATCAGGCGCAATTGTTCCGGAGTAAGCTGGATATCCTGGCGCAGGGCGTCGATCACCACAAAGTCGTTTCCGGCACCATGCATTTTGGTGAATTTGATGCTCATCGGTTCAATTCCTTGTACCTGAAACATTCCGTGGTGTGATCGTTGACCATGCCGGCGGCCTGCATCAGCGCGTAGCAGATGGTGCTGCCGACAAACTTGAAACCATGCCGCTTCAGTTCCTTGCTCATTGCATCCGATTCTGGCGTTCTGGCCGGTATTTCGGCATGGCTGCCCCAATGGTTTTGCTTCGGAGTGCCGTTGACGAAGCGCCAGATGAAGGAATCGAAGCTGCCGAACTCCTGCTGCACCTCCAGGAACTTCCGTGCGTTGAAAACCGCGGCCTCCACCTTCAGGCGATTGCGCACGATACCGGCATCCTTCAGCAGTGATTCTATTTTATTTGAACCATAAGCGGCAATGCGTGTTGCATCGAAACCATCAAAGGCAGCGCGGTAATTTTCGCGCTTGCGCAGGATGGTAATCCAGCTCAGCCCAGCCTGGGCGCCTTCCAGAATCAGGAATTCGAACAGTGCGCGGTCGTCATGCAGCGGCACCCCCCATTCCGAATCGTGGTATTGGCGATAAAGTGCATCGTCGCCGGCCCATGCGCAGCGCCGCATGATCATGACGGATGTGCAAGTGGATGGAAGAGTTCGCGCCAGATGCACAGATCCATCACCACGGTGATGCCGGCTTGCATTGCGCGCAGCGCGGCGGCTTCGTTGATCACGCCCTCCTGCAACCAGAGGTTCTTGATGCCGAGCCTGATGCAGCTTTCCACGATCTCGGGCACATGCTCGGGGGCGCGAAATACATCGACAAGGTCGGGCAATTCGGGCAGGCTTTCCAGGTCGGGATATGCCTTTTCCCCCAGAACTTCGGTTACCAGAGGACGCACCGGTAAAATGCGGTAACCGAAATCCTGCAAGCCCTGCGCAACCCGGAAACTGGGACGCGCCCGGTTGGGCGACAGGCCGACCACCGCGATACTATGCACCCGGTTCAGCAACTGTCGGATTGCTTCGGGATCAGGATTGGTGAATTGCATGGTGAAGTTCCGGATTGCGGTGCAGTCATGATAAACCACACCGCGCGGATCGGGTTCCGATAATTGTGCTGATAGGCAATCCGGCTACGCCTGCGGGAGCAGGCGGAGGTTACACCGCGAGGTAACGCTGCAATACCTCAGGTTTTGCCTTGATTTCATGGGCTGGCCCTTCGTGCACGATATGGCCGTTGTTGATGATATAGACACGTTGCGCCAGCGCCAGCGTTGCCGCAAGATTCTGTTCCACCAGCACGATGGTCTGGCCGGCCGCAGCGAGTTCGCGGCACGCAATCATCAGGTCGCGCACGATCACCGGAGCCAGTCCTTCGAACGGTTCGTCGAGCAGGATGATTTTCGGGTCGCGGATCAGCGCCCGGGCGATCGCCAGCATCTGCTGTTCCCCGCCCGACAGGTCGGTGCCGCTGCTGCCGCGACGCTGCTTCAGCCGCGGGAACATCTCGTAGATACGGTCGAGCGTCCATTTGTTTGGCGCCGTCAATGCGGCAAGAACAAGATTTTCCTCCACGTTGAGACTGCCGAAAATGCGCCGGTCCTCGTGCACCAGCTGCATGCCGGATTGCGCTATGACGTGGCTCTTCTTGCCAACCAGCTCGACGCCGTCAAGTTTTACCGAACCCGCGCGAGGTGTGACCACGCCCATCAGGCTTTTCAGCGTGGTGCTCTTGCCGGCCCCGTTGCGTCCGAGCAGCGCGACCACCTCGTTCTTATCAACGCGCAAAGAGACATCGAACAGGATGTGGGAATCCCCGTAATAGCTGTTCAGCCCATTGACCTCCAACAGGCTCATAGCTTGAACTCCTCTTGCACACCGCCAAGGTAGGCTTCCTGCACCTTCGCGTTGCCCTTGATTTCGTCCGGCGTGCCTTCGACAAGCACACGACCTTCCTGCAGCACGGTAATACGCTCGGCCAGTTCGAAAAGCGCGTCCATGTCGTGATCGATGATGATCATGGTGCGGCCGCGGCTGATCGACTTGAGCAGCTTGACCGTTTCGACCCGTTCCTGCGGGCTCATCCCGGCAAGCGGTTCGTCCAGCAACAGCAGGGAAGGGGACGATGCCAGCGCGAGGCCCACTTCCAGGCGGCGTTTCTCGCCATAGGCGAGTTCCGATACGGGCGTGTCGGCGCGACCGGTGAGATTGACCAGCTCAAGCGTATGTTCGACATGTTCGTCCAGACCGGGGACTCTCGACAGGCTGGACAGCATATCAAGCCTGAACTTGCCGCGCAGTTCGGCCAATGCCGAAATGGTCAGGTTTTGCCGAACCGTCAGGCTGTTGAAAAGCTGGTTAACCTGGTAGCTCTTGGTCAACCCGAGTTGACAGACATCCGTCACGCCCAGGCCGGTGATGTCGCGACCCTCGAACACGATCTTGCCTGAAGAGGGAGGCACTTCGCAGGTCAGCATCTTGAAGAAGGTGGACTTGCCGGCACCGTTCGGCCCGATGATGCCGCGCAGTTCGCCCTGATTCACCGAGAAATCGATGTCAGTGTTGGCGAGCACGCCGCCGTAGTGTTTGGTCAGACCGGTAACCTGCAGAATCGGGCCGGTAAAATTGCCAAGCACAGGGTGGTGCGGCCGCATCGGGATGGTCTCCGGGAGGGCATATGACTTCTTCTCGTTTTCGACTGCCATGCCGGCATCCGCAGTGGATTGCCTGGCTTCCGCTATCTTGTGCCTGAAGAATCCATATAAGTCCTTGATTCCGCCGATGATCCCCTGGCGCAGGAAAACTACCAGTATTACAAACACGACGCCGAGTACCAGTTTCCAGGTTGCGCCCAGTCCCAGGGTCGATTGCAGGAAGTCTTGCAGGAACAACCACAATGCGGCGCCGACCAACGGGCCGAGCAGCGTGGCGCGGCCGCCGATGGCGGTCTGCATAACAAGTTGTCCGGAGGTGTCGAACATGAATGCGTCCGGCGGCATGAATGCCTGCATAATTCCAAGCAGGCCGCCGGCGAGACCGGCATAGGCGGCGGCAATGACGAATGCAGTCAGCTTGTATCCCTGAACGTTGTGGCCTACCGCGGCTGCCCGAAGCGGGTTTTCGCGGATTGCAGTGAGGATCGCACCGACCGGCGAGCGCACGATGCGCAGCGCGATCACGATGCCGATGAAGTAGAAGAACGCAATAAACGGATAAAGCGACCAGCCGAACTTGAAATGGAGGGTGGTAAATCCCAGGTAGAGGCTCGGTGACGGCACACCGGGCAGGCCGTTTTCCCCGCCGGTCCACGCAGACAACGGATTAAACTCGACGAAGAAGAATATTTCCGCGATGGCGACCGTAATCATTGCGAAGTAGATGCCGGTGCTGCGCAGCGCGAGCAGTCCGATCAGGTAGCCAACAAAGGCGGCTACGACCATGCCGATGATCAATGCCAGCACCACATAGGGGAATCCGGCCTGGGTTAGCAGGTAGGCGGTGACGAATCCGCCGGTTCCGTAGAATGCCGACTGGCCGAATGACAGCAGTCCTGTATAACCAAACAGGATGTCGAATCCTATACCGAACAAGCCCCAGACCAGAATGCGGTTGACGGTATTGGGGGCAGCTTCGAAATGGGGCAGAATAAAAGGTGCTGCAATCAGACAGATAGCCGTCAGCGTCTCAATCAAGTAGCGGTGTTGCACAAACATTTTCCCCAAACTCATTCGCGACCTTTCTTTCCGAGCAGACCGTGCGGTCTCAGCACCAGGACCAGTGTCATGGCTGCGAACAACATAATGTATGCGTAAGCGGGATTGATCATCGAAGTGATGCTGATAATCTCGCCGGCGATCAGGCCGCCAAGCACTGCGCCGGGAAATGAACCCACTCCGCCGATGACAACGACCACGAAGGTTTGCACCAGAATCGTCTCTCCCATCCCGGGTGTGAGCGAGACCACAGGAGCATTCACGATACCTGCAAATCCTGCTGCCATCGCGCCGATACCGAACACGACCATGAATATGCGGTACACATTAATTCCGAGGGAATCCACCATCACGGAATCCTCGATTCCGGCGCGCACAATCAAGCCGAGCCGAGTCCGGTACAGGATCACATACAACACAAGCAACGCAACCGCCACAATACCGATCAGGGCCAGGCGATAAGTCGGAAACATCACTCCACCGAGCGAAGTGATGCCGGAAAACATGGAAGGCGGCGGCACGGATTTTGTCATGCTCGAGAAAAAGTAGCGGACAATTTCCACGATGCAGATGGAAAGGCCGAACGTGACCAGAAGCTGGTCTTCGTCCGGACGGTCGTAGAAATAGCGGATGATGAGCCGTTCCAGGAGAATGCCAAACACCAGCATGAACAGCGTTGCCGCGATCACCGCGACGATGAAGGAACCGGAGGCCTGGAAAGCAACATAGCCGGCATAACCGCCGAGCATGAACATCGCGCCATGTGCCAGATTCAGCACGCCGAGCGTGCCGTAGATAATCGTAAGACCGGAACTGATCAGAGCGAGCAGCGCGCCGAGCACCAGGCCGTTGAACAGTTGCGAGAGGAAATTAGTCCAGTTAACCATAGTAATTATTATTTGGTTATGCGCGCCCGAGCGTGACGTCCGAACAGCAGCACACTTGGCAATACAGGCGGCTAATTATGCCGCCTGTATTGACTGTCTTCGTTGTTAAAACTCAGGTGTAAGAGCCCAGATTGCAACCGAACGCATCGGGTTTCTGCATCAGCGGAAGGCCGGGGACGGATTCCAGGACTTCCCAGTAGTCTTCCTTGTTGCGCATTTCAGATGGTGTCTTGCCCTTGACGATGAATACAGGCCGGATCAGCTGATGATCTTCCGGACGCCAGGACACTTCGCCGACGAGCGAGTCGATCTTGCGGCCGGCCTCATATGACTTGATCACTTCAGGCGGATAAAAGGTGCCAGCGTTCTCTACAGCTTCCGCCCACAAGGCGAATTCCATGTAGGCGTTTTCGGCTCCCCATTGCGGCTTGTAACCGTACTTCTTGTCGAAGGCATCGACGAACATCTTTGCGAGCGGATACTTCTTGTCTTCCTCAAGCGTCCACCAGAAATCGGTTGCGGCATAAACGCCGGACAGAAGACCACCGCCGACTTCGCGGGCAAGGAATGGCACCTGATACGGCACCACCAGCTTCATCTTGTCGAGAATGCCGAATTGCTTTGCCTGCTGGATGGACAACACCGCGTCGTGGCCCCAGTTCACGTTGATCAGCACGTCCGCTCCGGAATTGGCGACGTTCAGCAGATACGACGAGAAGTCGGGCGAACCGAGCGGTGAAACCTGATCGGTGGCCGTCGTCCATCCCGCCGTGGCGAGATAGTCCTGGAAAGATTTCGTGACGGTGTGTCCATAGGTGTAGTCTGGCGTCATGAAGGCGACCTTCTTGTTTTTGCCGAAGGTCTTTACCAGGATAGGGCCAAGCGCGGCAGCCGCGGTTTGTCCGTAGAAACACTGACGGAAACCATAACGTACGCAATCTTTGCCGGTGGTGTCGTTGGAACCGGAGATACCCGAAACGTACAGCACCTTTTCTTGCTGTGCGAGTTTGTTAAGCGCTACCGCGACTGCACTGGATGTTGCACCGGTCATCAGAACCGCCTTGTTCTCGCTGATG
Organism: Gallionella sp.; assembly: GCA_049580605.1. GTDB lineage: Bacteria > Pseudomonadota > Gammaproteobacteria > Burkholderiales > Gallionellaceae > Gallionella. The sequence continues at coordinate 25,649 of JBAUQH010000176.1, read as the reverse complement.
AAGCGCTGTTGCGCCTGCACTGCGTCGTTCGGTTTGGCTGCTGAGTCTGCGACGCCATAGACCACTTTTTTGCCGAGCACGCCTTTTTTGGTCTTGGGCGAAATCTTCCTGATCAGCGGATGGCCTTCATTGATATGTTCGACTGCGAGCATATAGCCCTTCAGCTCATCTTCGCCCTGCAGCGCATAACCGCCGGTGCGAGGAACGGTAATGCCAATGAATACCTCGTGACCGGCCGAACCGGCCGGCCATGTGCCAATTGGAGGACGATCCGCTGCGAAGGCCCGTGTTGCGAAACCTGTTGGCAGCGCCAGCGCACCGGCAACGGTCAGGCCGGTACGAATAAAGTTGCGGCGATCATGGTTATAGGAATTTGAATTGCTGTTTGACATGACACTCTCCTTGTAGTTTTATTGTTTAGTGTTTTTGTTGCGAATGGAAGATATAAAACTCTATCATGAAACAATGATCCCGATAATTATCGAGGAGAAGATAATACATTAGTTTTGGTACGTTGTAGCAAAATGACCGGAACCGCAGAACAGTTGACCCCGTGCGTAAAACGGTGTTATCAACGAAATTGTCCGGGCTGATTCAGGCCGCGCGGCGGCAGTACACTTTCCCAGGTATTCCGGGGTATTTTTGAAGGAAGCGCATACTCTCCTGCAGCGCATCGGAAATGCGAAAGTCCATTGTCGGATTATGGAAAAGCCGTCGAACGGAGTCGGCAAAGGGGCAGCCCTGCTGCAAGCTTCTATTAATTCATAATGACCGCTTATTCTGCTGATTGCCACCGGCCGTTGCCCGTGCGAGGCTGCGCCGAATCGCGCAGCGAGCATTCTGAGGTAGAATGCGCGCCTTCGATATTCATTTATGCGCCCGTAGCTCAGCTGGATAGAGTATTGGTTTCCGAAGCCAAGGGTCACAGGTTCGACTCCTGTCGGGCGCACCACATCCAGAATTGGCTCATTTCTTCAGGGAAATAAGCCATTTTTCATACCAAGCCAAGAAGATAATACCGGGCACTCCAAAGCGGAACTTGGCTAAGGGCTGATTTGCGCCGTAACCTGACGTTCGCAGGTGTGCTTCAGTAAGGCAGTATGCTAACTATTTATGGTTATCCCTGAAATCATTCCGCACTATTCATGAATTCAACAAGCAAAGAATTTTGATGCGGCACCACGTTTCCATGAATAGCTCTAATAATCTCCTTCTATTCTGGGCGTGAAAACGACAGTTAATCTGCAAAATTGCGCCAGGCCCCCTCTGCAATAAAAAAGCAGATGACTCAAAATGGTAATGTTCATTCTATTGGGGATGTTGCTCCAAAGGTATCGAGTCTCTTGGCTCATTTGTCTTCAAGGCAAGATTCACAACATCCACTTTAATCTTTGGATAGGAACATGGAATCATGAATCAACAACTGAGCGTTGACGAAGCATTCGAAATTGCATTTTCTTGCCATATGAAAGGGGATTTGGAACAGGCAAAATCGACTTATCTGATGATTCTAGAAGCCTTGCCGGAAGAACCGCGGTCTTTGCATTTTCTCGGCATTTTGCTGCACAAGGAAGAAAGAAGTGATTTGGCTGTGCAATGCGTTAGGAGATCGATCGAACTTTTTCCTGAGTCTCCAGGCTGGCGCAATGATCTTGGTAACATGCTTGCGGAACGCGGAGATACGGAAGCAGCTGAACACGAATTCGAAAATGCTATTGACCTGCAACCGGACAATCCCATGTTTTGGAATAATCTCGGGGCGATGCAGGAACGCTCTGGAAAAACAAACGAGGCTCAACTTTCTTTCCGTAAAGCTATTGCCATCGATCCATATTTCGGGGATGCACTGAGTAATCTGGCCAATTCGCTAAACCGCGAGGGAAAAGAATTGGAAGCAGCAGAATTTCATTGTCGCGCCTTTGTTCTCGAACCGACCCACGATAAACCGAAATCAATGCTGGGAATCGCCTATTACAAATTGGGACGGTTGGCTGAGGCGGCTGAAGTTTACCGTGAATGGATGTCGGAAGAACCGGACAACCCCATTCCAAGGCATCTCTTCGCAGCTTGCTCGGGGGAGGCTGTGCCAACTCGTGCCTCGGACGCCTATGTGGAAAAACACTTTGATAAATTGGCGGCCAAGTTTGATGCCAACTTGAAAAATCTTGCCTATAGTGGCCCGGAAATGATTGCGGGAGCACTTGCGAAAATCGACAGTCCTGCCGAAAACTGGACGGTATTGGATGCGGGATGCGGCACCGGACTTGCTGCCCGGAAACTTTCTCCTTACGCCATGAAACTCACCGGTGTGGATATTTCCTCGGCCATGCTGGCAGAAGCAAAAAAGGGCGGTCTCTACCACGAGCTGGTGAAATGCGAAGTTACCAGCTACCTTGCCGCACATCCCGGATGCTTTGATCTTATCGTTGCCGCCGACACCCTGATTTATTTTGGCGCGCTGGAAGAATTGTTCGCATCGGCATTTTCGGCGCTCTGCCCTGGAGGATATTTTATTTTTACCGTCGAGCAAGCAGCTGTGGATGAAGCTTTTCGCCTCAATCCGCACGGGCGCTACTGCCATGGCAAAAACTATCTCGCCTCAACCCTGCTGAAAGTTGGTTTCGAACTTCTGGCAATGGATTCCGGAGTTGTCAGGGTTGAATTCGGCAATCCGGTTGACGGACTGACGATATCAGCACGGCGCAGTTCATGATGACGAGATTATCAAGCTCTATGGGGGCGAATTGCGAATGACAGCCTGTCCGGAAAACCGGCTCTTATGGTTCGGATAATTACCGTCGGTGAACAAAAAGTTCAGTGTCTCTTTGCGGTTGTATTTCATTGAATACCCGCTTTCAAACTTGATCTGCCAGTTGGCCGAATTGAATTAAGGCATTACCCAGGCTTGGCATAGCCCGTCCTCAAGTGCGCCTAACCGGGTGTCCACTTTAGAGAAGTTTTATTTCTCCTTTATCGGGTTAACCATGATCGGCTGCGAACAGTGAGCAGCGCGAAGGGGAAAATCCAAAATAGTGCAAACGTGGAAAAATATGCGTAAAGCACCCCCCAGCCAAATTCCCAGGATCGCTCGCTACGAACGAAATAAAGCGCATAGAACAGGCCAGCAATACCGATCGACTCCATGAAGCGGATTGCTGCCCAAGTATCATGGAACGATATCGAGATCACCACAGCCATCACAGAGTAAGCCACAAAAAACCTGAGGTTGGTCAATGTGGATTCCATCAAAGTCAAAATCAGAGAAAAAATCGGCCTTCTCCATACGATTCTGGCCAGACGCAATTCTTCTCGAATATAGCTTCGATCCCAGCGCAGGTACATGCGGCAGAGTTTCTTGTAAGTATGAGGCACGACAGTATGGACCACGGCCGTGCGCTGATAGACAGTATCAAATCCCGCATTGAGTACGTCGTTGGTCAATGCCCGATCCTCTCCAATGGTGCAAGGTTGTCCCAGGAATTTTTGATTGCTCCAGCCGGGGACTATCAGTTTCAGGACAGATGCACGATAAGCAGACAAGGCACCTGGGCAACAATAGACCGTTCGATAGACTGATTGGGCACTGCGAAGAAAATCAAATGAAAGAACAAAACGTACATGCAGCATCCGGGGGATAATGCCTGCGAATCGATTGAAAACCACAACCTTGCCACCTACAGCACCGATCTTGGGTTCCCGGAATGGACTCGCTATTTCCCGAAGCGCATTGCGATCGATAATGCTGTCGGAATCGATAGTGACGACGATCTCGCCGCGCGCCAATTCAAATCCCGCCAGCAATGCTGCGCGCTTGCCCTGGTTGGCGGCGAATCGCAAAGGCTTGACCAAATTCGGATAGCGGTTTGCGGTCGCCAAAATGTGTGTCCACGTATCATCCGTGCTGCCGTCATCGACTGCGATGATTTCGAGGCGGTCCTTGGGATAATCGGAATTAACACAGGACTCAATGGTTTTGGAAACCATGGGCCCTTCATTAAAGGCCGGAATAATGACGGTCAGTGGCGGCGCACCATCAAAGTCCACGGTTGGAAATGGGCGATATCGAATCCACAATAGCGTGCGGATAATCAACATTCCTGTTGCCATATAAAGCCAAATCATGGCGGGACCAAAAACGTGGGACTGCCATCCCTGGCGATCCACAATATACAGCCAAGGATTGAAAAGGTGCCTTTGAATGCCGATCCAGAACATTAAGATAATAAAGAGCCAGATGCCTGCCAACAAAACTTTATCCCACTTGTCGTTGGCAGGCATTACTGAGGGCCGGATCGATACTTCAGAAATCTTCTTCATTTAAGCGCTTGGTTGAATATTGCGAAAAGGACACAAATGGCACAAACAATAGGAGCGATTGCAATCTAGAATGCCCATTATAAGCTAAACCGTTCCGGTGAACTGAGTGCATTCTTTGTGCCATGAGCTTTGAGAAGATTTATCCCTAATCACACGACGAAGACATAAATGAAATGGAAGCAACAGGAAAATGATACAAGGCCGAACCGATCGTCACCGAAATTCATTCATGAAGTTCGCCTGTCGGAAGCGACAGCTCACAGTTGCCAAATACCAGCCCGAAAGCAGATATGCACACGTGAATAATAGCGTTTCCCGGTATCCGGGCTATATCGCTCCGTGCGTGCCGCTGCCAAATCAATATAGGGATACTTTTGTGACAGCGATGGTGATCTTGGAATGAGGCCGGCGACCTATAGGTGTTAGCGGCTGCGGCTACAAACGACATACTCCCGCTGCCAGAATATTTTCATCATCGGGTATTCCCAGGCACACGTTGGCAAGCACATTCTCCTATCATTGCAATCATGACCGATTCCAGAAATTTTTATCGTAACCTGCCGGCTATCGAGAAATTCTCCGAAGCCGTTGAAGTTCGTCTGCACGTTGCGGTTCCGCACGATTGGTGGGTCGTAATAACCGATGTGGCCGGTTCGACGCGCGCTGTCGAGGCCGGTGACTACAAGAAGGTGAATACGGTCGGCGTAGCGTGTATCGCATCGGTCGTCAATATCGATCGCAGCGTCGATATTCCCTTTGTGTTCGGCGGGGATGGCGCAACATTTGCCGTTCCGGACATATTTGTTCAGCGTGTGATCACTGCACTGCGCGGTTCGCAAAGACTTGCGAGGACGGGTTTTGGACTGAACTTGCGCGCGGGACTCGCGCGTGTTGGCGATCTGGTCGCGCAGGATTTCCGGGTTAATGTGGCTAAGGTCGGGCTTTCCACTCAAATGACCCAGGCCGCCTTCTCCGGACGCGGCTGGTATGAGGCAGAACGGCGAATCAAGGCGGATAATACAGAAGGCGTGCTGATTGTACGCGAAGCGGATGGGCCTGCTGAAGCGGATTTTGACGGATTTGAATGCCGCTGGCAGGGAGTGCCCAGTTTCAATGGCCATAAACTATCGCTGCTGGTATCCGCGATGTCGGCCAACCCCGCCACCAATATCGAAACCTATCAGGCGGTCGCGAATAAAATCCAGGACATATACGGAGATGTGGTGAATTATCATCCCCTGCAACCCGGGCGCTTGAAGTTGGCATTCAGTCCGGGGTTGCTGGGTCATGAGTGGCGCGTGCGATCCGGACGGCAAAGCTTGTTGCGCAGGCTGGGTTATTTCACCAGGATGCTGTTGCAGAACCTGGCCGGCGCATACCTGATTGCGCATGATATCGATACCCGTGCAGTGCGATGGAGTCATTACCGCGAAGAACTGGTGGCCAATTCGGACTTCCGCAAGTTTGACGGGGTACTGCGCATGGTCATGGATGGCAGTGACAAGCAGGCAGCAGCGTTGGAGCAATATCTCGATTCACAGTATCGAACCGGACACCTGGTCTATGGGATGCATAAATCGCGGGAAGCGCTGGTTACCTGCCTGGTCCAATCCTATAACGGCAATCATATGCATTTTGTGGATGGCAGCGACGGGGGATATACGCTTGCCGCACGCCAGTTGAAGCTGCAACTGAAGTCTTTCAGGGAATCAGTTTAGTCTCAAAGCTGCCTGATTCCGGCCAAATCTATCGCCAATACCCATTTCTTGAGTGGAAAATGCCGGAAATTACAGCGATTTTACTTTCCTGCCCGGCGATGCTTGCGGGATGGAACCGGAGATCCGGCAAAGTATCCCGGCAATTTCGCGGTCGTCCTGAAAACGTATTGAATGGCAGGCGACGATTTCGCCCTTGGCGAAAAGTTCGGCCAGATAGCCGTGCGCTTTTGCAAGCGACAAGCCGACAGCAGTTGCGATGTCGGCGTCAAGTTTCTCGCCATTCGCTTTCAAATATTGCAGGATTTCGTTCATTTGTTTTCTCCTGCTGAAGTTGGCAGTTTATCCGGTCGTCATTATAGAAAAGCAATGTTACATTTGCATGTCCGGCTAGCTGTAATCATACCGTGCAATACATGACTAAAATACATGTGTAAATTGCAACGTTGAAATATTGATCCCGGAGGTATACATTACCCACCTGTGCTGGGTAGTTCAGCAACTGAATTTTTAATTTTCCGGAGTATGACGATGTCAGCTAGCAAAATCTGTGTTGTGGTCGTGTCGGGTTCACTGGAACGGCTGCAGATGGCCGCAATGGTGGCCTCGGTTGGCGCGGTCAGCGGCCAGGACGTAATGGTTTTCCTGTCGATGAACGCGTTGCCGTTTTTTGTCAAGGGCAATACCTCGAAAGCACCGCATGAAGGCGATATGGGCAAGTTGATGGCAACCAAGAAGGTGCCCGAATTCAAGACGCTGTTCGAGCAGTCGGTTGATCTCGGCGATGCCAAAATATATCCATGTTCGATGGCAATGGACGTGCTCGGCGTGGAGCAGGAAAGTCTTGAGGGCTTTCTGCAGAATGCGACCGGCCTGACCAAGTTCCTTCATGACGCGCAGGACGGCCAGGTCTGGACTTTCTAATACGAGGAGAATATCGACATGACTGAGAAAAAAATTGTTGACGGGCGCGGGAGCTTTTGCCCCGGCCCGCTGATGGAACTGATCGTGGCGCTGAAATCGTCACAGGTCGGCGATGAACTGGAGGTGTTGTCGACCGACAAAGGCTCGGCCGACGACATACCGGAGTGGATCAACAAGGTCGGCCACGAATACATATCGACGACCGAATCTGAAGGAGTGTGGCATATCACGATGCGCAAGAAGAAGTAGGTTATTAACGTAACAATAACTGACTGGGGGGTAAAATGAAAAAGATACTGATAGTTGGCGGCGGCATGGGAGGCACGATACTGGCAAACAACCTGGCCAGACGATTAACCAACGAACTCAAGACCGGCAAGGTTCGCATCACGATGCTGTCGGCCTCAGATAAGCATATGTACCAACCCGGCCTGCTATATCTCGCAGTGGGCAGGATCACTCCCGACGAGCTGTACCGCGACCAGGCCAGCCTGCTCGAGCCGGGCATCGAGTTTCATGTCGATCCGGTCGAGGAATTCAAGCTCGACAACAACCAGGTCAAGACCAAGAGCGGCAAGACTTTCGATTACGACTACATGGCGATCGCGACCGGTTCGCGAATGTTCCCCGAAGGCATTCCCGGCATGGTGGAAGGCGCGGAGACTTTCTATACCGAGGAAACCGCGCTGAAGATGTGCAAGCGACTGCAGGCATTCGAGGGCGGCAAGGTGGTGATCACCGTCGGCGTGCCGCACAAATGCCCGATGGCGCCACTGGAAATCACCTTCATGCTGCACGATTACTTCAAGGATCGCGGTATGGCCGACAAGGTGGAGCTGATGTACACCTACCCGATCGGGCGTGTGCACAGCCTTGAGAACGTCGCCAAATGGGCCGCTCCGGAAATGGACAAGCTGGGCATCAAATACGAGACCTTCTTCAACATCAAGGAAGTGGATGCAAAGAAAAAGGTGCTGAAGAGCGAGGAAGGAAACGAAATCAAGTACGACCTGCTGATCACCATTCCCGCCCACAAGGGCATGGAGGTGGTCGAGAAGAATGGCCTGGGCCAGGGCGGCTGGATCCCGACCAACAAGACCAAGCTGAACATGGAAGGACGCGACAACGTGTTCGTGCTCGGCGACACCACCAACATCCCGATCAGCAAGGCTGGGTCGACCGCGCATTTCGAAGCCGACACGCTGGGCGAGAATCTGGCCGCGATGGTCAAGATCGGCATGCCGGTCAGGGAGTACGACGGCAAGGTATTCTGCTTCATCGAGGCCGGCAAGGACAAAGCGAGCTATGCAATGTTCAACTACCAGAACCCGCCAGATCCCAAGGCGCCGACAAAGGCGGTGCATTGGTTCAAGATGGCCTATAACAAGCTCTACTGGATATCCGCTCGCGGACTCCTTTAACGTGGAGGTGTGAGATGAATACAGAGACCAAGGATGAAATGGCCGTCATGAGTTTCGAGCTCGAGCGCCTGATCGCCGCAGGCCGGGATTCATTGTCCGATGAAATGGTCGGGCGTCTTGCCGGTTCCGCCGCCGAAGCGCTTGACCTGGTAGACAAGGCGGGGCGCGCCGGGCTGGGCAAGGCGATCCCGGCGATCGCGGAGATGGTAAACAACGGCGACCTCGAGCGTCTGTCGCAGCTGGCACGCGTCTACCATGCCGCGCAGGACGCGCTCACCGACGAAATGATCGGACGCATGGCCGAAACGCTGGGCGAGGGAATGTCCCTGCTCGATCGCGTCAACCGCAGCGGCTTCTGGCGGCTGGTCGAGGTGATGGAGCGCCTCGAATCCACCGGCGCGCTGGAGCGAATCGCCACCAGTCTCCCGCAACTGCTGGAGCGGCTCGAAATGGTAACCGGCATGCTGAGCTGCCTGGAGAACGCGGCGAAAAGCAGCAATGCACAACCGGCCAAGGGCGGTATCGGCAGCCTGTGGCATATCATGACGGACGAAAAAACGGTGAACTCGCTGCAGTTTTTATTGAACATGAGTGAACAAATGCAGGAGACTTGCGCAAAACGCAAGTAAGTTAAGAAGTTGTCTTTTAGCAAAAACGGCAGGTTGAACCTGCCGTTTTTTTTGCCGCGTTGATTCCGCCGCTCACCCTTTCGATGCCCGCCAGATCGCGCGCGGAAAATATCTGTTCAAATCCGGATTGCTGCAGAAGCGCGCGAACTTGCGCCGCCTGGTCATGGCCGTGTTCCATCATCAACCAGCCGTTTTCGCGCAGATGGTTTCCGGCTTGTGCGCAGATACGCCGGATGTCGGCCAGTCCGTCATTGCCGGAAGCCAACGCATCGCGGGGTTCGAAGCGCACATCACCCTGTTCGAGATGCGTATCCCCCGCGGCGATGTAGGGCGGGTTGGATACGATGATATCGAACCATTCATCCCGCAGTGCGCCGAACCAGTCACTGAGCAGCATGCGCACATTGCGGGCGTCGAGCCGCTGTGCGTTGCTTTGCGCGACTTCCAGCGCGGCGGCTGATGCATCCACCGCGACTACTTCGGCATCGGGACACGCATGGGCGATGCTCAACGCGATTGCGCCGCTGCCCGTACCCAGGTCCAGCACACGGCAAGGACCAAGCCGGGTTAAGCACCCGCGAGGGGCTGGCCGGTGGGCGCCCGGCGGCGCTGCCGCCACCCTTCCGCAACGCTGCAACGCCAGTTCGACCAGCAATTCTGTTTCGGGGCGGGGTATCAGCGTGGCGGTGGATACCTTGAAATTCAGCCCGTAGAACTCGCGTTCGCCGAGCAGATACGCAACCGGTTCGCCGCGCATGCGCCGTTCGAGCAGCGCGAAATATCGTTCGTGCTGGCCCGTGTCCAGCAACTGTTCCGGGTGGCCGAGGAGCCATGCTCGATTCACCCGCAGCACGGATTGCAGCAGGGATTGAACCTCGATGCGCGCACTGCCGGCTTCGAGGTTCAGCGCGGATTCCAGCTGTTTGCCGTGGTTGCGCAGTATGTCCCGTATGGACGTGTTCATCTGAAATTATGCAGAAGTCGGCGGGCCGTGTTGCGGTATTGCCCGGATATCAACCAAGGGCGTCTTCCGCCATCGCGGCAAGCTGTTCGGCCTGGTGCTCCGCCATCAGCGCTCCGGTCAGTTCGCCGATGTCGCCGTCCATGATCGCATCCATCTTGTACAGCGTGAGGTTGATGCGGTGGTCGGTGACGCGGCCCTGCGGAAAATTGTAGGTGCGGATGCGTTCCGAACGGTCGCCGCTGCCGACCAGACTCTTGCGGGTCGCGGCCGCCTTTGCATTCTGCTCCTGCACCTGCGCATCCTTGATGCGGGCGGCCAGCACGCGCATTGCCTGTGCCTTGTTCTGGTGCTGCGAACGGCCGTCCTGGCATTCCACCACCACCCCGGTAGGCAGGTGGGTGATGCGCACCGCCGAATCGGTTTTGTTGATGTGCTGGCCGCCGGCACCGCTGGCTCGAAAGGTGTCGATGCGCAGATCGGCGGGATTGAGCACTACATCATCGACGTCGTCCACCTCCGGCATGATCGCCACAGTGCAGGCCGAAGTATGCACGCGTCCCTGCGTCTCGGTGGTCGGCACGCGCTGTACCCGGTGCGCGCCGGATTCGAATTTCAGCACCGAATAGGCGCCTTGTCCGACGATGCGCGCGATGATCTCCTTGTAGCCGCCCATCTCGCCGGGGCTTTCCGAGATCACTTCCACCTGCCAGCGCCTGCGCTCGGCGAATCGTGCATACATGCGGAACAGGTCGCCGGCAAACAACGCGGCTTCGTCGCCGCCGGTTCCGGCACGTATCTCCAGGAACACGCTGCGCTCGTCATTGGGATCCCTGGGCAACAGTTGCTTTTGCAATTCGCTGTCCAGCCGGGCCAGGGTCGCTTCGCCCTGCTTGATTTCCGTTTCGGCAAATTCGCGCATTTCCGGGTCGCCGGCCATGTCCCGCGCCGCTTCGATGTCGGACTGGCAGCTCTGGTAGGCCTGATACAGATCCACCACCGGTTCGAGTTCGGCTCGTTCGCGGTTCAGCTTGCGGAACGTGTCCATGTTTTTGGTGGCTTCTTCGGTGCTCAGCAGCTGGTTGACTTCAAGCAGGCGCTCGCTCAATTGAGCGAGCTTTGCGGTAATACTGGGATTCATTCGGCTGGGGTTTATTCGTCGGTGTTGAGGTGATAAAGGCGGTGGATCACCTCGAGGAAGGCTTCACGGTCGTCGCTTTGCACCTGGTTCAGCGCGTGCGTCGGCGCGTGCAGGAATTTATTGGTCAAGCTGCTGCTCATCGCTTCCAGCACTTTTTCCGGGCTCTCGCCCCTGGCCAGCAGGCGCAGGGCCTTTTCCAGTTCATGGCGGCGGTTGCGTTCGGCATGGTCGCGTAGCGCGCGTATTGCCGGCACCGCTTCGCGCGATTCCATCCAGTGCACAAAATCGGACACGCCGGATTCGATGATGACTTCGGCTTCCTTGACCGCATCCTGGCGTGCGTCCAGGCCGTCCTTAACCACGGCGGCGATATCGTCCACGGTATACAGGAACACGTCGTCCAGATTGGAGACCTCGGATTCCACATCGCGCGGCACGGCCAGGTCGACGATGAACAGCGGACGGTGCCTGCGCGCCTTGAGCGCGCTTTCCACCATGCCCTTGCCCAGTATCGGCAGCTGGCTGGCGGTGCAGGTGACGATGATGTCGTGGTGCGCCAATTGCTCGGGCAGGTCGGTCAGTGTGATTGCGGTGCCGTTGAAGCGCCGCGACAGTGTCTGTGCGCGTTCCAGCGTGCGGTTCGCAACGGTGATGTTCTTCGGGGAGCGCGCGGCGAAATGCACCGCATTGAGCTCGATCATTTCGCCGGCGCCGATGAACAGCACGCGCTGTTCGGAGATGCTCGGGAAAATGCGTTCGGCCAGCCGCACCGAAGCGGCAGCCATCGATACCAGGTTTGCGCCGATCTCGGTCTGGGTGCGCACGTCCTTGGCTACCGAAAAAGTCCGCTGAAACAGCTTGTGCAGCAGGTAGCCCAGTGTGCCCGCCTGTTCGGCCTGACGCACCGCCTGTTTCATCTGGCCGAGTATCTGCGGTTCGCCCAGCACCATGGAATCGAGCCCGCTCGCGACGCGGAATGAATGCTTGACCGCCTGTTCGCGCGGCAGCGTGTAAAGATAGGGTTCGATTTCCTTGCGGGGAAGGTGGTGATACTGGGCCAGCCAGTCGATGGCATGCTCGGGGTGAGCAGCATTGCAGTACAGCTCCATTCGGTTGCAGGTGGACAGGATCGTCGCTTCCTTGGCTGCACCGTTTTCCACCAGGTCGCGCAGCGCGTTCTCCATCCCGTCCTCGTTGAACGCGACTTGCTCGCGCACGGCAAGCGGCGCGGTTTGGTGGTTGATACCAAAGGTGAATAGCTGCATCTTTAGCGTATCTCGAACGGTGAGCTGCAAAATTGTTGCGGATTATAGTCCGAACGGTGACGTAATACCATCGGCCGGACCGGGCAAACCTTCGGTTTCAATCAGGTATTCGGGCTAGAATGCGCGCCGGCAAAATTCCCGATCGAATCGATTAATATGGCCATCAAAGCAACGGTTTTCAAAGTCATGCTCCAGATTGCCGACATGGACCGCCATTATTACGCCGACCACGCACTGACGCTGGCGCGCCATCCCTCGGAAACCGACGAGCGCATGATGGCGCGACTGGTCGCGTTTGCGCTGTATGCCGACGATGCACTGGCATTCGGCAAAGGCATCAGCAGCGATGAAGAGCCCGACCTGTGGCACAAGGACCTCACCGGCGCGATTGTGCGCTGGATAGAAGTCGGTCTGCCCGACGAACGCGTGATCCGCAAAGCCAGCGGACGCGCAAACCGGGTCGTGGTCGTCAGTTACGGACGCGCCGCAGAGATTTGGTGGAAAGAGAACCGCGACAGGCTGCAGCGCCTGGAAAACCTGACCGTGCTCAGGCTGGCCAGCGCCTCCACGCAGGCACTGGCCGCGCTGGCCGGCCGTAACATGCGCCTGCAATGCAGCATACAGGAAGGGAATGTGATGGTGACCAGCGATGCCGGCATGATCGAATTCGAGCCGGAGGTATTGCAGGGAAGCCTGGGACAGGCATCATGAAGGCAGGTCGGACCAGGACCGCGAAGCCATGCCCGTGCGGCGGCGCGGACTATGCGGCATGCTGCGGCCGCTACCACGACGGTGCGGCTGCGCCGGATGCCGAAGCCCTGATGCGTTCGCGCTACAGCGCCTATGTGCTCGGGCTGGAGCACTACCTGCTTGCCAGCTGGCATGACAGTACCCGTCCCGCCGCGCTGGATCTTGCGGCTGACAGCACCAAATGGCTGGGACTGGAGATCAGGAAACATTCCCGTGAATCGGCCGATCGCGCGACCGTGGAATTCGTTGCGCGCTGCAAGATCGGCGGACGGGCCGCGCGCATGCACGAAGTGAGCCGTTTCGTGCGCGAGGGCGGGCGGTGGTTCTATCTGGACGGGGAATTCACCGGGCCCGCCTAGCAGGCGAATTCGCGCCAGTTCTGCTGCTGCAATCCCTGATTCAGGAACAGGTTCCTGGCGATCTGCAGTTGTGCCGCGGTGCCGACCGCGTATACGTCGAAGCGCTGCAGATCCGGGTAATCGTGCACGATGCCGGACAGCGCCGTTTCGAGTTCGCCTGACGGCGGGTGCGGAATATAGTCGAAATTGTCCAGCGCATCGGCCCAGGCGCGGCACAGGTTGTTCTGGTAATGACCCGCCTCGTCCGCCAGCCAGTGCAGGTCTATCGACTCGGCCAGATCAAGCGAGATCGCATGCTGGATCAGGCTCTTGACCGGCGCGAAACCGACACCGAAAGCGATGAAGATCAGCGGGCGGGTGGAAGCGTCGTCCAGCACGAATTCTCCATAGGGACCCGTTACCTCGACAATGTCCTGCGCCTTCAGGCCGTCGAACAGCCGTTCCGCGAAGGCATCGTCCGGCTTGCGCAATATCTGGATCTCAATGTGCCTTTCCTCGCACGGGCAACTGGCAACCGCGTATTCGCCGCTCGCGCCCTGCGCCGACAGCCGGATCGACTGCCCGGCAAGAAAATGCAGGCGCTGGCTGCGCGGTGCGAGCAGGTGCAGCGCGGCCACTTCCGCATTGAAAACTTCCACCGATTTGACCCTGGCCGCGAGTTGCTGTTCCGGGATGTCGTGCGCGCCGGCCACGCCGGCCTCGATCACCACATCGTTGACCGCCGCGCAGGAACACATCAGGATCACGCCGGAATCTTTCTCGGACTGGCTCAGCACAAAGTCATGCGCATGAACCTTCTTGACTTCGCCTGAAATCAGCCGCGCCCGGCATTCCCCGCAATTTCCGTTGCTGCAACCGTAGTTCAGCGACACGCCGGCACGCAGCGCGCCTTCCAATAGCGTGTCATTGCCCTCGACAGTGAATTCGTGCCCGCTGGGCAGTATGGTGACGAGTGCCGACATGATCCTGAGTATCCTTTCCTGTGCGATGACCGCCTGAACTTTTGCCGCATCCGGCGGAACTTCAGCCAAATGGCGCACGATGAATGCGCGCAAACTGTGCAGGGCGTGACGCGTTTCCCTGCTCTGGTTTTCTTCCAATTCGTCGATCTTCTCATCCAGCCACGACAACATCTGGCTGTAATGCATCAGCAGCGCCTTGGCAGCGGCATACTCGTTGCCCAGTTCGATCAGGCGCGCCGACAGTACTTCCTTGTCCGGCATGGCGCGCTCGAACACGCGCTTGCCGAAGGCCTTTTCCTTGATCTCGGTAACGCGCCGGTATTCCGCATCGTCATCCCATTTGGCTTCCGGAAAAGCGCGCAGCAACTCGTTCAACTCGACCATGCCGTCGAAGGTTTCCAGCGCGCCGCCGCGTATCATTTCCTGCAAGGCATGGCGGGTTATGCCGACCAGCTTGGTGACGCGGGACAGGGGGAGCAGGTGACTCATGGGAACATCTTAACGTCAGCACGGAAATTGTGAAACTGTGTCCTGCCGTTCGCGGAAAGCAAAGTTTATGCTTCATCGTCGCAAGCCTGTTCTGCTAAAGTCGGGCCATGGGAAAAAAGTCGCTGGATCGTATCCTGCAATCGCAGGGCTTCGGCACGCGCAAGTGGTGCGGCGAACTGGTCGCGGGCGGAGAGGTGAGCATCGCCGGACAAACCATCACCGACAGCCGATTGGCGATCGAAACCGCCGGACTGGTATTCACCGTGTTCGGCGAACCGTGGCTGTACCGGGATCATGTCTATATCGCGCTGAACAAGCCGGCCGGCTTCGAATGCTCGCGCAAGGCCAGCCACCATCCGGGCGTGCTGACCCTGCTGCCGGAACAATTCACCCGCCGTGACGTTCAACCGGTGGGCCGTCTCGACCATGACACCACCGGCCTGCTGCTGATGTCGGATGACGGGCCGTTCATCCATGCACAGTCTTCGCCCAGGCGCCATGTTCCCAAGACCTATCAGGCGGCCACGCATGATCCGGTCACCCCGGAACTGCTTGCCAGATTATTGTCCGGCGTGCAACTGCACGACGAACCCGCACCGCTCGCCGCATCGACTTGCCGTGCGGTCGATACCCACCGCATCGAGATCGTGCTGGAGCAGGGCAAATACCACCAGGTCAAACGCATGCTGGCTGCTGCCGGCAATCATTGCGTTGCGCTGCGGCGCGCGCAGATTGGCGGATTGAAACTCGATCAGCTCGGTCTGGCGGAGGGCGAATGGTGCTATCTTGACGATGCGCAACGGGCGCTGCTGGAGCCGGCATCAGCTTGACGAATCGGGACTTGCCCTGCGGTACGGGTTAAAATCCGCATTCGCTAATCAATTAATCCACTGCGGTTATCCCTGGAAATCCAGGATTCGCCCAAATGCCCCCGCAAGGGGACGCCGATCCGCCGCGCGCAATAACAGCTCGTGCGGAGTCGACTGCAGGCGTGGGAAAAATTTTAGTTACGGCCGACCTTCAGGTAGGCCTGCTCAGAAACTGTATTTTGCGGCGCTGCTTATTGAATGCAGTAAGCAAGAAATTTTTTCTCAACCCGGTATAACCCGCGCTTGGTCGCCATTTTCGGCGAATGAGTGGAGTGGCTAGAAGTCCCTAAAGTCGGGATACGACGAAGTTGCCGTGAAGCCAAACATTCAGGATATGCCGTAATTAAATTCAGGATTTATAGAGGTACCCGATGAGCATTCAGTGGTTTCCCGGTCACATGACCTCGGCGCGCAGGAAAGCCGCCGAGACAATGGAGTTCATCGATGTGGTCATCGAGGTGCTGGATGCGCGCCTGCCCGATGCGAGCTGCAACCCGATGATCACGGAACTGCGCCTGCACCGCCAGCGTCCCTGCCTGAAGATACTCAACAAGGCCGATTTGGCCGATCCGGAAGTCACCAAGGCATGGCTTCATTATTTCAATACGCAGCCGGGGGTCAGGGCGGTTGCACTGTGCTGCAAGAATGCCGGCGACGCCGTAAGGGTGCCGAGCCTGTGCCAGCCGCTCGCGCCGCATCGCAACAGCACCCACAAGCCGCTGCGCATGATGATCATGGGCATTCCCAATGTCGGGAAATCCACGCTGATGAATATGCTGCTGAAGCGGCGCGTTGCCAACGTCGGTGACGAACCCGCGGTGACCAAGTCTCAGCAGAGCCTCAGGCTGAACGACCATATGACTGTGACCGATTCGCCGGGACTGTTGTGGCCCAAGATAGAAAAGCCGGAAGACGGACTTAAGCTTGCCACGATACACGCGATCGGCCGCAATGCCGTCCACGAAGAAGAGGTCGCCGAATTTCTCGCCGCCACGCTGCTCGCGCGTTATCCCGGCATGCTAACTGCCCGGTTCGGATTTTCCGAGGCCGGTATGGACGGCGTGCACGTGATCGAAGCCATTGCGAAAAAGCGCGGTTGCCTGCTGAAAGGGCGCGGCGGCGAACCGGATCTGGAAAAAGCGGCAATGATATTGCTGACCGAATATCGCATCGGCAAACTGGGACGCATCAGTCTGGAAGTGCCCGGCGCACAGACTGAAGACCTTTCGGGGGGGCAGCGGGGCTGAATCGCGTGTTCATGCGCTGTGTCGGGTAAGGATGCAAGGAGTCACAAAAAACCGGACCAGCGTCGAGCTGGCCCGGTCATTCATGGCGGTTGCACGGGATGCCCGGGCGTCTCAGTTGCCGCGATCGCCCCGGTCACCGCGATCGCCACGATCCCGGTCCGCATCCCTGCGGTCTTGGCCACGGTCGCCGTGATCGCGCCGGTCTTCGTCACGGAATTCGTCGCGATGGCGGTCCCGGTTATCCGGCTGGTAGCGGCCTTCTTTCACGAAGTATACGGGGCGATTGCACGCGTTGTAGCGGTGGCAATACCTGGACCAGTGCTTGGCATGACCCGGCGGCACATGCAAATACAACGGTTCCACCCTTTGGCCACGAGGTTCAGGTACGATTATCATCGGTTGGGCGTTGATGACTGCTGGCGGCGGCGCATTGCCGAACTGCACCTGGCCATAGACACCCGGGCTGATTTCACCGCCGACACTCAGGTTGATGATCGGCGTCCCGGCACGGGCCGGCAGGCTGGCAAGCGCGAGCGCGGCAAAAATTGCGGCTGATATGATCTTCATTATTTTCCTTTCAAATTTGCAGGCTGTATAACGCACGAGCCGGGTTTTTCGCTGACATCATTGCACCGTTGCTGCACACGCATGGTACCACTATCCTCCTGAATGGCCTGATTCCACGCCAATTATGTCGCTTGGCGAATGATGCGATCGCGTTGCGGTATCGTTATGATTTTCCCTGGCGCCGGGCGCGGTATATCATCGGCGGGAATTCCTGGGCCGCGTTTCAAAACGGAAGGCAGGATACGAAATTTTCAGGCTAAACGACGAGGGGATGATTTGACTTCGATCCAAAGCGTGCTGGCCGCGTTCGCCATCATCCTGGTTGACCTACTTGGCCGCGCAGGCCTGGACAAGGTGCTGGCACTGGCCGGTGGCCCGACCATGGTGGCGCTCTGGGCGCAGCTGCAGTCGGTGGTTGAACTGGTCAGCGCGGTGACGATGGCAGGCGTGTTGCAGGGTCTGACGGTGCTGGTCACGCAGGTGGACACGGTTCGCGACGAACGCTGCCTGTTGCGGAACGCACTCAGGCTGGGACTGGCCACCTCGCTGGCCGTCGCGCTGCTGGTGGCATTGGCCTCACCCGGACTGGCGGTCTGGCTGACACGCGGCAGGATCGAAACCGGATTGTTCGTGCTGGCGGCGCTGGCCGGCTGCATCACGGTCGTTCCCGCCACGCTGAATGCGTACTGGCTGGGCAAACACCAGCAGCAGCGCATGCTGGTGCTGGCGTTACTGGGCAGCCTGATATTGCTGTTGGTCGCGGCGAGCGCCTGGTTCGGCATTTCACTGCGCGGCCTGATATGGACACAGACGCTGCTGCTTGCCGTGCTGGGTCTGGCGATCTGGCAATATCTGCAAAAACTGCGGCAACCCCGGGATGAATCCGGCAGGGAATATTACCGCAAGCTGGTGAAGTTCGTGCCGGTGGGCCTGGCCATCGGCATCATGAGCCCGGTGTCGATGCTGCTGGTGCGCAGCATGCTGTCGGGCTCGATTTCATGGAACGACGTCGGATTCCTGCAGGCGCTGTGGCGATCCACCGAGTGGGTGACCGCCACCGCGGCGGGGGTGCTGTCGCTGATCTTCCTGCCGCGTTTCAGCAGCACATACGGTTCGGCGCGATTCGGGCGTGAAATGCTGCGCGCGGGCATGGTGGTGCTGATCCCGGCGGCATTTTTCCTGCTGCTGATCTACTTCAACCAGCGCTTCATGCTGGCGCTGCTGTATGACACGCGCTTTGTGGTGAGCAACCAGGCTGCCGCGCTGATCATGCTGGGCAGCTGGATACGCATCGCGTCGTGGCTGTTCCTGTTCGGGCTATTCTCCGCGCATCGCACCCGGTTGATCATGGCGGGGGAGATATTGTCGCTTCCGCTATATGCGCTATTGCTGTGGCTGTTTGCCGACGGGATGACGCTGGAACGCACGGCCAGGCTGTATGTTGTCAGTTATCTGGTCTATCTCGGCTTCAACGCCGCTGCGTTGCTGTATTCGTCGCACAGAACGGCCCTCGCCGCGGTCGAGGCCGACCCTGCTTAGCCTCCGGCAAATTGCCCGTGCAAATTTGTGTACAATCTCGCACGGCATCAAGTTTCGCTTGTCTCGACGGCATGACCGGCGAACAAAACGACCGGCGAACAAAATTACGAACTTCACCTGTTTGCGGTGAAACGGACGACAAGGAGCGAGAGATGGCAAAGCTTACAGGAACGGCGCAAGCGGTATGGATGGTGGCGATGATCGCCGTACTTGCCGGTTGCGGCGAGAGCGAACAGGCTAAGCCGGCACCCAAGCAGGCGCCCCCACCGCCGCCGGTTCCGCATACTGTCGGCGGTTCTGTTTCCGGGCTGCCCGGCAGCGGACTGGTGCTCCAACTTAACGGCGCGAATGACCTGCCGGTCAGTGCCAACGGAAAATTCAATTTCCCCAAAACGCTTGCCAGGGGCAGCGCCTATACCGTCTCGGTCAAGGCTACCCCGTCCGTGCCGGTCAAACAAACCTGCACGGTCGAACAGGGCGCCGGAAAAATCGCCAACACGAATATCGGCAATGTCACGGTCACCTGCACCACGGTGACGTTTGCTGTCGGCGGAACCGTATCCGGACTTTCCGGCAAGGGGAAGGGGAAAGAACTGGTGCTGCAGTTGAACGGGGCAAACGACCTGACGATCGCGAGCAACGGTAATTTCGTTTTTCCCGCTGTCCGCCTGCCCGATGGCAGCGATTACAGCGTGTCCATCAAGAGCATGCCTGCAAGGCAACAATGCACGGTCAAGCCGGTCAGCCTGGCCTTTGACCGCGATACGCTGAACATCGTTTCCGTCACCTGTTCGAAAAAAGGACGGCGAAGATAGGCGGGCCGCCGTGCGACGCGGCCCCGCACCCGGAAAATATATCTCGGTGCGCGGCCACCTCCCGATCGGGTTTCTGTATAATTAAATAATATCGATGCATGGAAAAATTACTGGAGCTGAGCAGAAACCTTGAGTAACAACCGATGAAATTCCCGCTGCCGGAAGAGGATATGATTCTGGATTGGAAGCGCCGCCTTGTGTTCTGGAGCGGAGCTGTCACCGTGGGATTGGCCGCTATTCTGTTCGCCGTCGCTTCGGAGTGGGCGAACGGCGTGTTCCACAAGATGCTTGCCATTTCGTCTTTTCTGCCGCTGCTGGTCACCCCGCTCGGACTCGCGCTGATCGTCTACATCACCCGGAAATATTTCCCCGGCGCCCAGGGCAGCGGTATCCCGCAGGTCATTGCATCGCTGGACCCTAAAGAAAGCAGCAAAGTCCGCGAACAGGTGCTTTCGCTGCGCGTGACGCTTGGCAAAATCCTGCTCACCATCTTCGGGCTGATGTGCGGGACGGCAGTGGGACGCGAAGGCCCCACCGTGCAGATCGGCGCGTCCATCATGCACAAACTCGGCAGCCTTGCCCGCTTCCCCAAGCACGATCTGGAAAAGGGACTGATCCTCGCCGGCGCCGCCGCCGGCGTGGCGGCCGCGTTCAACACGCCGCTGGCCGGCATCGTGTTCGCGATCGAGGAGATGAGCCGCTCCTTCGAGGAACACAACAGCACCACGATCCTGATGACGGTGCTCATTGCCGGTATAGCGTCACTCGCCGTGCTCGGGAATTATTCCTATTTCGGCCATACCTCCGAATCGATGGGATTCGGCAAGGAATGGTATGTGGTGATTTTTTGCGGCATCGTCGGAGGGCTGCTGGGCGGCGTATTCAGCCGCACGCTGATCGAAGTCAACAAGGGACTGAGGGGTCGTATCGGCGAATGGATACATGTCAATCCCGTTGCTTTCGCGGCAGTCTGCGGCCTGTTGCTGGTGCTGGTGGGGCTGGCTTCGGGAAACAACACCTACGGCAGCGGATACGTCGAGGCGAAAACTCTGGTCGACGGCAACTCGACGTTGCCGGAAAGCTATGGCCTGCTGAAAATGATCGCCACCGCGATATCGTACGTCAGCGGGATTCCGGGCGGGATCATGGCACCGACGCTTTCCGCGGGCGCGGGAATCGGTTCCAACATTGCGCCGTTCTTTACCTCGGTGCCGGTGGGCGCAACCATCATACTCGGCATGGTCGCGTACTTCGCCGGCGTTACCCAGGCACCGATCACCGCGTTCGTGATCGTGATGGAGATGATCGACAACCACGAAATGGTCCTGCCGCTGATGGCCGCCGCGTTCATCGCGAAAGCCTGCTCGCGCCTGATCTGCCCGACACCGATTTTCCACACCATGTCGGAGAATTTCATCTACCGGCCGCCTCCGCCCAAGAAGGATGTCGGCACCCAGACTGCGTTCATACAGCGCGAATCCGACTAGCTCATTGCCGGATGGACAGCTAATCGCCGTTGTTGATGAACAGCGTCTGCGACGGGTAGGCGAACTCGATCTTCTGCTTCTCGAACGATTCGAAAATTTCCAGATTGATCGCCTGCTGTATATCCATGTATTTGGCGTAATCCGCCCCGGTCACGTAGTAGACGAATTCGAAATCCAGGCTGGAGTCGCCATACGACGCAAAATGCCCGCGGTCGAAGGTGGTGTCCTGCTGGCTCTCGATGATGCGCCTGACGAGTGCCGGGATCGCTTTGAGCTTTTCGGAAGACGTCTGGTAGATCACGCCCAGCTTGAAAACCACCCTGCGTCTTTCCATCTTCTTGAAATTGTGCACGCAGGAATTGGTCAGGTCCTTGTTCGAGAAGATCAGCAGTTCGCCGCCTATTGCGCGAATCCGGGTGGTCTTGATGCCGATATACTCGACCGTTCCCATCTTGTCGCCAACGACGATGAAATCGCCGATCTCGAACGGCTTGTCGAAGAAGATCACGAAGTAACCGAACAGGTCGCCGAGCACCGCCTGGGCGGCCAGAGCAACCGCGATTCCGCCGACTCCCAATCCGGCAACCACGGCCGAAATCTTTACGCCCATGTTGTCCAGCAGGAACACCAGCGCAGTCGCCCAGATCGCGAAATTGACCAGCCCGCGTATTCCCTTGAGCTGCTTTTCGCTGCCATCCGAAAGGACCGAGTTCTTAAGGTACGATTCGAGCCCGATATTGACCGCGGAAATGATTGCCCTGACCGCGAGCACGGTGATCGCGACGATGGCCGCGATTCTCAGGCCGCTTTTGAACTCTTCCGAGAGGGCCAGCGTGTGCAATGAAATATAAAACACGCCAAGGTAAACTGCCGGAACAACCGACCTCTCGATGGCCCGCACCAGCAAATCGTCGATCCGGGTTTCCGTCGAGCTGGCCCATTTTTTCAGCTTGGCAAGCACGTATCGTTTGAATACGTAAACGATCGCGATACCGCCGATAAACAGGCCCAGCGATGCGAGATATTCGGATACCGCGTTACCGAAAATCGAATAGGCTAAGTATTCATGCATCTGTTTTTCTCCTTGCGTGCGCCATCTGTGGCGCTATTTCATCAAATCCTGCAGTCGTGCTTCTGCTGCAAATATGCGGCAGCCCGGGCTTATTGTACTTGCTGATCCACGATGGTTCTAACCTGCATCGATATACCCATGAAAATATCGGGGTCGCCCGACTGCCGTTGGGGGAGTATTATTTCCAGCCGCGCAATAGGATGAGCAAGGCACCGCCCGAAACCCGCACCCAACCATAAGGAGAACAACATGTCCAAGAGCACAAGTCTTACCACCGCACTCGGTGGCACACCGGTAAAATTGTACGGTGACTTTCCGCAAGTGGGAAAGCCCGCGCCTTCCTTCTCGCTGGTAAACAAGGATCTGGAAGACATCACGCTGGGCAGTTACGGCAGCATGCGCAAGGTGCTGAACATCGTTCCCAGCCTGGACACCCCGACCTGCCAGGCTTCCGCGCGCCATTTCAACAAGGATGCTGCCGGTCTCGCCAACACGATCGTGATCAACATTTCCGCCGACCTGCCCTTTGCGATGGCCCGCTTCTGCAGCAGCGAAGGATTGAACAATGTGGACAATCTGTCCACGATGCGCGGGCGCGAGTTCATGCGCGACTACGGCGTCAGGATCGCGGACGGCCCGCTGGCGGGCCTGACCGCGCGCGCGGTGGTTGTGCTGGACGGCAACAACGTGGTGCGCTACACCGAAATGGTCAGCGACATCAAGAAAGAGCCCAACTACGACGCGGCGCTGGCTGCGTTGAAATCCATCTGATTCCCGCCGCGGTTTAACCGCACCACCGGCGTGCCGTGCAAGCGGCGCGCCGGAATTCGTTGCGCCCTGAACTAATCTCCCGTTGCCGAATCTGATGCCGGTATGGAAAGCCTGCCCGCCAACCCGGCTGATCAATGGAGGATTGATTGAATACCCCGAAACACAAGCGATACACCAACATTTCTGCAAGCGTGCTGATCCTTTTGTCGATCACGCTGGCGACCGGGTGCTCGCAAAAACCCGGTACCGACGAAAATTCTGCGCAGATCAAAGCCGCGGTCGACAAGGCGGTCGCCGAAGCCAAGCAGCAGTTCATCGCCGATCAGCAGGCCGCAGAGAAAACCAAACTGGATGCGACTGCAAAGGCTGAAGAAAAACGCAAGCAGGAAGCCGCCGCCCAGGCCGGGAAAAAGCGGCGCATCGCCGGACAGCGCGGGGCTGCAGATAGGGCAAATTCGCAACAAGTTCGGGCGACAACCCCGCCCCCAATCAAGCGCGTCTGCGCGAACTGCGGAGTGGTTGCAGCCATCACGCCGGTTGCAACGGAAGCGCAGGGGTCGGGACTGGGCGTGATTGCCGGAGGTGTGCTCGGCGGATTGCTGGGCCACCAGCTTGGCAACGGTTCGGGACGCGACCTGGCGACGTTCGCCGGCGCGGTCGGCGGTGCGGTAGCCGGCAACAAGATCGAGAAGAATGCAAAGAAAGCCACGTCCTACGACATTACGGTCAGGCTGGATAACGGCGAAACAGTGAAATTCAACCAGGCGACCGTTCCTGCCCTGGCGCTGGAAGAGCGGGTCAAAATCGAAAATGGACAGGTCGTCAAATATTGACGGCGCGCGGTGACCGGGTTGCGCAATGGCACTTATCGCGACGTCAGAGTCCCATCAGCAGCAGCCACAGCGGCAGCGTCAGCGCGGACAGCAGCGTGCTCAGCATCACCTGCGCGGCGATCGTGTCGCCGTCGCCGCCCATGCGTTTTGCCAGCACGTACGACACCGTGGAAACCGGCAACGCGGCCATCAATACCGGGATGTGGAAATAAAGTCCGCTCAAACCGAATGCGGAAGCCAGCCCCCATGCGATGGCGGGCAGCACCAGAAGCTTGACCGCGACGCCGTACCACAGCGTGCCGGGATGGCTGTGCAGTCCCTGGATACGCAGTCCCGCGCCGACCGCAACCAGGCCCAGCGGCAGCGAGGCCTGCGACAACAGGCCCAGCGTGGTATTGAACATCTTCGGCAGCGGGATGCCCGCCAGGCTGAATGCGATGCCGCCCGCCGTTGCGATGATCAGCGGGTTGAGCAGAATCTCCCTGAGCCAGTGGCTCTCGCTGTGCCTGGCCAGCATCAGCACAGCAGCGACGTTCGCGAACGGAACCATGAAACCCATCAGCAGTCCGATCGCGGCGAGACCCTCGTGTCCGTGCAGCCCGCCGGCAATCGCGAGCCCGACATAGCTGTTGAAGCGGAAGGAAGTCTGGAATGTCGCCGAGTAGACCCGGGACGGGGCATGCAGGAAATATTTTGCGACATAGCCGATGAACATCCCGGCGCACATGAACAGCGTCGCGACCATCAGCATGGGTGTTGCGGCGCCGAAGTCGATCTCGAAATGCGCGAGGGTATTGAACAGCAGCGCGGGGAAGAATATGAAGTAGATCAGCCGGTCAAGCTGCGGCCAGAAGTCTTCGCGCAAGCCGAACCAGCGGCGCATCGATACTCCAAGCAGGATCAACAGGAAGATCGGAATGATGGTTTGCGCAACAGTCATGTGTTTGATCAGCACCCAAAAGTCCCGTATGTTAATCAATGCCGGCCGCATTATCTATTCGTTCCGTTCCGTCACGCGGGAAATCGGGAATAATACGCCGCAGATGCAGATTGAATACTTCATCATCGGGGTGTAGAGTGACCCGCACCGGTTTCAAGTCGAATGGATCGAATTTTCGATGTCAATACCGGGTATGCCACGGATCAGACCACGATTACCGGAGAGATCATGAACAGGAATATTCTGAACGCAATTACCGTTCTTGCCGCCGCTCTTGTTGCCAGCGGATGTGTCAGCACCGGCACGTTCGACAAGATGCAGGCGGGAAAGGACGATCAGATTGCGGCACTGCAGCAGCAGAAGGCAGCTCTGGACAAGCAGGTTGCCTCGATGCAACAGGACAACGGTTCACTGACCCAGCAGCTGGCGGATTGCAGCCGGCAACTGGCGGACTGCAAACAGCAGAATACCGCGATGCAGGAACAGGTCGGGTTCCTCGGCCAGCAGCGTACCATGCTGCTCGAGGCGAGCAAGCAGCACCAGCAGCAATACGATGCGCTGGTGAAGGATCTGTCC
>JBAUQH010000175.1:0-2703 GCA_049580605.1 Gallionella sp. | reverse complement strand
CGATCGTGGTTACCGGTGCTGCCAGCGGGATCGGACTGGCTATCGCCAAGGCATTTGCCCGGCACGGTGCCAGTCTGGAGTTGATAGATCGCAATCCTGAAGCACTTACAGCCGCAGCCCGATCCCTGGGCATAGACAGCAAGGTCACCACTCATGCACTGGATCTGACCGATTCCGATCAAATCGATGCATTGGCAGGAAACATCAAACAACGGCAGGTAGCCTTGCACGCGCTGGTTAACAATGCGGGCATCGAATATCCGACACCGTTAACGGATATATCCCCCGATGCCGAACAGAAGTGGCACAGCCTGCTTCACAACAATGTCGGCAGCATGTATTTGCTGACACGCGCGTTAACCCCGTTGATACGCAAATCGGGCACAGTCATCAACCAGTCCTCGATCTGGGGTCTGAGCGGCGTGGCGGACTTTTCCGCTTACGTCACCAGCAAACATGCGGTCATCGGCCTCACCCGCGCTCTGGCATGGGAGTTGGGCAAGCACGAAATCCGGGTCAACGCGGTTTGTCCGGGCTGGGTTGCCACCGAAGCCGCCATGCGATCCATGCGTTCCATGGCAGAGACTTCGGGCAAATCGGAATCGCAAACGATTGCCGAAATCCTGGTGAAGCAGGCTATCCCCCGATTGCTCGGTCCGGCAGACATTGCCGGTACTTTTCTCTTTCTCGCTTCACCCTATGCACTGGCGATCACCGGCCAGGCCATCGTGGTGAGCAACGGCGAGGTCATGCATTGACCTCCATGAATATCTCCCTGCACGGCAAAACCGCGATCGTTACCGGCGCCGCAACCGGTATCGGGCGTGCTGTCGCCATCCTGCTTGCCCAAGCCGGTGCAGCCGTGATCGTCAATCACCTGAATCGTCCCGGCGAAGCGGAGCAGGCAGTGCAAACCATCACCGCGCTGGGTGGGCAGGCGCGGGCCGTTGATGCGGATGTCACCGATGCACATCAGGTGCGGCTGATGGTCGAAAGCTGCGAAAGAATCGACATTCTGGTGAACAACGCCGGGGTGATAGCAGAAATGCCTTTTCTGGATATTTCCGAAGCAGGGTGGGATCACGTCCTGAACAGCGATCTCAAATCCGTGTTTCTGTGCAGCCAGGCTGTGCTCGCCGGCATGGAAAAACAGGGCAGCGGCATCATCGTCAACATCAGTTCCGACCTGGCCTATCTTGGGCGTGCGCAATATGCTTCCTATTGCGCTGCCAAAGCCGGTGTCATCGGACTTACCCGCTCCCTGGCGCGGGAATTCGCGCCCGCCATCCGGGTGAATGCCGTTGCTCCGGGGCCGGTCAACACGGCAATGGTGTCTACCGAATCCATGTCGGAAGCGTGGATAGAAAAGGAAAAGGACATCCCTTGCCGGCGCTTTGCAGAGCCTGACGAGATTGCCGCCACCGTGCTTTTCCTGGTGTCCGATTACGCGCGCTTTTATTGCGGCCAGGTACTCGGGCCCAATGGCGGCTCGATCATGCCATGAGTACATTAACGCGTACCGCCACGCGGACCTGGCTGGCGCCCGGCGTATTGACGTTTTCTGCGCTGATGTGGGGCCTTACCTGGTGGCCGCTTAAACAATTTGGCGCGGCAGGCCTGTCGGGGCCGCTGATTTCTTTCGCCAGTTACGGGCTGGTGGGTCTGATCGGTCTGCCTTTCCTGTTGCGTGAACGCAAGGCATGGCAGGGGCAATTGCCGTTTTTGCTGCTGCTCGCACTGTTTGGCGGCTGGGCCAATGCCTCGTTTGTGCGCGCATTAATGATCGGCGACGTGGTGCGGGTCATGCTGCTGTTTTACCTGGCGCCCGTTTGGTCGGTGATAGGCGGACGCCTGTTTCTGAATGAAACCGTTACCAGGAGACGCATGCTGGCGGTGATTCTGTCCATATTGGGTGCCTTTTTGGTCATTGGCGGCACAGCTGCATTTGAGACGCCATTATCGATTGCCGACTTCCTGGCGATTTCGGCCGGCCTTGCGTTTGCAGCCAACAATCTGGTCACCCGTGCAGCACAAACCATCCCCATGGTATCCAAAACCGTCGCTGTGTTCATCGGCTGCGGCATCGTTTCCGGGCTGATGGTCTGGCAGCAAAACGCTGTCGAACCAGAATGGTCGCCAGCGCTGGTGACTGCACTGCTGGCTTTCGGCTTCGGCTGGCTGATAATCGCCACTTTCACCACGCAGTATGGCGTCACTCACATTGAAACCGGTCGCGCCGGCATCATTCTGATTATCGAATTGCTTGCGGCGGTCATTTCCGCCGTGATCATCGGCGGCGAAAAACTCATTCCTCGGGAATTCATAGGCGGTGCACTGATTGCTTCAGCCGCATTCATCGAAGCAACAGACAATAGTGTCAAATCGGAAACAGCAAAGGAATAATGATGAACACCATCAATATGAACAAGATGAGCTGGGTTGCCTACCGCGATCTCGTCAAAACATCCAATCCGCACGTTTTCCTGCCGGTGGGTGCGCTTGAACAGCATGGCCCGCACCTGCCGCTGGGAACCGATGCTTTGCTTTCTTCTGCTGTTGCCGCCAGCACGGCGGAATTAATCAATGGCATTGTGGCCCCGGCGCTGTCATACGGTTACAAATCACAGCCCAAATGCGGCGGCGGGCAGCATTTTTGCGGCACGACCTCGGTCGATGCGCAAACGCTGATCGGCCTGGTACGCG
>JBAUQH010000174.1:0-14424 GCA_049580605.1 Gallionella sp. | reverse complement strand
ACCCAGTAGCCGGCATGGGCGATACCGTTCAGGTTATTTGGAGTAAGTGGTGAAGTCAGTGAGGTTTGAGCAGACCAAGTATTACCGTCTCCGCTCGAGATAATCGCCCCAGAATTGCCAACTGCATAGAAACTGCCGCCAACCTGTATGATCGAGCGCAAAGTCGGTGTTCCGGCTGGGACGCCGGTTGCAGCGGTCCAGTTGATTCCGTCGATGCTGTAAACGGCTTTTCCGCCATTTCCAACGGCCACCCAGCGCAGTCCGGGTGTGGTTGCATTGTTCTGGTTCGCCGCGTAACCGGCCACCGCATTCAGGTCGGTTGCGACCGGCGAGGATAGCCCGGTCCAGTTGATCCCGTCGGGACTGGTAAAGATCGCGCCGCCCGCACCCACCGCGGCGAAAGTTCCGGTGGCGCTGAGTGTGGTGTTATTCGCACAGGTAGACAGGCTGGTATATCCCAAGCCGTAGATATTCGAACCGAAACTGGTGCCATTGAGGTGCCAGTTTGCAGTAGCGTTATAGGGCGTTGCCGTGATTGTTGAACTACTCGGCCCACCGGGTCCGCCGTTAATTCGGCCGTTGGTTGCAAAATAATAGGGCAAGTTATTTACCAGGCCGCACATGTATGATGGCGTGGGCGCTGCAATGACAGCCTGCGCATTGGGCAGACTGGTCCAGTTGAATGCGGTCAGTCCGGGATTGGTTGCGGTAAACACCCAATATTCGACACCGGCCGTTGGAAGCCACTCAAGCTCGACCCTGCCGTCTCCCGCTGTGGCACCCTGATCGGGAGAATAGGGCAGGGAAGTTGTGGTGGCTGCCCACGGAGGAGGAGGCGCAGAAGAGCCGGTTTCAAAACATCCGCCAAGGAGAGGCGTTGCGATCGCTACGGTCAATACATAAAACAATTTTTTCACTGTTCGAATTCCTTGAAGGGGATATATTTCACTGCTGAATACACGGTACGGGCACCAAATGATGCAACCGGAACTAAATCTTGCTGATACGTTGAAATCGGCACCTGAAATCTCGATTTAAAGACAATCAATGATACTGCAAAACCGCTGTCCGGGGCGGCCGGAACAATACGTGAGCACGACTGAAAATATAATCAACAATGTTACCGGATGTAACCCGCGTGGGCTCGGAACGACCGGCAGGCTGCCCGCGATTTTCCTGCCGGCATCGCACAGGCCTGGCGTACTGCGTTGCTGTTTAGATACCGGGTCTATTGGGCCGGCGTGGCCCCGGGCGTATCCACCGGTTTTGTCACCGTGACGTTCGCTGATGCAATTGTCTGGTTGCCCGAGGCGTCGGTGGCCGAATAGGTCACCGTGTAAACCCGCCCGCCTAAGGTCCGGCTTTCCGCGAGGAGTTTGAAATACCGGTCATCAAGACCATAGCTCGCGTCGCGAATATCGCCGGTCCCCAGGAATTCGTTGGCTGTGATGGATTCCAGCCTGATTTCAGGGAAGCGGTCATAGTCGTCCTTCAGCATGAAGGATGCCTTGATCGGAACAAACTTGCCGGTTTGCGACATGATCGTGTCCGGATCCAGGATCACCGTCAGACTGGGCGGCGTAATGTCGAGCTGTTCGATCGAAACGGTCAGGGTGGTGGGTTTGCCTTCGTCGTCGAAGGTGACCAAGGCATGGCCGCTCAGGTAACTGCTGTCTGCCTTGTCCAGGGAAATGCTCATTTTGTTCAGGGTCTGGCCGGTGTGAATCTGGGGAGAGTGGTCGCTCAGCGGTTCCCAGGCGATGGCATGGGTGACATTATCCTCGGGGGCAACCACGCTGACGCGCCATCCTGTCGGGCCGTTGGAACTGGTCGAGGGTATGCCCAGCTTTGCGGTCCACCCTGACGGGAGGCTGGCCAGTTCGTTGATGTCGTTGCCGGGGTTCCCGTCATTCTGGTCATTGTGGCCTATCGTAACCGCGGTGATGTTCAGCTGGCTGTTATTGGTCACCCGGTAGTGGTAAACGATCTTGTCGCCAACGTGCCGCGCATATACGCCCACGACGGCAAGCGGCTTGCTATCGCTCGCCGGAACGATCGTATCTGCAGCGCAAACCCGGAATGCTGATGCCATACTGGCTGCAAAAAACAGCCCGATCGCGATACTTTGTTTCATCATTATTTATTTCCTTCGGGAGGGTCTGGTTCAATCATTGCCGCATCCGGCGGTTCAGGGTTACTGTTGGCCGGCCGCCTTGAGCAGCTGTGACAGATTGACAGTGGGTTGTTGGGCTGCCGCCTGCGGCCCCTCGATTTTGGCTTGGATCCAGTCCACCGCGTCACCGGCGCCCCAGGACACCATGGAGGCGACTAAAAATACCATTACGCCGCGTGTCATGCCCTTGGGTAAGCCCTGTTCGTTCAAATAACGGTTCGCAAACCAGGCCACGATGAAGAACACGATCGTGGAGATGACCAGATTGGACATGGAAGGCATTTGAAAATTTATTCCCTGAAGTTGAATTCGGGCGACATGATAACGGGAGGATCACCCGGATGCCAAATCGCGTATTTTGCCATTACGGCCGCAAAACCTGCCGAATCGAGAAAATCCTTCAGCCAGCACTGCAGTTTCGGGTAGGGGGACTGCGCAAACCAGTTCTTGTCGACCTCGGCAAACTGGCGCATAAACGGGTACAGCGCAACATCGGCAACCGAACGTTCATCGCCCAGCAGGAAACGCGACACATCCAGCCGGCATTCCAGTTTCTGCAGGAATTGCCCGGCCATGTTCCGGTAATGGGTTTGAGGGTGTTCCGGAAAGCGGTCGGGATATTTGTAGCGGTCCAGCCAGTATTTGAACGCGGTGTCGTTTTCGCCGATCAAGGGAATCGCCGCATCGACGCGGTTAGCGTTTTCTCCCTGCCAGCCTTCCGGGTCATTGCGCTGCAGCGCCCAGCGCATGATGTCCCAGCTTTCATCGATCACCCGCCCTTCCGGCAACAGCAGCACCGGTACGCTGCCCTTCGGGGAGGCCGCCAGCATGCTTTCCGGTTTGTCGCGCAATGACACCTCGCGCAACTCGACTGAGGTACCGCTCGAATGAATTGCAAGGCGCGCGCGTATCGCATAGGGGCAGCGCCGGAAGGAATAGAGTACAGGCAGCATGGATCGATTGTCTCAGAAAGAATCCGGTCTGGGCAGGGGTGAGCATCGTGATCAGGCCAATGCCCCGACGGATTGATGCTTCAGGATGTCTCAGGGCAGGGCGGAGTGGGTCCAGTAGCGACGATGCGTGTGGCGGTAGCTTTCGACCCGCAATTGATCAGCGTTCATGTCGACCAGGATCGCGCCATCCCGGTCCGAACGCAGGAGTGCCGCGCCGCTGTCGGCGTAGCGCTGCACGATGTCCTGTTTCGGATGGCCAAAGCGGTTCAGGTAGCCCGAGGTGAACACCGCATAACTCGGCCTGACCGCGGAGATGAATTTGACCGTGGAGGATGTCCTGCTGCCGTGATGCGGTACCACCAGCAAAACCGCCGGCAGTTTGTCCGGATGCCGGTCGAGCAGTTCCGCTTCGGAAGCCTTTTCGATATCGGCTGTCAACAGAATATGCCTGTTTGCGATGCTGATGCGCAGCACGCAGCCGCGGTCGTTGTCGCTGATTTTCGCATTGGCATAACTGGCTTGGTCCGGATGCAGTATCTCGAACAGCACGCCGTCCCATTGCCAGGATTGCCCGTCCATGCAACGCCGCTTTTCCGCCGCTGCCTGCAATAGCGGATGTCCTTCCGGCAGCGAGGATGACAGCCAGTCGATCGGCATCGCCTGCATGATCGAAGCTGCGCCGCCGGTGTGATCGGCATCGTCGTGGGTGAGTATCAGTCCGTCCAGTTTGCGGATGCCCATCGCGCGCAGCGACGGGACCAGGATGCGGTTGCCGCTGTCCGCGCCGCCGCTGAAAACCGGTCCCGCATCGTAGAGCAGCGCGTGATGCCGGGTTTGCGCGGCAACTGCCAAGCCTTGCCCGACGTCGAAGATGGTCAGGCGCAGGCTGTTTTCTGCAGGTAGCGGCGGGCCGTTCAGGAACATTGGCAGCATCAGAACCACGCCCAGCCAGCGCGCCGGGAAACCGCGCGGCAACAGGATCACCAATGCACCCAGCATTCCGGCAGCGATGCTCCATGGCGTCGGTGCATGCTGCGTCCATACCGCCTGCGGCAGGCTGTTCAGCCATTCCAGCAAAGCCATCGTCAAGGCCATGACCTTGTGCGCCAGCCACAGCGGTGCCACGCCGAAATGCGGGGGCAGCGCCGCACCGAGCAGGGTGAGCGGCACCACGACCAGGCTCACCAGCGGTATCGCGAACGCATTGGCAATCGGCGATACCAGAGAGACCTGCTGGAACAGCGCAAGCAGCATCGGGATCAGCCCTATGGTCATCGCCCATTGCACCCTGGCGTATTCAACCAGCACCCGTAAGGGGTAGGCGGTTGGCTGCCGGACGGCTTCGCCGTCACCTTCTTGCAGCCAGGACGATGATTTCAGGCGGTATGCCGTTACGTACAGGATCAGCGCCACCGCGCCGAACGACAGCCAGAATCCGGGCGACAGGATGGACCATGGATCGGGAATCAGCACGCCGAGCAGCGCGACGCTGAGCAACTGGGCCGGCGAAAAATTGCGGTTCAGCCAGAGCGCAACGGCCACCGCGCCGGCCATATAAACCGTGCGCTGTGCCGGCACCGCAAATCCGGAAAGCAACGCGTAGGCTAGCGCCACCAGCAATGCAACCAGTGCAGCCGCCTTGCGTGCCGGCAGCAGCAGCGTGAGACGCACGCTGCGCCGCCACAGCCAGTAGGCGAGCGCGAATCCCAGGCCGGCAAGCATGGTGATATGCAGGCCGGAAATGCTCATCAGGTGGTTTACGCCGGTGCGCGTGAAAACCTGCCATTGCGCCTGCGGGATGCTGCTTTGGTCGCCGATCGCCAGCGCGGTCAGCACGCCAGCATAGGGCGCAGCGGACAGCGCGGCCGCCAGCCTGTCGCGCAGGATTTCGCGCCAGTGCAGGATGCGGTAGTTGAAACCGCCGGCCAGCGCGGCCAGGCGCAGGTTATCGGCCTTGCTGTTCACATAGCCGACCGCGCGCAAATTGTTTTCCAGCGCCCATAATTCGAAGTCGAAACCGTGCGGGTTGCTGCTGCCATGCGGCTGTTTCAGGCGTACGGTGAGTTGCCAGCGTTCCCCCGCATGAAGCTCGGGATGCTTGGTCTGCCGCGAGTAATAGGTGCTTAGGTACAGGTGTTCCGGCACGCTGGCCCGAGGGGTCAGGATTTTTTCCACGTCGAATCGGAAATGCTGGCCCTGATCGAATCGGCGCGGCAATCCGGCGACCACGCCGGTAACCTCGATATCGCGGCCCTGCCATTCTCCGGGCAGCGCAACGGCCAGCCGCTGTTCGGCCCGCCAAGCGGCATGATAGAACCCGAGTCCCAGCGCAAACACCGCGAACAGCATGACTCTGGTTGCATGCAGCACGTTGGGCCGGTTCGGGATCAGCAATGCGAAAGGAAAGCCGAGCAACAGCCACGTCCAGCCGAACGCGGGCAGTGCGGTCTGCTGATGCAGCAGCCACACGCCGAGCGCAAAGCAGGCGGTGAAGAGAACCATGCGCGTAGATTAGCGCATGAGGCTAGAATTGCGCATGCGTAATTTTTTCCGGAAATTCCTGCCCTCCCACGATATGGTGAAAGGCCAACGCTGGCTGAAACCGTTCGGCAACTGGCTGCACCACCCCAATCTGTGGCATCTGCATCGCCGCTCGGTGGCGGGCGGCGTTGCGGTCGGCATGTTCTGCGGCCTGATCCCGGGTCCGCTGCAGATGATTTCGGCCGCGCTGCTGGCTGTTTTGCTGCGCGTGAATCTGCCGGTTGCGGCATTCACCACGCTCTACACCAACCCGTTTACCATCCTGCCGCTGTACGTGGTCGCGTATGAACTCGGTGCATGGTTGAGCGGAGTGCGCAACGGCACCGTGGCGCCGCATCTTGCCTTTCCGGATATGCACTGGCAGAGTTGGCCGTCGGAATTGTGGGCTTGGCTGCAGATGCTCGGCAAACCGCTGCTCATCGGCCTGCCCATGCTCGCCCTGATTCTGGCGATTGCCGGGTATATTGCGGTGCGCATCGCGTGGCGTGTCGGAGTGGTAATCAGGTGGCGTTCCAGAAAACGGCGCAGGGCTGCATGATATGATTTCGCCCGAAAATTTTCCGTGAATCTGCCCATGACCAGACTCGATGTGGCAATAAAGACCCGCGATGGCGTCTGCCCGGCTTCGGTGTTTACCCCAGCCGATATGGCAGGGCCATGGCCCGCGGTGATTTTCTTCATGGATGGCTTCGGCATCCGTCCCGTGATGCGGGAGATGGCGCAGCGACTGGCCGATGGCGGATACCTGGTATTGCTGCCCGATCTCTATTACCGCGTTGGGCGTTATCCGCCGATGAACCCCTCCAGGACTGTGGCCGATCCTGAATTGCGGGAAGCATTCATGAAGCTCGTGTCCAGCCTGAATCGGGACCAGAAGGTCAGCGACGCGGGCGCATTCATCGAATTTCTGCTGTCCCGGCCAGAAGTCAGGTCTGAAGTCAGGGGTGAGCGGTTTGCTGCGACCGGCTATTGCATGGGCGGAAATGTTTCAATGACTGCAGCCGGCGCTTTTCCCGGCCGCTTTGCGGCGGTGGCTTCGTTTCATGGCAGCAATCTGGCGACCGACCAGCCGGACAGCCCGCATCGCTTCGTGAAGAATATTTCCGGCCGGGTCTATGTCGCCGGCGCGATCGAAGACAAGTCATTTTCCGACGGGCAGAAGGACAGGCTGGAGCAGGCATTGTGCGATGCCGCTGTGGAACATCTGATCGAGACCTATCCGGGCGCCCGGCACGGCTTTGCGGTTCCGGATCACCCCATGTTCGACCCGGCCTCAGCCGAACGCCACTGGAACGCGCTATTCAGGATGCTAGGAGAAACTTTCGCGTCGAAACCCTGAAAATCGCCATTCAGAACATCCCCGGCACGTGACTGCAACCTGGCTGTTGCAGTGATTCTGGTTTAAATCCGGATCAAGGCCGGCATTTGTACATCTCGAAGGTGCGCTCGCCGAATTTTTTCGATTCGCCCTTGACTAGGGTATCCGCACCGGCATCCACAGCGTTGTTTCGCGCCAGCTGATACAAATTGTCTTCAACCGCTTCCGGAGCCCGGTCGATGAATCCAAACTTGGCAAGCACGCTGACGATGGTTTTACCCTTGGACTGGCAGCCGCCGACCTGGTTCGCATCGGCCAGCGACACCCGGTCCGAGCCGGCGCGTTCCCCGATCATCGTGCTCGAGCATCCACCCAGTCCGGCCAGCATTGGCAATGCCAGCGTAGATACCAGAATAATCTTTGATAATTGCATATGCATTCTCCTTGTCGTTCAATAAACGCTTCTAAAATCCCCACGCACGGCGAAGCCAGCTGCTAGCCGGGCTGCAACACGCCGTCCACCAGACGCATCATACGCTGCATGCGCTTGGCCAGTTCGATATCGTGGGTGACCACGATGAAGCTGGTGTTGAGCTTCTCGTTGAGCTGCTGCATCAGGTCGAACAGCGCCTGTGCGCTGCTGCGATCCAGATTGCCGGTGGGCTCGTCGGCCAGCACGCAGGCGGGTTTGGTTACCAGCGCGCGCGCCACCGCAGTGCGCTGGCGCTCGCCGCCGGACAGTTCGGCGGGATGATGATCCAGCCGTTGTGCCAGCCCGACCTGCTCCAGCATTGCGGCTGCAAGCGGTGCGGCTTCAGCGCGTTTCATTCCGCGTATCAGCAGCGGCATCGCGACGTTTTCCAGCGCGGTGAATTCCGGCAGCAGATGATGGAACTGGTAGACGAAGCCCAGCGACCGGTTGCGTAATTCGCCGCGCTGCGCTTCGTCGATTTTCTGCACATCCTGCCCGAGGATCCGCACGCTGCCGCCGCTGGCATTGTCCAGTCCGCCGAGCAGATGCAGCAGCGTGCTCTTGCCCGATCCGGATGCGCCGACGATCGCGATACGCTCGCCGCGCTGCAGGTCGAGGTTGACACCCTTCAGCACCGGTACATCCACCATGCCCAGCGTGAATGTCTTGCTCAGATCGCGGCAGGCAATTACGGTTCCTTCATTCCGGTTATTCATAGCGCAGCGCCTCCGCGGGTTGCGTTTGCGATGCCCGGTAGCTCGGGTAGATTGTGGCGAGCAGGCTGATCAGGAAAGACACGCCGGTGACCACGAATACTTCGTGGTAGCGCAGGTCGGAGGGCAATTCGTTGATGTAGTAGACATCCTTGGCAAGGAAATGCACGCCGAACAGGTGTTCGATGAACGGCATGATCACATCTAGATTCAGCGCAATGACGACACCGCTGACGGCACCGAGCAGTGTGCCGAACACGCCGATCACGATACCCTGCACGATGAATATCTTCATGATGCTGCGCGGCGAAGCGCCCAGCGTGCGCAGGATCGCGATATCGGACTGCTTGTCGGTGACCGCCATCACCAGCGTCGACACGATGTTGAATGCGGCCACCGCGACGATCAGCGACAGGATGATGAACATCATCCGCTTTTCCATGGCCACTGCCCTGAAGTAGTTGCTGTTCTGGTGGGTCCAGTCGTTGGCGTAAAGATTGTCGGGCAGCTGGCGCTGGATTTCGCTCGCGACCTGCGGCGCGAGATCGACGTCGCGCAGCTTCGCGCTGATGCCGGTTACCGCGTCGCCCATCTGGAACAGTTTTTGCGCGTCGCTGATGTTGATCAGCGCGAGGTTGTCGTCGTAGGGTGCCATGCCGATTTCGAAGATGCCGACCACGCGAAACTGCTTGAGGCGGGGCATCATCCCGGCGGGTGTGATCTGGCCTTGCGGCGCGATCAGCATGATCTTCTGTCCGAGCTGGACGCCCAGCGCGCGCGCCAGATCGACGCCAAGCACGATGCCGAATTCACCGCTGCGCAGATCGGCCAACGCGCCGGACTTGATCTTGTTGGACAGTTTGGTGACGGCCGTTTCCTTGGCCGGGTCGATGCCGCGCACCATCACGCCCTGCACGTTCTGCCCGAATGACAGCATGCCCTGACCGCCCACATAGGGTGCGGCCGCCTCAATCTGCGGATTGGCGATCACTTTGTCGAATATCGTGTGCCAGTTATCCAGCCGTCCGCCGTCTGCAACCACCTCCAGATGCGGCGTAGCGCCCAGCATGCGGCTGCGGATCTCTTTCTGGAATCCGTTCATCACC
The DNA here is from genome assembly GCA_049580605.1 of Gallionella sp. Taxonomy (GTDB): domain Bacteria; phylum Pseudomonadota; class Gammaproteobacteria; order Burkholderiales; family Gallionellaceae; genus Gallionella. Next base: position 5,148 of record JBAUQH010000174.1, on the reverse strand, counting down.
GACAGCACGACGATCAAAGCCATGACGCCCAGCGCCATGCCCAGCACCGAGATCAGCGAAATGAAGGAGATGAAATGGTTGCGCCGCTTGGCTCTGGTGTAGCGCAGCCCAATAAATAATTCGTAAGGTTGCAAGGCGGACGGATGAATAGGTTTTAACGGGCGCTAGTTTGCCACAAAGCTGCAGGGCTATGGCAGAAAACCTGACGTAAAACAGGCGCATCTGCCGCAAACATTTAACCATTTCACGTTTGATCGAATTCGGTACAGAATACGCCATTGAGGGCATCGATTCTCCCGGTTTTGTCCGGCACTGCGCCGGGTATGTTAAATTTTGTGCGGCAAAACAATTCGAACAAGGCTCCTATGATTTCCACCGATGAGCATCCGCGCAAGCCGACTTGGCGTCAGCTGTTCAAGATGACAGAAGGGCGCATCCTGTTGCTCGGTATTGCCAGCGCACTCGCCGGTCTCATCGTGATGGGCATGATTGCCTTCTGGTCGCCTCAAACTTCGCGCATGATGGGCGCCATGATCTTCACCGACATAGCCTTTGGCATGATCGTGTCCATGTCCGTGGGTTATGCCAACGGATTCGGTCACGCCCTCGTGATACCGGTGGTCATGTGGGTGGAGACGGTGTTGGTGTTGTTGTTTTATCCCGTGTTTGTTTTTAGCTTGCTCAAGTTGGTGGAGTTTCCAAGACTGAAGTACTTTCTGGACCGCACGCATGCAGCTGCCGAACGCAACCACGACAGGGTGCGCCGCTACGGCGTCCCAGGGCTCTTCCTCTTTGTCTGGTTCCCTTTCTGGATGACGGGGCCGGTATTGGGCAGCGCTGTCGGTTACCTGCTTGGTTTCCCCGCCTCGTTGACGCTGTCGGTGGTGCTCGCCGGTGCCTATGTAACCATTGCGGGCTGGGCCTATCTATTGTTCGACCTGTATATCCGCGCCACAGTATTCGGATCCTGGGCACCCATAATTATGATTGGCCTTATCGTATTCGTCATTTTCGCAGTGTTCCTGCTCGATCGGCGAAGAAGGAGGCGCAGTTGAACGAACCAAACTGCTGGTTGCTCAGATGCGAAAACCAGTTGCTGACAGCCATCGACAAGCCCGGCGGGAATATTTTTCCGTGCGGCCGTGCGTCGGATTTCGGCAATCCGGAAAACGTGTTGCTGGTCGGGAAATGGCAGGGGATGCATTGCTATGCGGCCGACCTGGACAAGCTCCCGGAAAATATTTGCGGCGAGCTGATGCCGGTGCGCACTTTGTTCAGTCTGGCCAGCTCGGAGGCAGTCTATCTGGCGGGGCGCGCCATACAGCTACTGGATTGGCAGAAAAACCACCGCTACTGCGGCAGGTGCGGCGCGCCGACAGCCACAAAAGCAGGGCAATTCGCGATGCTTTGCCCGGCATGCGGGCTGGTTGCGTACCCGAGAATCTCGCCGGCCGTGATGGTGCTGGTCGGCCGCGGCGATGAACTGCTGCTGGCGCGCAGTCCGCGCTTCCGGCCCGGTGTGTACAGCGCCCTGGCCGGATTTGTCGAAGCCGGCGAAACACTTGAGCAATGCGCAACCCGCGAAGTGCTTGAGGAAGTCGGCATCGAGATCGCCAACCTCCGCTATTTCAGAAGCCAGTCCTGGCCGTTCCCGGATTCGCTGATGGCGGCTTACTTTGCCGATTATGCGGGAGGGGAGATCCAGCCCGACCCGCTGGAAATCGAGGATGCGAAATGGTTTTCGCGCAGCGCACTGCCTGCTTTGCCCGAACCGGTGAGCATTGCCCGACAATTGATCGATGCAGCGTACCGGCAGCCATAGCTCAAACGGCGGCTGGAATAGCATGACCATCCGCCGCAAATTGCAGTTATGGAGCCGCCTCAATTACACCACCAGGGGAAACGTGCGATGCCCTATCCGCGCTTGATCTTGCTGACCACGCTGGCGATGATCGCATTTGCCGCCAATTCCCTGCTGTGCCGCGCCGCTTTGAAACACACCGGCATCGATGCGGCCAGCTTTACCGCGATACGGCTGGTTTCCGGCGCGATGATGCTATGGCTGCTGGCCAACATCGGGCGCGGCAACAGGACGGGCAGCGGCAACTGGCTGTCCGCCTTTGCGCTGTTCGTGTATGCAGCCGGCTTTTCCTTTGCCTACGTCAGCCTGCCTGCAGCAACGGGTGCGCTGCTGCTGTTCGGCGCGGTGCAGGCAACGATGATCGGCCATGGCATTCGTGCGGGAGAACGCCTGCTGAAACTGCAGATCATGGGTCTGGTGTTCGCGCTTGCCGGACTGGTCGGCCTGTTGCTGCCGGGTCTTGCCGCCCCGCCGATATTCGGCTCCGCACTGATGCTGGCTTCGGGGATCGCATGGGGCGTGTATTCCCTGCGCGGCAAGGGTGCGGGCGATCCGCTCTGGGTGACCGCGGGAAATTTCATGCGCGCAGTACCGATTGCGGCCGCATCGAGTGCCTTGATGGCAGGCCATTTCTCGCTGGATCGCGCCGGATTCTGCTACGCGTTGGCGTCGGGGGCGCTGACTTCGGGTGTCGGATACTCGATCTGGTATACCGTGCTGCCCGCGCTGAAGTCGGCCAAGGCGGCGACCGTGCAGCTCAGTGTTCCGGTGATCGCGGCACTGGGCGGCGTACTCTGGCTCGGTGAACCGATTACCCCGCGATTGCTGCTGTCGTCGCTGGCCATCATAGGCGGAATCGCGCTGGTGATTCTGGAACAACAAAGAGCTGGAGGCGCCGGGCAGGGTTGACTGGATAATCGCCCTTCAGGACAGTGATGCCTGCAGGTTTGGATAGTTGGTCAATTGAAGCAGGATGCGTTGCATGAAAAGGATAAAGAAGTATTCATCAATACAACACATGCAAGCTGTCGATATTATTTATCAACCTGGTTTGCTGTCTGCCGACTTGTTTTGATCGGCTTGAAGTTGTTCTGCTTCCGCGGTGTCCTCGGGTGAATTACCCCTTTTCGTGGTTGAAATTGAATTCAACCCCGCAAACAGGGTTTTCCAAACCATAAACGCGATTGATATCGGAACGGCGAGTGCAAAAAACACGATGATTACTTTAAAAAATAGGCTGTTTGCCATGATTGAACTCTCCTTTTTCTTGATGTTTGTCCGATCAGAACAACTGTGGGCTGTTCATCGTCTGGGCAGAAGCTGATTTATCAGGTGGTTGAGCATAACAAAAAATATCGTCCCTATCTTTCCGGAAATGTTTTGATACAAATATATTTGTGGTAAATGTAATTCGCCTGTATTTTTTTCGGTCAAACATTTAGTATTGGGGCGACAGGCGGTGCACAACAGATTCTGTTACCGGTATTTTGATTCAGGCGCGTCCCCGCAAGACGTCAATCCTGGTTACCCCGACAAGCATTTGAAACCTGCGAACCGCTTCAGGTTTCTTGCAGCCTTTTGATAAAAGTGGGGTAAGCCGAAACCGGGCTCGTTGACGGAATTCAGCGATCAATCGCGGATGACCGTTCACCAGCGGAAAGCATTTTAATTTTGACATTATCATTGGGAGATCGACCATGAATTCGACTGCTGAAGCACTTGGAATAGGAATGCTCATCGGTGTCGTCCTTTTTCTCGTATGCCTGCTGCTGGGCTGGGTAGATAAAATGACTGCGGCAATGAGCCGGCTGTTCAAATAGGGAAGTTTCTCGTCAGTCTGTCCCGCATGCCTGGGTCCTGTTCATCACGGATCGTGACGAACCTGCGCAAATCGCCCTGATCAATAGCAGGGCACCCGAATCGTTTGCCCAGCCCGAAGCGGTGGCAAACCGGAATCCGTTGCCGGATAATCGCCCTGCCGATACACAACGCCTGCAAAATGCCGGGAACCGTTAACATGATCCCCGTGAATGGTTAGATCCCCGACGCCGTGAACCCGTCCAACCCATCCGATTGCGATGTCCGTGCCCGAATTTCGCGGCTCTTCGTGTATCCCGTCAAATCCTGCGCGGGTATGGAGGTTCAGGATTTCATGCTGACCGATACGGGCCCGGAATTCGACCGGACCTGGATGGTGGTGGATGCACGCGGTGCATTTGTCACGCAGCGCGAACATCCATCCCTGGCGCTGGTACACCCGCGCTTGGCTCCCGGCGAACTGGTGCTGAGTACGCCGGGGATGCATGCGTTGCACGTCGCGCTTGATCAGGTAAATCTGCCTGTTTCGGTAAAGGTCTGGGACGACCGGGTTTCCGCCTTCGACATGGGAGACGAGGCTGCGCAATGGTTCTCCGATTTCCTCGCCAGACCGGAAAATCCGGGCCCGGACCCGGTTCACAGCAATTTTCGACTGGTGCGCTTCGATCCCGCGCACCAGCGTGCCTCCAGTCCGGAGTGGACTGACGGCGTCACGGCGCTCAACCAGTTCAACGACGGGTTTCCGATTTTGCTGCTCGGTGCAGCGTCGCTTGCGCAGTTGAATGACAGGCTGGCCGCCGCCGGGCATTCCTGTGTCGGCATCGAGCGATTCAGGCCCAATCTGGTGCTGTCGGGTCTGCAGCCCCACGAAGAGGACCTGCTTGGCGTGATCCGCGTCGACACTGGCGGCGAACAAGTTTGGCTGAAACCGGTCAAGCCCTGTCCCCGCTGTCCTATTCCCAATGTCGATCCGCAGACGGCCCGGAGCAGCCCTGAAGTCGGGGATATCCTGCAAAGCTATCGGCGCGATGCCCGCCTGAATGGCGCGGTGACATTCGGCATGAATGCCATCATTCTTCGCGGAATCGGGTCTGCATTGCGGGTCGGGCAGAACGTATCGGCAGACTTCGATTTCGGGTGACAGCAGTAACGCGGCGGTCCGGTCATGCCCCCTTTGCAATCCGGGTAATACGCCCGGCAACCAGGCACTTATTACAAATCTGCCAGCCGTAAAAAATTCATTGTAAACTGCAGCCGTGTCCCTTAAGAGGAGCCGGAAAAATGCGAATTATTTTTCTCATTGCGGTATTGTTGCCATCAATCGCGTCTGCATCCGAATGGGTTGAACTGGCGAAAACGCCGGAAGCGCGCGTAATGCTCGATAAGGCCAGCATTGAAACCTTCGATGGCGGGGCCAAGGCCTGGCTGAAGTTCATCTATCATAAAGAGCAGCCCGGCCAGACCATTAC
>JBAUQH010000173.1:0-8036 GCA_049580605.1 Gallionella sp. | reverse complement strand
GATCGACGCGCTGCGCTGGGTGCTGGGCGAATCCAAGGCGTCCGCATTGCGCGGCGAGACCATGCAGGACGTGATCTTCAACGGTTCCAGCAAGCGCAAGCCGGTGTCGCGCGCCAGCGTCGAACTGATCTTCGACAACTCGCTGGGCAAGGCGAACGGCCAGTGGTCCAGTTATGCCGAAATATCGATCAAGCGCGTGCTGCAGCGCGACGGCGATTCCAGCTACCACATCAACAACCAGCACGTGCGGCGCAAGGATATCACCGACATCTTCCTCGGCACCGGGCTGGGCGCGCGCGCCTACGCGATCATCGAACAGGGCATGATCTCGCGCATCATCGAGGCCAAACCCGAAGAGTTGCGCATCTTTCTCGAGGAAGCCGCCGGCGTTTCCAAATACCGCGACCGCCGCCGCGAAACGGAATTGCGCATCGGCGACACGCGCGACAATCTTTTGCGTGTCAGCGACATCCTGCAGGAGCTGGAAAAACAGCTGGTGCATCTGGGCGAGCAGGCCGAGATTGCGAAGCAGTACCGCGCGCTGGAAACGCAGCGCGACACCACGCAACAGCTGTTCTGGCTGGTCAGGAAACAGGAAGCCGAAGCGCAGCGCAGCCGCTTTGCGCAGGCTACCGAAAAGACCCGCAACGAACTGGAAGCCGAAACTGCGCGCCTGCGCGACATCGAAAGCCAGCTGGAAACCGCACGCAGCGGGCACTACCAGCTTTCGGACGCGCTGCACACGAAGCAGGGCGAGTTGTACACGGCGAACGCCGAGATTGCGCGGTTGGAGCAGCACATCAGGCACGTCACCGAACAGCGCCAGCGCATGACCCAGCAACTCGCCAATACCGGGAAGCAGATCGAACAGCAGAAACACCAGCGCCAGGGTGTGCATGCACTGCTGGAACACTGGCAACGCCAGCAGGAGGGCGCCGGCGTCAAGGTGGCCGAAGCCGAACAGCACGCGCAGCTTGAAGCACAAAACCTGCCGCAGGCGGAAGAATCCGCGCGCATCGCGCAGGAGCGCCACAACGAACTGCAGCGCGAGCAATTGCTGCTGCAGCAGCAATTGCAATTGGCGGAAACGCAGCATGCCCATCTGCAGCGCAATATCGAGCAGATGGAATCGCGCCGCTCGCGCCTGCTGCTGGAACGGGACAATCTGCCCGGCACCGACGGCGGCGCGCTGCAGCAGGCGCAGCAGCAGGCTGCCGAGCTTGAACAGGAGCGAGCCGAACAGGTTAACAAGCTGGCGCATCTGCAGGAGCAGTTGCCGCAGGCGGATATCCAGCGGGGCAACCTGCGCGAATCCCTGCAGCAGCAGGAACGCATGCTGGCGCAGACCGAGGCCAGGCTGCATGCGCTGCAGCAATTGCAGCGCCAGATCGACAGCGATAAAAACCTGAATGCCTGGCTGCAACAGCACCAACTGGAGAACAAACCGCGCCTGTGGCAGGCAATCCGCATCGATGCGGGTTGGGAAAACGCGCTCGAAGCTGTGTTGCGCGAACGGCTGAACGCGCTGTCGCTGCCTGCGCTGGATGGCGCCGCGGCATGGCAGGATGTTCCGCCTGCCAAGCTTGCACTGTTTTCACCATCGGACGCATTCGCACCTTCCGGCGACGGAGCTCACGATGGCGTTACGGCCTCGTTCAAGACGCTGTTGAGTTATGTGCAATGCCAGGACGGCCAAGTGTTGCCCGTTCTGCGCGATTGGCTGACCCATGTCTATGCGGTGGCGGATGTCGCTCAGGGTTACGCGCGGCGCGCACAGCTGCCGGCGGGCGGCTGGTTTGTCACGCCGCAGGGACACCTGATCGGTGCGCACAGCGTGCTGTTCCATGCGCCGGACAGCCAGCTGCACGGCGTGCTGGCGAGGCAGCGCGAGATCGAGACGCTGGAAACCGAACTGGCCGAGCAGACCCGCAACGCCGAATATTCTAGACAGCAGGTCGAACAGGCCGAGCAGCACTATCAGTCCATCGAAAACCAGATTGCACCGCTGCGGGCAGCGGGCAACGAATTGCAGCAGCGCCTGCATGGATTGCAAATGAACATCCTCAAGCTCAACCAGGCGCACGAACGCAGCGTCGAGCGCGCCGCGCAGATCGAGCGAGAGATGCAGGAGGTCGCCGACCTGCTCGGCACGGAGCAGCGTCAGCAGTCGGGTTTCGACGAACAGATGACGATGCGGCGCGAGCAGATCGCCGCCTTCCACGCGCAGGTCGACGAGGCGCAGCGCAGCGCCAATGCGCTGGATATCGCGTTGCGCGACCAGCGCAGCCGCGCGCAGCAGGCCCAGCACGCGCTGCAGGAAGCCAACTTCTTTGCGAAGACCTGCACCGAAAAAATAGCCGATTTGCAGCATAACGTTAAGCAGATCACCGATGCGCTGGAACAACTCGAGCAAACCCTGGCGCAGTTGCGCGAGGATATGTCGGCAAGCGAGGACGACTCGGCGCAGCAGCAATTGCAGGCGGCGCTTCAGGTGCGCCAGGCTTGCGAGCAGTCGCTGGGCGAGGCACGCAACGTTCTGGAAAACGCCACCGTTGCGCTGCAAAAGCAGGAGCAGGATCGCATGACCTGCGAGCACCGGCTGAATCCGCTGCGCGAGAAACTCAACGAGCTGACGCTTAAGGAGCAGGAAGCACGCCTGCATTTCGAGCAATGGTCTGAGCAGTTGCAGGGCGTGGATGAACAACAGTTGCTGCCCATGCTGGGGTCTGATAACAGGCACGGGGGCAACAACAAGCCGGCTGCGCTGCAAAGCGAGCTGAATCGGCTGAACGCCGAGATCGAGGCGCTGGGTGCGGTGAATCTCGCGGCGCTCGAAGAGTTGCAGGTCGCGACCGAGCGCAAGGCCTATCTGGATGCGCAGGCAGCGGATCTGAACGAGGCGATGGCGACGCTGGAAGATGCGATACGCCGCATCGACAAGGAATCCCGCGAACTGCTGATGGACACCTATAACAAGGTCAACCAGCACCTCGCGGAAATGTTCCCGATATTGTTTGCCGGTGGCGAAGCGCGCCTGGTGCTGACCGGGGAAGAGATCCTCGACAGCGGCGTGCAGGTGATGGCGCAGCCGCCGGGCAAGAAAAACAGCTCGATCCACCTTTTGTCGGGCGGCGAAAAGGCGCTCACCGCTATCGCGCTGGTTTTCTCGCTATTCCAGCTGAACCCCGCGCCGTTCTGCCTGCTCGACGAAGTAGATGCGCCGCTGGACGATACCAATACCGAAAGGCTGTGCGCGCTGATCAGGAAGATGGCGCAGCATACCCAGTTCGTGTTCATCAGTCACAACAAGATTACCATGGAACTGGCGCAGCAGCTGGTCGGCGTGACGATGCAGGAGAAGGGCGTTTCCAAGGTGGTCGCGGTGGACATCGAGGAAGCGCTGCGCATGCGCGACGAACAGCAGGCCGCCTAGATACCGCCGGGGTTATTTGTCCCGGGTTATTTGCACCAAGGGCTATTTGCAAAGATTGCTGATGTCCTGCTGCACCTTGTCGATGCGTTGCTGGCGTTGCGAGTCGTCCAGATAGTTACGTTCGCCGCTTGCATTGATGTCCATGATGCGCGCGCCGGACTGCAACGAGCGCAGGTTGTTCCGTGCAACTTCGCAGTTGGCCTTCAGCGCGTCCGCAGTTGCCTGCTTTGCAGCGGCTTGAGCGGCGTCCGCCTGCTGTGCCTGCTGGGCCCTTTTCAATGCGGCTTCCTGCTGGACAAAGGTGTGCTCGCCGGTCGCGGCCACACCGCTTGCACTTCCGGAGTCGGAAGCCGAACGCAGCGCTTCTGCCCGCACATCGGGGGGAGGCGGCTGGTCGGAATAATGCACGCGACCCTCGTCATCCACCCATTTGTTGACTTCGGCAAACGAGTTCGCGCTGGCCAGAATCAATATTATCAGCAGAAATTTGCCCATCTGAATTTTCCCGGGGTTGATTCGATTGAAACCGGCCGAAAATATTCGGCCAAATTCGTGCATCAGTCTAGCATGTGGATGTATGATTGCAAACTAATTGGGCTTGCCGTTTTTAATGCGACAGAGGATCGGTTTTTATGCAGGAAAATAAGGTTGGCGCGGATCCCGACAGAAACCATCTGGAAGCGGGAAAAAGTGACGAGGCGATACTGAAACTTTTCAAAGCCTATTTTCACGATCACATTCATACCGGAAAGCTTTACGAGGATTTCCCGAGTTTTTTCCTGTTCAAGCCCGGTGTGCTTGAGGGCAGGGAAATCGCCACGCGCAATTCCGAGAAATTGCTGCTTGACGATGTGATTCAGCGCGCCAAGGCACGCAATGGTTCCATCGGCGTATCCAAGCACCGCAATCCCAAGCTGGGATATTACTGGCTGGAGCTATCCGTGTTGCCGTTCATGATGGGGGACCCGGTAAGCAAGGACAACAAGGGCGAATTCTTTTACATCCTGACTAAGTTCATCGAATTTACCAGGCAGCATCCGAAAATGTACGGAGACCTGACCGCCGAAGTGGATACCGACAAGGATATCCTGTTGATGCTGGAAGGTATCAAGAAAATGGCCAGCCGCCTCAGCGTGTCTCTTGAAATCTACCCCGAGGACATGCTGGTTTCGTACAACCCGAACTGGCCGGTGAACGAAGTCAAAAAGCTGCTTCAGTCCCTCAAGGAGAACGACCAGGACTGGTGTGAAATGTTCTTCGAGTACATGATGTACGTGATGAGCAAGAAAACCTAGGAAACGGCCTTCAGCAGCACCACCACCGCACCGCTGCCGCCATCCCTGGGTTGCGCGTTGCAAAATGCCAGTACCTGCGGATGCTGGGTGAGCCAGTGGCGTGTTAGCTTGCGCAATACCGCTTCGCCTTCCCGGCTGTTCAACCCCTTGCCGTGTATCACCAGCACGCAGCGCAAGCCGCGGTGCGTCGCTTCCAGCAGGAATTGCTGCAACAGTTTGCGCGCGGCTGCGCTGGCGCTGCCGTGCAGGTCGAGGCTGTCCTGCACGGGCCAGGTTCCGCGCCGCAGCTTGCGCAGGGTCATGCGTGACATTCCGTTGCCCAGGTAATCTTCTGCAGTGATTTCGGGCGCAAAATCCGACATATTATCGGCCGGGCCGGCCGGCCGGGGCGCGGATGTTTGCGGGTCGTTGCCGGCGCGGCGCAGAACCGGTTTGCGTGCGGCAACTTGCGGTGCCGCCCTTTTCATTGCGTGTAGCGGCTTTACCTCTCCCACTGCCGCGCGGAACAGCGCGGCATCTTCCGGGCTGATCCTGCCGGTTTTGCTGTCCGCCTCTTTCTTCACAATGGTCGCTGGATTGCCGGGCTAGTGCTTGTCCAGCGAGGCCAGGTACTTGTCCGCATCCAGTGCTGCCATGCACCCCGTACCGGCACTGGTGATCGCCTGGCGGTAGATCTGGTCCTGCACATCGCCGGCCGCAAATACGCCGGGAATGCTGGTTGCGGTTGCATTGCCGTTTGCGCCGCCGCGTGTCTGGATATAGCCGTTGTTCATTTCCAGTTGCCCGGCAAAAATATCGGTATTGGGTTTGTGTCCGATCGCGATGAAAACGCCCTGCAACGGGATATCCCTGGTTTCTTCGCGCTTTACCAGCTTGACGCGCATCCCGGTGACGCCGCTGGCATCGCCGAGCACTTCGTCGAGCGTGCTATCGAGTTGCAGCGTAATCTTCCCCTCCTGCACTTTTTCCATCAGGTGATCGACCATGATGCGTTCGGCGCGGAAGGTATCGCGCCGGTGCACGAGTGTGACATGTCGTGCAATGTTGGACAGGTACAGGGCTTCTTCCACCGCGGTATTGCCGCCGCCCACCACGGCGACATCCTGTCCTTTATAGAAGAATCCGTCGCAGGTCGCGCAGCCGGAAACACCGCGCCCCATGAAGGATTCTTCGGACGGCAAGCCGAGATATTGCGCAGAAGCGCCGGTGGCAATGATCAGCGCATCGCAACTGTAGCTGCCATCGTCGCCGGTCAGCAGGAAGGGCTTTTGTTGCAGCTTCGCGGTGTGGATCTGGTCGAATATCAGATGCGTGTTGAAACGCTCCGCGTGCTGCTGGAATCGCGCCATCAGTTCCGGCCCCTGCACGCCCATTACATCGGCCGGCCAGTTGTCCACTTCGGTGGTCGTCATCATCTGGCCGCCCTGGGCGAGGCCGGTGATCAGCACCGGCTTCAGGTTTGCGCGTGCGGCATAAATTGCGGCGGTGTATCCGGCCGGGCCGGAACCGAGGATGATGAGGGGATGATGTTGAGTTTTTGTGTTCATGAGCAGGGTTCTTTCAGCATTTTCGAATCGGGTTGGAATCAGCCGGCAGGCGACTTTTATACGCTGCGCCTGCCCGGCCGGACTAAACGCGCTATTTAACAGCAGTTGAAGCTGTCTGTCGAGTCGCCATCGGTTAGAATCGGTACATCATGAAATCTGTCCACGCCTTCGCACTGTTGGTGCTGCTTTTTGCAGTGCCTGACGCCCATTCAGTCACGCTGCCGGGAATACCGGAGTTCATCGACCAGATGGTTGCCAAGCACAATTTCAGGCGTGGCGAGCTCGAAAATGTGTTTGCCCATGCGCAGCTTGTGCTGCCGGTGATAGACGCCATATCACGCCCCGCCACCGCCAAACCATGGCCCGAATATCGGGTGAACTTTGTCAATCCGCAGCGCATCAGGCTGGGTCTGGATTTCTGGCAAAAGTACCGGAAAACCCTGCAGCGCGCCGAGCACAAGTACGGCGTGCCCCAGGACATTATCGTTGCGGTGATCGGCGTGGAAACAATTTATGGGCAGGATCCAGGCAGTTACCGCACACTGGATGTGCTGACCACGCTGGCGTTCGACTATCCGCCGCGTGCCGATTTCTTCCGCGGCGAACTGGAAAATTTCCTGCTGCTTGCCCGAGAGCAGCAATTCAATCTGCTCGAAATTCGCGGCTCATATGCGGGTGCGCTGGGCATCCCGCAATTCATGCCGAGCAGCTATCGAACCTATGCGGTGGATTTCAACGGCAACCGCAGGATCAATCTGCTGAAAGAAAACAGGGATGCGATCGGCAGCGTCGCGAATTTCCTGAAGGAGTTTGGCTGGACCAGCCAGGCCGGGGAGCAGTCGCCTGGCACCGGAAAGGCACCGGCGGCAAAGCGCGACGCGATTGCGCCTATCGCAGTGCTTGCGCGGGTCAGCGAGGATGCCTGCGCCGGCGATATCACCATACCGCGCACGGTCGCGGCCTGGTCGCTATCCGGCATAACCCCAACCGTGAAAATTGCGCCGGATCAAACCGCGCGCCTGATCGATTTTACGATAGAAGCAAGCGATGACAAGCCGCCGCCCAAACCCGGATCGGCTGCGCCCGGCGGGCAGGCATCGACCTCCGCGCTGCCGGATGCCACCGGGCAGATCAAGGAATTCTGGCTGGTGTTCAACAATTTCGACGTGATCCGGCGTTACAACAACAGCGACTATTATGCGATGTCGGTGTTCCAACTGGCGGAAGCCTTGAAGGAAGCGCGCGACACTCAATCGCGCAAAGCAATGCGCCGTGCGCCGTTATAGTGTCTTTCCCAGTATGCTTCGCGCATGTCTTCGGTGCGCACGCTGCCGCCGCTGCTCGGCGCATGAATAAAGCGGTAGTTGCCCAGATAGATGCCGACGTGCGAATAAGTGCTGTGGTTGGTGTCGTAGAACACCAGATCGCCTTCGCGCAGCTGGTTCGGTTTGACCGGAAATCCTTGCCGGCTTATCAGCCTGGAGTTATGCGGCAGCGAAACATGGGCCGAATGGCGAAACACATAATCGACGAATCCGCTGCAATCGAACCCGGCTTTCGGTGAACGGCCGCCGTACTTGTATGGCGTACCGATCAGGCCCCGTGCATAGGCAGCGAGTTGCCTGACGGACGCGGAACTGTAGACCTGATGCGGCGGCACGTTTTCCCCGGTGGAAGCACATGCGCCAAGCAGCAGCGCGGATAGCAGCAGTAACCGTTTCATGCTGTTAATGTAATGCAGTTTCTCGGCGTTTGTAAAGG
>JBAUQH010000172.1:0-2323 GCA_049580605.1 Gallionella sp. | reverse complement strand
GATGATATGATTCAATATATCTACACCGTGCTGAGCTCGATACCCAGCGTGCTGCTGATTGCAGCGGCGGTGCTGATGATGCAGGTAACCATAGACATGCATCCGGGCTGGTTTTCGACCTCCGCGTCGCGGGCGGATATGCGCCTGGTATTCCTGTGCCTGATCCTCGGCATCACCAGTTGGACCGGCCTGTGTCGCCTGCTGCGCGGCGAGACGCTGAAGCTGCGCGAGATGGAATACATCCAGGCAGCGCAGGCGTTCGGCGTGTCGCCGTTGCGCATCCTGGCACGCCATATCATGCCGAACGTGATGCACATCGTGCTGATTTCCCTGGTGATGGATTTCAGCGGGCTGGTGCTGGCCGAGGCGGTATTGTCCTATGTCGGCGTGGGTGTTGATCCTTCGATGATCAGCTTCGGCACGATGATCAACGCGGCGCGGCTGGAACTGGGCCGCGAGCCGATGGTGTGGTGGGCGCTGGCCTCGGCTTTCGGTTTCATGCTGGTGCTGGTGCTGGCCGCCAACCTGTTCGCCGATGCCGTGCGCGATGCGTTCGATCCGCGCCTGAACCGTACCGGAGAGGCGTCATGAACTCGGTGCGCGCAGCGTCGGTAACAAAGTCGGGCTATCCACCAAGCGATACAACGATCCTGGAGTTGACACTGCGGGCAATGCCGCCGGCCACCGAACAAATTGTCCAGTGTGATGATTCGATTCACGAGATTGAGGTGGCTGGATAATGGCCGATATCCTGCGCGTTTCGGGCCTGGTTACGCAGCTTAACAATGGCGTTCGTATCGTCGATGACATCTCGTTCAACATCGGGGCGGGCGAGACATTTGTGCTGCTGGGTGAATCCGGCTGCGGAAAATCGATGACCGCACTGTCGCTGTTGCGGCTGTTGCCCGATGGGGTGACCCATGCAGGCTCTTCGGCACAACTGGACGGCATCGCGCTGTTCGACCTGCGCGAGCGGGAGATGCGCGACCTGCGCGGCGGAAAGATGGCGATGATATTCCAGGAGCCGGGGCTGAGCCTGAATCCGGTGATGACGGTCGGTCGGCAGATCAGCGAAGTTTTGGGACTGCATCGGGGTGTACGCGGCAATGCTGCGCGGATTCGCAGCGAGGAATTGCTGCATCAGGTCGGCATACCGGATGCGGCGAGGCGCGCTGCGGAATTTCCGTTCCAGCTCTCCGGCGGCATGAAGCAGCGCGTGATGATTGCGATGGCGCTTGCCGGGCAGCCAAAATTGCTGATCGCGGATGAGCCGACCACAGCACTGGATGTCACGATACAGGCACAGGTGCTGCAACTGCTTCGGGACACGCAGGCTGCGAACGGCATGGCGATGCTGCTGATAACCCATGACCTCGGCGTCGTCGCGGAAATGGCGCACCGGGTGGGCGTGATGTATGCGGGGCAAATCGTCGAACAGGCGAGCCGGCCCCGCTTGTTCGACCAGCCGCTGCATCCCTACACGCAGAAATTGTTTGCCGCGCTTCCCGATGCGGCACGCCGCAACCAGTCACTGGCCGCGATTCCAGGCAGCGTACCGCCGCTGGGTAGCGTGATGCAGGGCTGCCGCTTTGCCGCGCGTTGCGACAAGGCGTGGTCGCTATGCCACGAAAAGGCACCGGACTGGGTTGAGGTCGATGCAGGCCACGGGGTGAGGTGCCATCTTTATCAGACGCAAGGGGCAGGAAGCAAGGTGCAAGAAGCAGAGGTTCGGTTGTCCGTGGCTCATGATGAAGTCAAACCCGATTTGCACCCTGAACCGGGCACCCCGCTATTGCAAGTCTCCGACTTGCGTGTCCATTTTCCGATACGCAAAGGCATACTGCAGCGTGTCGTCGGGCAGGTGAAAGCGGTGGACGGCGTATCGCTGGATATCCCGCAGGGACGCACCCTGGCGCTGGTAGGCGAATCAGGCTGCGGCAAGACCACGCTGGCCAAGGCGCTGCTGCAACTGGTTCCGGCTGTTTCCGGCCGGGTCCAGCTGGCCGGACAGACATTGTCGGGATCCTTTAGCCGCGAACAGCGTGCATCAATGCAGATGGTATTTCAGGATCCCTATGCATCGCTGAACCCGAAAATGCGCGTTGCGGAGATTCTCGAGGAAGGCATGGCCGCGCTGGCAATCGGCAGCGGCAGTGCGGCGCACCAGGCGCACATCGATACATTGCTCGACCAGGTCGGGCTGGCGCGCGGCGCGAAGTGGCGTTATCCGCACGAGTTTTCCGGCGGGCAAAGGCAGCGGATCGCGATCGCGCGCGCGCTGGCCGTTTCGCCGCGGATGCTGATCTGCGATGAACCAACCAGT
>JBAUQH010000171.1:0-11970 GCA_049580605.1 Gallionella sp. | reverse complement strand
TTGCGAACTCGCCTCGCGCAGCACTTTAACGTTGTCGCGCAGGTATACATCTTCGCCTTTGCTGGATATAGAGCCATGTTCGGCGTTGGCATGGATTGCAGGCTGTCCCGGGGAGAGCAGGGTTATGCGTGGTTCATCCAGCGTCGTGCTGTCGTCATCCGGGTAGTGCATCAATCGGGTTGCGGCCATGATGAAGTCCGGTACGCCCTGTTCATTCAGGCTGGTCGCGGAAAAGTTTTCCACGATTGCATCCGGGTCGTGGCGCAGGCTTTCCGGCTTCGCCGGTCCGGGCAACGCCTGCTGGTTGAGCCAGTAGGTGGCGGACAGCAACGCGAGCAGGGGTAACAGCGGCAGCCAGGGGCGAACACGGGAGGCTAGGGTCATTGCAAGTAGGGGGCGAGCTGGGCATCCAGCGTGCCCTGCGCCGACATGATCAATTCGCAGGCTTCACGCACCGCGCCATGCCCGCCACTGCGCTGGGTGACATAGTGAGAATGTTTGCGCACCAGCAACGGCGATTCCGGAACACTGATCGCCAGGCCGACATGCCGCATCACCGCGAGATCGACCACATCGTCGCCCATATAGGCTGCGGCATCGGGGGGCAGCTTGAGTTTGCCGAGCAGGTCGATCATGGCCTCGAGCTTGTTTTCGACGCCCTGGTACAGATGCGCGATCCCCAGGTTTTTTGCGCGCGCTTCGACGCAACGCGAAGTACGCCCGGTAATGATCGCGAGTTCCACGCCGCTTGCGCGCAACATTTTCAGCCCATGCCCGTCCAGTGAATTGAAGCGTTTGATTTCCTCACCGGAATCGGAATAGTACAGGCCGCCATCGGTCATCACGCCATCGACATCGAAAGCGAACAGACGTATCAGTTTTGAGCGGCTTGCCGGCATGTCTTGCTCCTAGATTACCTTGGCATGCAACAGGTCATGCATATTGAGCGCACCGACCAGTTTATTCTGTTCATCCACCACCAGCATCTGGCTGATGTTGAACTGTTCCATCATCTGCACCGCCTCGGCCGCGAGGCTGTCCGGGCTGATCCGGTGCGGATCGGCTGACATCACGCTGCGTATCGGCGTGGCATTGAAATCCAGCTTCTTTGCAAGCGTGCGGCGCAGATCCCCGTCGGTATAAATGCCCAGAACACGCTGTTCGGCGTCGACGATTGCGGTCATTCCCACGCCCTTTTTCGAAATTTCCAGAATCGCGTCGCCCAGTGTCGCTTCCAGGTTTACCCTGGGCAGGCGCTCGCCGGTGCGCATGATATCGCTTACACGGGTGAGCAGTCGCCGCCCCAGGCTGCCGCCGGGATGAGAACGGGCAAAATCCTCCGCCCCGAATCCCTTCGCATCCAGCAATGCCACCGCCAGCGCATCGCCCAGTGCCAAGGCCGCAGTCGTGCTGGCCGTGGGCGCCAGCCCCATCGGGCAGGCTTCCTTGTCCACGGCCGCATTGAGATGGACATCGGAAACCCTGGCCAGGCTGGATGCCGGATTCCCGGTCATGCTGATGAGTTTTGCCCCCTGCCGCTTGATGACCGGCACGATGGTCATCAGTTCGTCGCTTTCACCCGAATAGGATAGCGCGATGAAGACATCCTCGCTGGTGATCATGCCCAGGTCGCCGTGGCTGGCCTCGCCCGGATGCACGAAATAGGCGGGCGTGCCGGTGCTGGACAGGGTGGCGGCTATCTTGCGCGCAATATGGCCGGATTTGCCCATGCCGCTCACGATGACGCGGCCTTCACAGCGCAGCACGACATCCATTGCGGCCAGGAAATTTTCATCAAGGCGTGCACTGAGCGCCTGTACTGCAGCGGCTTCGATATTCAACACCTCGCGGGCGAGTGTCAGCGCGTCGGGCGTGGCGGATAGATTCTTGTTCATAAGCGCCGGATTATAGCAGCGCGACTGATGCTCGGAGAGATTTTGACAGCAGGATTCTGGCCAGGAAGTATTGCCAAGGAATTTTGTAAGCGCGGTCAACTTAGTGCATTATCCGGTCATGCCGACTATGTTGCTTTACACGTTTTCATGACGAACTCTTTGCCCCTTTTGCTGATACTGCTTGCGGTCGCCGTGGGCGTGGTGGTGCTGTGCCGGATACTGGAATTGCCGGCAATGCTGGGCTATCTGCTGGTCGGAATCCTGATCGGGCCCCATGCGCTGGGCTGGATACCCGATGCGCCGGAAACCCGCCATCTGGCTGATTTCGGCGTGGTGTTCCTGATGTTCAGTATCGGTCTGGAATTCAGCCTGGCACGGCTGCGCAGCATGCAGCGGCTGGTTTTCGGCCTCGGCACCGCGCAGGTGGTCGCCACCATACTGCTGGTCATGCTTTCATCGCTGTTCTTCGGGCTCGATTGGCGCGCCGGTCTGGCGCTGGGCGGTGTGCTGGCGATGTCATCCACCGCGATCGTCAGCAAAATGCTGGTCGAGCGTGCCGAATTGAGCACACCCCACGGCCAGAAAATCATGGGCGTGCTGCTGTTCCAGGATCTGGCCGTGGTGCCGCTGATCATCATCATCCCTGCACTCGCCAGCAGCGGTGAGCATCTCTACCTCACCATCGGGCTCGCGCTGTTCAAGGCAGCGCTGGTTTTGTCCGCGCTGCTGATTTTCGGGCAGCGGCTGCTGCGCCCGTGGTTCCATCTGGTTGCCATGCAGAAATCATCCGAGCTGTTCATGCTCAACGTGCTGCTGTTCACGCTGGGTCTGGCCTATGTCACCGAACTGGCCGGGCTTTCGATGGCGCTGGGCGCGTTCGTCGCCGGGATGCTGATCTCCGAAACCGAGTATCGCTATCAGGTTGAGGAGGACATCAAGCCGTTCCGCGATATGCTGCTTGGTTTGTTCTTTGTCACCGTCGGCATGCTGCTCGATCTGCATAATGTGATCACCGGAATCGGCTGGGTGCTGCTGATTCTGCTTATCCTGCTGCCATTCAAGGCCGCGGTGGTGACACTGCTGGCGCGCGCGTTCTCGGGAGAATGGGGCGCATCGATACGCAGCGGCCTGGGATTGGCCCAGGCCGGCGAATTCGGCTTTGTGCTGCTGACGCTGGCGGGCGGCGTGAATCTGTTGCCGGCGGAAGTCATGCAGAACGTGCTGGCGGCGATGCTGGTTTCGATGCTGACTGCGCCATTCCTGATTCAGCATGCCGAGGCCATCGTGCGGCGGATATCCCCGTCGGCGTGGATGGACCGGGCGCTGCAGATACACCAGATTGCGGTCAAAACCATGGCCACCGACGCGCACATCATCATTTGCGGTTTCGGACGCAGCGGGCAGGCGCTGTCGCGCTTCCTGTCACAGGAAAATATCCGCTTCATCGCGCTCGATCTTGACCCGCGCCGCGTGCACGAGGCGGTGGCGGCCGGCGACAGCGTGGTGTACGGCGACGCCGCCAAGCGCGAGGTGCTGCTAGCCGCCGGATTGATGCGCGCAAGGACACTGGTCATCACCTACGACGACAAGCACTCCGCGCTCAAGATCCTGCACCATGTGAACCAGATGCGCCCGGATCTGCCCGTGGTGGTTCGCACCGCAGACGATACCCATATTGAAGAACTCAAGAAGGCCGGCGCGGCGGAAGTGGTTGCCGAAGTGACCGAGGGCAGCGTGATGCTGGCTTCGCAGGCACTGCTGCTGTCCGGCGTGCCGCTGAACCGCGTGATCCACCGCGTGCAGGAAAATCGCGCGGGGCGTTACGCGGCGTTCAACGGCTATTTCCGCACTGTCCGGATCGAGGACGACGAGGCGGGCGACAGCTTGCAGCCGCGTTTCCTGAGTGTGCGACTCAACGATGATTCCATTGCGGTGGGTAGAAAACTGGGCGAGCTTGGCCTGGCCGAGTTGAGCGTGGAGGTGAATGCGGTGCGCCGGCGCAATGTGTATGGCGCGCAGCCGAGCGAGGACATGTTGCTTCAGTCCGGCGATATCCTGGTGCTGCTCGGCCTGCCGGAGGGATTGCAGGCGGTCGAGTCCATGCTGCACAAGGGGAAATAGGGCGGGGGCAATAAAAAAGCCCGCTGCGAACAGCGGGCTTGTGTCACGCCGGGTGAGAGATCAGTAACCCATGCATACCACGACTGGAGTGTCGTCTGTAACACCACCAATAGCGATTGCTGGCTCACCGCCATTAGTTGGAGGAGTGTTCAGGGTGGCAGGCTGAGCATAAACCTGCACGGAACCTGTCGCAGTGTTACCGTCATCCAGCGACACGTCCAGTTGCTTGGCGAACTTGAAGGGGATAGACGAGGAACAGACTATGTAGGTTCCGGACATGGTGCTGATCGGTTTGTTGGTTAATGCATTGGTCACGCCAATAATGCCTCCGACCGCGTTGTGAGGTATGTAATCAGTGGAGCCCTGGGTAGTTGAGCCGGGGCCAAAACCGGCCAGACGAATTTGCTGCCAGAACTGAAAAGATTCATCTGCTGCCGTAATTGAGTTCCATGCTCCGTTGATTACGCCATCGCCATTGCCGTTGACTACACCGGATGCACCGGCTACGGACAAGTGAGTCACCGCATTGGAATCATCCCCGGGCAGTGCCTTGTACTTGTCCTGGTAGCCGTAAATGTAGATCGGCACGTTCTTGAAATCGGTGGCGAGGTTTTTCACCTTCGCGCTGTTGATCAGCTCCTGGCCCTTCAGTACGCCGCCGAGCAGCAGGCCGATGATCACCAGCACGATGGCGATCTCGATCAGGGTAAAGCCGGATTGATTGCGTTTCATTGTGTTAATCTCCTTTTGTTGTGCAGTGCAAACTTTAATGCAATTGCTGTGCCAATACCATACGGTTCAACGGAAATAATCAGCGCGAATTAAATTAAATAAATAAAATCAATATATTAGTTTTGGCGGGGTTATGGTGGATGAAATGCCGGGCACGATGGTCGGGGACGGTATCCGATCCGATCCATCGTTTGTTGACGAGATATTGACAGGGTAATGCCGAAATGCTGACACCGGGCCTGGTGAAATATCTGCATAACAGCCGCTGGTTGCTGCTGGCGATGTTGTGGCTGTTGCACGGAGCGCTGCTGCTCGGCGTGCAGAGCCCATGGATACATCCGCTGTTGCTTACCCACTTCGGTATGTTCCTGCTCTGGCAGCCGCTGTGGCGCAGCGAGCGCAAAGTCGGGATCAGCGCATTTATTTTGATCGCGCTGGCGGCGGTGGCAGAGTTGTTCTTCCTGAGCTGGTGGACGGTTGCATTCTGGCTGACCGGCCTGTTCGGCCTGGTTGGTGCGCGCGTATTCGTCTTTCGCGACCGCTGGGCCCGCCTGTTGTACATGATGGTAATGATCTACCTGCTGGCGGTGCTGCTGCTCTGGGTTGTGCCCAATTTATTTGGCGCGCAAGGCACCATAGAGGTCGGTCGCACGCTGATACGGTATGTGCTGCCGTTTTTGCTGCTGGCGACGATGGTACTTCCCGCCAGCAAAGAACTGGCCGAACGTGCTAGGACGGTGGATTTCATCTACAGTCTGCTGCTGTTCATGCTGCTGGCCCTGGTGGTGCTCGGCAGCCTAGCATTCATGACGCTGGGGAAGCTGAATTACCTGGATGCGCTGCTGCGCGCGCTGTTCCTGATCGGTTTCATATTGCTGGCATTCGGCGTGTTGTGGAACCCCCGCTTCGGATTCAGCGGCCTGCAGGCGATGTTTTCGCGATATTTGCTGAATGTCGGCACACCATTCGAAAGCTGGCTCACCGAACTGACCGAGGCGGTCCAGCGCGAGCCTGATGCGGCGGCCTATCTGAACAGAGCCGTCGCCTTGCTGGCGGATATGCCCTGGCTGTTGGGATTATCCTGGCAATCCCCCGAGGGAAGCGGCCAGGTCGGGCAAACCAGCGAACATGCCGCCATCGTGGAAGAGCGCGGATTGCGATTGACGCTGTATGCCCGTCAATCGCTCAACCCCACGCTGCTGTTGCATATACACCTGCTGGTGCAATTGATCGGCTATTTTTACCAGTCCAAGCAGCGCGAACAAACCCTGCGCGACATCACGCGCTTGCAGGCGGTTTACGAGACCGGGTCGCGTCTAACCCACGACCTGAAGAACATGCTGCAATCGCTGCTTTCGCTCACCTCGATCTCGCAGAACAGCGAACAGCGGGCGCAGCAATTGTTGCAGCAACAGCTTCCGTTGCTTTCCCGGCGCATCGAGGCAACCCTGGTCAAGCTGCAGCATCCCCATGTGGAACACGAATCTGCGCAGCTTGCCTTGAATGCCTGGTGGAGCAGCCTGCGGCAGCGCAACCGGTATCAGGAATTTCACTGGCGCGAGCCTGGTATCCTGCCTGTCAAAAATATTCCCGTAGCGATGTTCGATTGCGTGATCGACAATTTGATCGACAACGCATTGCGAAAACGCCAGGGGAATCCGGATATAGCGATTTCGGTCGAAATCAGGCTCGAACCTTTGAGCATTACTGTCTGCGACAGCGGCGAAGCGATACCGGATCGCGTCGCCTTCAAGCTGTTGAAAGGAGTGATCGTTTCCGAAAACGGTTTTGGAATCGGGCTGTATCAAGCCTCGCGTTGGGCTGAGCAACTGGATTATGAGTTGGCGTTGATAAGCAATCGGGCCGGGAATGTGTGTTTCGAATTGCGGAATATCAGCGGAAGCAAAAAAGAAAGAAGGAAGGAAGTCAGAAGCAATGAGTCTGATTTTTAGGGATTTAACGTGTCGCCTTATGTGATAAGCTCCCGGCTGTTGTAATTACGTTTGATTTTGTTTCATGTCTTCTGGTTTTAAATCCGCCATTTCGGCAACTTCTCTCGCTGGCGCATTGCTGCGTCAGGAAGTACTCAATCTGCACGCTTACCATGTGCCGGACAGCTCCGGTTACATCAAACTGGATGCGATGGAGAATCCCTATCTGGTCCCGCCCGCATTGCGCGCCGAAATCGCCGAGGCGGTCGCGGCCGCAGCCATCAACCGCTATCCGGATCCGGTCGCCGCTTCGCTCAAAGAAAAAATCCGTGTCGCGACCGGCTTGCCGCAGGAAATGGCGCTATTGCTCGGCAATGGTTCTGACGAACTGATCCAGTTGCTCGCATTGGCACTTAACAAGCCCGGCGCGACGATGTTGAGCGTTGAACCGTCATTCGTGATGTACCGGATGATCGCGATTTTCACCGGCATGCGATATGTGGGCGTGCCTCTTAAATCAAATTCCGGCGCCGGGGATTTTTCGCTGGATTTGCCCGCGACGCTTGCGTCAATCCGCCGCGAACAGCCTGCCCTCGTCTTCCTGGCTTACCCGAACAATCCGACCGGCAACCTGTTCCCGGCTGAAGCCGTCGCTGAGATCATCGCGGCATCCCCCGGCCTGGTGGTGCTGGACGAGGCCTATTATGCATTTGCCCGCGACAGCTTTATCCAGCGACTTGCGAGTTACCCGAACCTCCTGGTGATGCGCACTTTTTCCAAGCTGGGTATGGCCGGATTGCGTCTCGGTTTTCTGGCGGGCAGTGCGGCGTGGCTGGGGGAGTTGGAAAAGCTGCGCTTGCCGTATAATGTCGGCGTATTGCCGCAGGTGGTGGCGGCGAAGTTGCTGGCGCATCACGAGGTGTTGCTGCGGCAGGCGGAACAAATCAGGCAGGACCGGGAATTACTTTACCGGCAGCTGCGCGTAACCGCCGGCGTGCAGGTTTATCCGAGCGAGGCTAATTTTCTGCTGTTCCGGGTGGCGAATGCGGTAGCGGTTTTCAACGGCCTCAAGCAGCGCGGCGTTCTGATCAAGAATCTGCATGGCTCGCATCCGATGCTGCATGACTGCCTGCGCGTGACCGTCGGCACCCCGGATGAAAACGAGCAATTCATAAAAGCGCTGCAGGAGAGTTTGCGCAAAGAATAGCGAGTTTGGGCGAAGACCGGCCTTCAGGTTATGTCGGAACCAAAACGAACGATTTATGTAGGATTTGCAGAATAAAATTATTCAATCCGCACAGGACCCAATCATGCGCAGCACGAAAGTTTCACGCAATACCCTGGAGACCCAGATCAACGTCGAATTGAATCTGGACGGCAGCGGCAAAACCAAATTCGATACCGGGCTGCCGTTTTTCGATCACATGCTCGACCAGATTGCACGGCACGGGCTGCTGGACCTGACTATCCTGGCCAAAGGGGATTTGCACATCGATGCGCATCACACTGTCGAAGATATCGGCATCACCATGGGCCAGGCATTCAATCAGTCGATCGGCGACAAGAAAGGCCTGCGCCGCTACGGACATTCCTACATTCCGCTGGATGAAGCACTGTCACGGGTGGTGGTGGATATATCCGGCCGTCCCGGCCTGGTGTTCAATTGCGAATTCGTGCGCGGCAATGTTGGCCAATTCGATGTGGATCTGATCAAGGAGTTCTTTCAGGGGTTCGTTAATCATGCCCTGGTGACGGTGCATATCGACAATCTTGCGGGAGACAATGCCCACCATCAGGCCGAAACCATATTCAAGGCGTTTGGCCGCGCTCTGCGCATGGCTTTGGAGCTGGATCCGCGCATGTCCGGCGTGATGCCATCCACCAAGGGAACAATATAAATCCATCATGGTCGCTATGGTTGATGTTGCGGTAGTCGATTACGGCATGGGCAACCTGCGCTCGGTCGAGCAGGCATTGCGCAGCGTGGCGCCTGCAGCGGAAATTGTCGTCACGGATGATCCGGGAACGATTGCAAACGCCGGCAGGGTGGTTTTTCCCGGGCAAGGCGCGATGCCCGACTGTATGCGCGAAATGGATGCGCGCGGCTTGCGCGATGTCGTTTTGCAGGCCGCGCGCAGCAAGCCGTTTCTCGGTATCTGCATCGGCCTGCAAATGCTGTTCGAGCACAGTGACGAAGGCAACATTGCCGGACTGGGGATTTTGCACGGCAGGGTGGTGCGCTTTGCCAGTAATATGCGCGATGCGCAGGGCAACAAACTGAAGGTGCCGCATATGGGCTGGAATCAGGTGCATCATGTGCAACACCCGTTGTGGAATGGCATAGAGCAGGATGCGCGCTTTTATTTCGTGCACAGCTACTATGTGCAGACGCAGGATGCCTCGCTGGTGCAGGCAACCAGCCAATATCCGCAATCGTTTGTCTGCGCCGCGGCAAAGGATAATCTGTTTGCGGTGCAGTTCCATCCGGAAAAAAGCCAGGCAGACGGGCTTAAACTGCTGCAAAATTTTGTGCTATGGAATCCTTAAATATCTAACTACTGTCATGCTGATTATTCCCGCGATAGATTTGAAAGACGGTCATTGTGTGCGCCTGAAACAGGGTGTGATGGAAGATGCCACGGTATTTTCCGTGGATCCCGCCGCAATGGCAAAACACTGGCTGGCCCAAGGCGCGCGCCGCCTGCACCTGGTCGATCTGAACGGCGCGTTTGCCGGCAAGCCCAAGAACGAAGCTGCAGTGCGCGGCATCGTTGAAGCGGTCGGAACGGATATTCCGGTGCAGCTTGGCGGTGGTATACGCGATCTGGAAACCATAGAGCGTTATCTCGACATCGGCGTGACTTATATCATCATCGGTACCGCAGCCGTGAAGGTGCCCGGCTTTCTGCATGAAGCCTGCGATGCCTTTCCCGGACACATCATGGTCGGTCTGGATGCCAAGGGCGGCAAGGTGGCCGTGGATGGATGGTCCAAATTGACCGGCCATGACGTGGCGGATCTGGCGCAACGCTTTGAAGGTTATGGCGTGGAAGCGGTGATCTACACCGATATCGGGCGCGACGGCATGTTGACAGGCGTGAATATTCCCGCCACGGTTGAATTGGCCGGTCCGCTGCATGTGCCGGTGATCGCCAGCGGCGGTATCACCAACCTGGACGATGTGCGCGCGTTATGCGCAGTGCAGTCCGAAGGAATCACCGGCGCGATTACCGGACGGGCGATATATGAAGGCACGCTGGATTTCAAGGCGGCACAGACACTGGCGGACGAATTGACAGTGACAGCGCTCTGACTCATGCTGGCCAAACGAATTATCCCCTGTCTTGACGTAACTGCGGGCCGTGTTGTCAAAGGCGTGAGTTTTGTCGAACTGCGTGACGCCGGCGACCCGATTGAGATCGCGCGCCGTTATGACGAACAGGGTGCCGACGAACTGACCTTTCTCGACATCACTGCGAGTTCTGACGACAGGGGGATCATTTACAGGATGATCGAACAGGTCGCTTCGCAGGTATTCATTCCATTGACAGTGGGCGGCGGTGTGCGCGAGGTGGACGATGTGCGTAGTCTGCTGAACGCCGGCGCCGACAAGGTCAGCATCAACACTTCCGCGGTACTCAATCCGCAACTGGTTGCCGATGCCGCCGGCCGCTACGGTTCGCAGTGCATCGTGGTGGCGATTGATGCCAAGCAGGTTTCCCCCGCGCATTGGGAAGTATTCACCCGCGGCGGGCGTACCGCCACAGGCCTTGATGCGGTGGCATGGGCAAAGAAAATGCAGGACATGGGCGCGGGTGAAATCCTGCTGACCAGCATGGACAAGGACGGGCAGAAATCGGGTTTTGATCTGGCATTGACTCGGGCCGTTACTGATGCGCTGGATATTCCGGTCATTGCAAGCGGCGGCGTCGGTAATTTGCAGCACTTGGTAGATGGTATAAAAAAGGGCGGAGCGGATGCCGTGCTGGCTGCGAGTATTTTTCATTTTGGCGAATATACCGTGCGGCAGGCCAAACAATTTATGGCAAAAAATGGAATTGAGGTGCGGCTATGAACGAAGCTTGGTTGAACAAGGTCAATTGGTCTAGCGACGGATTGGTGACCGCTGTCACACAGGACGCATCCAGCGGTCGCGTGCTGATGGTGGCGTGGATGGATCGCGAGGCGTTGAAATTGACCTGGCAAAAAAACGAAGCGGTATACTGGTCGCGCTCGCGAAAAAAACTCTGGCATAAAGGCGAGGAATCGGGCCATTTTCAGAAAATCAAGGAAATCCGCCTTGATTGCGATGGGGATGTGATCCTGCTGGAAGTTGAACAACTGGGGGGCATCGCGTGTCATACCGGTCGGGAAAGCTGCTTTTTCAACCGGCTTGAGGACGGCAAGTGGGTCGAGGTGGATCCGGTAATTAAATCCCCCAGGGAAATCTATCAGACGGATAATCCGGTTAATAAAAATCCGAAAAGATGAATCCCGAATGATGGCACAGGATATTTTGCAACGATTGACCGGTATATTGGCGGAGCGCAAAAAGGCGTCGCCGGGAAGCTCATATGTTGCGAAGCTGTTCAGCAAGGGGGAAGATGCGATACTGAAGAAAGTCGGCGAGGAAGCCACCGAAGTCATCCTGGCCAGCAAGACGGGGGACAAGGACCACTTGGTGCATGAGACCGCCGATCTGTGGTTTCATTGCATGGTATTGTTGGCCCAGCACGGGCTGAGCGCGGCGGATGTGCTGGACGAACTGGAGCGCCGCGAAGGGTTGTCGGGCATTGCCGAGAAAGAAAGCAGGAGCAGGGATTGAGTACGAACGATTGTTTGTTTTGTAAAATTGTGCGCAGCGAGATTCCGTGTCGCAAGGTGTACGAGGACGGCGAGGTGCTGGCGTTCCACGACATCAATCCGGTCGCCCCGGTGCACTTCATGCTGGTGCCGAAGCTGCACCTTTCCACACTGGACGATGCCGGAGACGAACATGCGGCCTTGCTTGGCAAGATGCTGCTGCTGGCGCCAAGACTGGCAAAGGAGCAGGGGCTGGAAAACGGTTTTCGCACCGTGATCAACACCGGCAAGGGCGGCGGGCAGGAAATATTTCATTTGCATATTCACGTGATCGGCGGAGGCAATATTCCGCCCATGGTGAGGCGCGATTAATTTAAAGGAGAACGAAATGGGTGGATTGAGTATTTGGCATTGGCTGATCGTGCTGGTGGTGATCGTGCTGGTTTTCGGCACCAAGAAACTTCGCAACGTCGGCAGCGATCTGGGCA
>JBAUQH010000170.1:0-17257 GCA_049580605.1 Gallionella sp. | reverse complement strand
AGGTCATGGTACTCAAGCATGCCGTGATGCCGCTGATGGAAGCCACCGGAAAATTGTATGGCGGGCGCGTGCCTCCTGTCTGCAGTACGACCCAGGAATATTTCCGCGATGTCTATGACCACCTGGTTCGAATCAATTCGGCTATCGACGCGATGCGCGACACCATCAGCACCGCGATCATGGTCAGCCAGTCCACGGTAGCAATAGAACAGAACACGATCAACAAACAACTGGCGGCATGGGCAGCGATATTCGCCATCGCGACCGTTTTCACCGGGATATGGGGAATGAACTTCAGGCTCATGCCGGAGCTGCAATGGGAATACGGCTATCCTGTTGCGATATTCTTCATCATAGTGGTCTGCGGCATTCTATATCGGCATTTCAAGCGATCCGACTGGCTGTAAAATTACCACTGAACGCCACAATCATCCGTCCGGCATTCAATCCCGGCTGCGCAGAAATGCGTTTTATGCGGAACAAATTGTCTCGACGGTTGCCCCATCAATCGAATTCGGGGACAATCCCATCCCCCGATTAAAACCGTATTCAACGTTCCAGATGAGGATGTGGGTATGTCTGAATTAGCAAAGCTGGCTCATCTCACCAGCGTTCCCGAACAACCACCATTGGCCTGGTACTTCGATCCCAAGGTCCTGGAAGTCGAACAGCGCATGCTGTTCGAACGCGGACCGAATTATGTCGGCCATGAACTGCTGGTCCAGAATCCCGGCGATTACCATGTGCTGCAGGATGCGGCGCAGGTGCTGGTGCGCAACCAGAACGGTGTGGAACTGCTCAGCAACATTTGCCGCCACCGCCAGTCGGTCATGCTGGAAGGCAGGGGCAATACGAAACATATCGTGTGCCCGCTGCACCGCTGGACATACAGGACCGACGGCGAATTGCTCGGCGCGCCGCACTTCCCGCAAAACCCCTGCCTGAACCTGGACAAATCGCCGCTGCAAAACTGGAACGGCCTGCTGTTTGCCGGCAAACGCGATGTCGCAAAAGACCTGGCAAGAATCGGCGTGATGAAGGAGATCGATTTTTCCGGTTATATGCTGGATCGCGTGCAGGTGGACGAATACGCGTTCAACTGGAAAACGTTCATCGAAGTGTATCTGGAGGACTACCACGTCGTGCCGTTCCACCCCGGCCTCGGCAATTTCGTGGACTGCGACGACCTCAAGTGGGAATTCGGCGAACAGTACAGCGTGCAGACCGTCGGCATCCGCAACGGACTGCGCAAGACCGGCAGCGATGTATATGCCAAATGGCAGGAACAGGTGCTGCACTATTGCGGCGATAATCTGCCGAAGTACGGCGCGATCTGGCTGACCTATTACCCCAACATCATGATCGAGTGGTATCCCGGCACACTGGTCATCAGCACGTTGGTACCCCGCGGTCCCGAGGCCTGCACCAACATCGTCGAATTCTATTACCTCGAGGACATCGTGCTGTTCGAGCGCGGTTATGTCGAAGCAGAACAGAATGCCTACAACGAAACCGCGATCGAGGACGACACCATCTGCCTGCGCATGCATCAGGGCCGAAAATTGCTGTACCAGCGCGGTATCGAAGAACACGGCCCGTACCAGTCGCCCACCGAGGACGGCATGCTGCACTTTCACGAGTATCTGCGCCGCAACCTTGCACCTTACCTCTAGCTGACGCCTCCGGAATGATGAAACTCACCGGCTCTCGCTGGATGCTGGTTGCCGGACTCATGTTCGGTTGCATGGGCGTGTTCGTCAAACTCGGCGCGCCCTACTTCTCGCATATCGAGATGGTATTTTACCGTTCGTTCTTCGGCCTGCTGATCATCTCCGCCATCATGCAAACACGGCGCGTCAGCATGGTCACACACCACTGGCGCGCGCACTTGTGGCGCGGCATTTCCGGAACGCTCGCCCTGGTTCTGTTCTTCTATTGCATCACCATGCTGCCGCTCGCCACCGCCGTCACGCTCAACTACACCTCGCCGCTTTTCCTGACCGTGCTCACGATCGTGGTTTACAAGGACAGATTCAACCTGCCGATGACGGCCGCAATCGGTATGGGTTTTTGCGGCGTGGTGCTGCTGCTGCACCCGTCCATACAACGCGACCAGCTGCTGACCGGTCTGCTGGGACTGATCTCGGGCTTCCTCGCCGGCATCGCCTATATCAACGTCAAGCAACTCGGCATCCTTGGCGAGCCTGCTGCGCGCACCGTGTTTTATTTCACCCTGATCGCCACGGTCTGCACCGGAGTGTGGATGCTGTTCAACACCGTGCATCCCGTCACCCTCCGCGGCTTCGCCATCCTGCTGGGCATGGGCAGCACAGCCACCTTCGCACAACTCGCGATGACCCAGGCTTACCGCACCGGCAATACCCTGGTGGTCGGCAGCCTGGCTTACAGCACCATCGTGTTTGCCAGCGTGTTCGGCATGCTGCTTTGGAAAGAAGTGCTGCCGCTGGACAGCTGGCTGGGCATGGCGCTCATCATCGCGGGCGGTGTGTTAAGCTTATGGCTGACACCGCTGCATCCGACTCCGGAACAATAATTCCAAGGAACAGAAACATGATCACCATCGAACAAACCGAAAACCTGGTCAACGTGGCCGTCCTCGGCGAATTCACCATCGCCGACTTCAAGGATTTCGAAGAACAGACGCTCTACAAACTGAAATCCCCCGGCGAGCTGGACCTGCTTTTCGACCTGCGCGCGATGGTCGGCTACACCCTCGACGTGGCCTGGGAAGAAATCAAGTTCTTCCGCCGCGAACACAACCACGATTTCACCAAGATTGCGGTCGTTACCGACGACCAGTGGATCACCTGGCAGGCCTGGCTGTCGCGCATATTCGTCGATGCGGATATACGGGTGTATACGGATTACCAGGAAGCCAAGGCTTGGGCCCAGGGCTGAGAAGTTGTTTGGGGTATCTGGTCGATTGTCCGTTCGGCCCTTCGCGGCTGGCGCCGTGCCGGCGGCAACCATTGGACTTTCAGAATGAGGACGGACTGCAGGAGCTGACCAGAATGCAGGGTTCCGAACCGACATTGCGGAACCGGTGCGGCTGCCTGCTGTTGAAATAATAGGCGTCCCCGGGACCCAGCATACGGGTTGATTCACCGACCGACACCTCGAGTTGCCCGGACAGGATGAAACCGCCCTCTTCACCCTCGTGGCGCAGCATGATTATCCCGGTATCCGCGCCGGTCTCGTAGCGTTCGAACATGATCTGCAACACATGCCCTTCCCGGGCCGAACCGATCAGGCGGTAGGAAATCCCTTCGCCGCCGCTGATCTCGGTCAGCTCGGCGGCGCGATAGAATATCCTGCTTGTGGCGGGCGGCATTTCATCCGAAAAGAATTCTGCCAGCGTGATCGGGATACCGGCAAGGATGCGCTTCAATGCACTGATCGACGGGTTGCTGCGTCCCGATTCAATCAGCGAAATGGTTGCATGTGCCACGCCGACGCGCTTGGCCAGCGCACGCTGAGACAACTGATGACGCAACCTGACAAGTCGCAGTCTGACGCCCACTTCGTGATCCATCGTATTCCCCCTTTCGAATGTTCAGGCTGTTAAACATTCAATAACACGCGCGCGGCAGATTATATAAGAATCAATACCTTAATTTTGTGAAGTTACACTCTTGACAGCACCTGATGAACACGCCGAGACTCGCGTCCTTATCCACCCGGGAGTTACCATGTCCAGCTTGCCGAATCTCGACCATTACTGGCTGCCGTTTACCGCAAACCGCCAGTTCAAAAGCATGCCGCGCCTGTTCAAGGCAGCAAAGGGCAATTACTACACCACGATCGACGACCGCACCCTGCTCGACGGAACGGCCGGCCTGTGGTGTGTGGCCTGCGGTCATGGCCGGGAGGAAATCGCCAGCGCCGTGGCGCACCAGTTGCGCACGCTGGACTATGCGCCCGCTTTCCAGAACAGCCACCCGCTGGCTTTCGAAGCTGCCGAACGGCTCGCGCAATTCATGCCGGTCGGACTGGACCGGATATTCTTCACCAACTCCGGTTCCGAATCGGCCGACACCGCGCTCAAAATCGCGCTGGCCTACCATCGCGTGACCGGCAACCCGTTGCGCAACAAGCTGGTCGGCCGCGAGCGCGGCTACCACGGCGTCAACTTTGGCGGCATATCGGTTGGCGGAATTGCCGGAAACAGCAAATCGTTCGGCAACGGACTGGCCGGCGTGGACCACATCAGGCATCCGCTGGATATCGGCCGCAACGCGTTTACCCGCGGCCTGCCGAAGGACGGCGGCGTTGAACTCGCCAACGAGTTCGAGCAGCGCATCACCACGCTGCACGATCCCGCGACCATCGCCGCGCTGATCGTCGAACCGATACAGGGTTCGGCCGGCGTGGTTTTGCCGCCGCAGGGCTACCTCAAACGCCTGCGCGAGATCTGCGACAAGCACGGCATCCTGCTGATCTTCGACGAAGTCATCACCGGATTCGGCCGGCTCGGGACGCGCTTCGCTTCCGACTATTTCGGCGTCATGCCGGACATCCTCACCTGCGCGAAGGGCCTGACCAACGGCGCGGTCCCGATGGGCGCGGTCGCGGTCAAACGCGAGATCCACGACGCGTT
The DNA here is from genome assembly GCA_049580605.1 of Gallionella sp. GTDB lineage: Bacteria > Pseudomonadota > Gammaproteobacteria > Burkholderiales > Gallionellaceae > Gallionella. The sequence goes on along the minus strand of JBAUQH010000170.1, from coordinate 12,639 downwards.
CATGTCCAACAGCCCGGCCAATGCAATCGAACTGCCGCATGGCTACACCTACACCGCCCATCCGATTGCCTGTGCAGCCGCGATCGCGACGAACGATATCTTTGTTACCGAAAAGCTGGTCGATCGTGCGGCCGGACTGGGCAACCACTTCGAACAGGCCGCGCACTCACTGAATGGCGTGCCCTTCGTCAGGGACATCCGCAATATCGGCATGGTCGCCGGCATCGAACTGGAGCCGACCCTGGGAAAGCCCGGTGCGCGCGCCTTTGCGACCTACCTGAAATGCTACGAGATGGGCGTGCTGATCCGCTATACCGGCGACGTGATTGCGATCTCGCCGCCGCTCACGATCGAGAAGCACGAGATCGATCGCATCTTCGGTTGTATTGCCGAAGCACTCACGTCCCTTGCAGCCGAAGGAGAACAGGGATTGGATTTCACCCAATACCTGAAAAACGAACAGCAATGGGCGGCGCACCAGCAGGAATTTCAGCAGCAGCAACGGATACTCGGCAAAGCGGCATGAACGCGCGGGTTACACTGCCCAGACTCAGCCTACCGATGATTGCGAAAACAGGTTGATGACCATGACCCCGGACAGTATCAGGACTATGCCGACGATGGCCGGGGTATCCAGTGCCTGTTTGAAGAAGAAGGCGCCGATCAATGCCAGCAGCACGATGCCTGCACCCGACCACACCGCATACACGATCCCGACCGGGATGCTGCGCAGCGTGAGCGACAGCAGGTAGAACGCAATCGCATAGCTGACAATCACCACCGCCGAAGGCAGCATTCGCGTAAATCCCGCCGAGGATTTCAGCGCGCTGGTGCCGATCACCTCGGTAACGATCGCGATTGCCAGATAGAGCCATTAGATATGCTGCTTCAATTTGATCAGGGCCAGGTCAGATTGCGCCGATATTCCCAGTCGCTGACCGAGCGGCAGAAATCAATCCACTCGGCGCGCTTGATCGCGAGAAAATCAGCCACAAAATCAACGCCGATGGCGGACGAAAGCGCTGCATCCGCCGCGAGCGCATCCAGTGCCTGGCCGAGCGTCAGCGGCAGGGTCGCCACGCCGCGTTCGGCAAACAGCGCGGACGGCCATTCATAGATATCCTCGTCGATCGGGGCCGGCACCAGCATCTGCCGCTCGATACCTTCGAGCATCGCCGCAACCGCGGAAGCCAGCGCCAGGTAAATATTGCAACTGCCATCGGTGAGCCTGAATTCGATGCGTCCCCCGGTAACCCGGGCGACTGTGGTGCGGTTGTTGTCGCCCCAGGCGATATGCGCCGGTGCCCAGGTCGTGCCGGAAAGCGAACGCCCGACCACCAGGCGCTTGTACGAATTTACGGTGGGCGCATGCATGGCGGCCAGCGCCGGGCTGTGGGCAAGCAGGCCTGCAATGCATTGCAGGCCAGTCCCGGACAGTCCGTGCGATCCTGTCTGGTCTGCCATTATGTTTCTTCCGTCTCGGTCGCGCAGTGACAGGTGCATATGCAGGCCGCTGCCGGGGCGATCGGCAAAGGGTTTTGGCATCAGCGAAAAAACCAGCCCGGCTTCCTCGGCGATGTGAAGGGCTGCCATCTTGAACAGGATAAAACGATCGGCGGCGGTCAGCGCGTCACTGTAGTGGTAATTCAACTCAAACTGTCCGCTGGCGTCTTCGTGGTCAATCTGGAATACGTCAAACCCGCATTCGCCCAATCCCTTTTCGATGCTGCGCAGCACACCGCGCACCCGCGCCATCGCGTTGAGATCGTACGAGGGCTTTTCGAGCCGGTCAGCCCTGTCGGCTATCATCGGACGCCCCGCTTCGTCCTTGTGCAACAGGAAGAACTCCGGTTCGATGCCGACATTGAGGGTCCAGCCGCGTTCGGCAAGGCGCGCAACCTGCCGCTGCAGTATGCGACGCGAGCATCGAACGAACGGCTCTCCGGCAACCACGCCGTCGCAAACGATACGGGCATAACCGGGCATCCAGGGCAACGCTTGCAGCGTGTCCAGATCGCCGCGTCCGTAATACTCTGAACTCGGTCCGTTGCGCGGCAGCCCCAGGCCCCAGATGGAAGGGCCGGCGAATCCGACCCCGGTCCCGACGATATCCGCCAGATGAGCCAGCGGTATGTATTTACCCTTGGCCGAGCCATGAATATCGACAAACTGGGCGATGATGGTATGCACACCCATCGCCGCCAGTCGTTGTTCTGCCTGGCTGGTCGCGGCGATCAGTGCAATCGCGTGATCGGCAGCATCGGTCATGCTATGCCTTGCCCAGCGCGCGGTCGATAATGTCCAGCGCCTCGGCAAATACCGCGTCTTCGGTGGTAAGCGGATAGAGGAACCGTATCACATTGGCATATACGCCGCAGGTCAGCAGGATCAGTCCTTCTTCCAGCGCAGCCTGCTGCACGCGCTTGACGATATCGGGCGAAGGTTCGCCGCTGGCTGGATCGAAAAACTCCGCTGCAACCATGGAGCCGAGCCCGCGTACCTCCTTCAGCGCCGGCACTCCGGACTGCGCTGCATTGAGCCGCGCGACCAGTTTCTGTCCGAGCAGATTGGAGCGTTCCACCAGCTTTTCCCGTTCGATGATGTCGATCACCGCATGCGCCGCGGCGATCGCCAGCGGATTGCCGGCATAGGTTCCGCCCAGTCCGCCCGGTGCCGGACCATCCATCACTTCCGCCCTGCCGCACACCGCGGACAGCGTCATGCCGCCCGCCATGCTCTTTGCAATCGTGATGATGTCCGGCAACACGCCGTAATGCTCGGTGGCGAACAGCTTGCCGGTGCGGCCGAAGCCGGTTTGTATCTCGTCGAAGATCAGCAGGATGCCGTGCTCGTCGCAAACCTGGCGCAGCGCGTTCATCAGTTCCGGCGGGGCAATATAGAAGCCGCCCTCGCCCTGCACCGGTTCGATGAGGATTGCGGCAACCCGCTTCGGATCGACATCGGCTTTGAACAGTGTCTGCAGCGCGCCCAGCGTATCTGCCACGCTGACGCCGTGCAGCGGGGTCGGGAACGGCACATGGTAGATCTCGGCCGGGAACGGCCCGAAGCCGACCTTGTAGGGCACGATCTTGCCGGTCAGCGCGCAGCCCATCATGGTGCGGCCATGAAATCCCCCGGAAAAGGCAATGATGCCCGAGCGCCCGGTACTGGCGCGGGCGATCTTGATTGCGTTCTCGACCGCTTCCGCGCCGCTGGAAAAGAACGCGGTCTTTTTGGCATGGCTGCCCGGGGTCAGCGTATTGATCCGCTCGGCAAGACTGACATAGCTTTCGTAGGGCAGTACCTGGTAGCAGGTGTGGGTGAAGCGTGCGAGCTGCGCCTCGATCGCGGCCACCATCGCCGGATGGCGATGGCCGGTATTCAGCACCGCAATACCGCCGGCAAAATCGATATAACGCTTGCCCTCCACATCCCACACTTCGGCATTCTGCGCGCGGTCGATATAGAACCCCGCCATCACGCCGACGCCGCGCGGTGTTGCGGCAAGGCGGCGCTGGTGCAGCGAGGCATTGTTGATTTTTACAGGCACTTTTGCATTCATTTTGTCATTTCCTCCCCTGTGTTTTAAGCCAGGCTGATCCAGGTGGTTTTCAGTTCGGTGTATTTTTCCAGCGCATGCAGCGACTTGTCGCGGCCGTTGCCCGACTGTTTGTAGCCGCCAAAGGGCACGGTAATATCGTCCTCGTCGTAACTGTTCACATGCACGGTGCCGGCGCGCAACGCGCGGGCCACACTGTGCGCGCGGGAAATATCGCGGGTCCACACCGCCGCCGCCAGGCCGTAGCGGGTGTCGTTCGCAATGCGTATGGCCTCCTCCTGGGTATCGAACGTGATCACGGACAGCACCGGCCCGAAGATTTCCTCGCTGGCGATGATCATTTCGTTGGTCACGCCGTCGAATATGGTCGGCGCAACGTAGTAGCCGCCCGACTCGACACGCGCGCGCTCGCCGCCGCAGCACAGCGTGGCGCCCTGCTGTTTGCCGGATTCGATGTATTTCAGCACGTTGTCCATCTGCCCCTGATCGACCAGCGCGCCCATTGTCGTCGCAGGATCGAGCGGGTCGCCGGGCATGTGCCGCGGCGAATACTGCTTGAGTTTTTCGACGAACTCGTCGCGTATGCTGCGTTCGACCAGCAGGCGGGACGGCGCGTTGCAGCTTTCACCCTGATTGTAAAAAATCGAGCCGGCTGCGGCCGCAACCGCACGATCGAGATCCGGACAGTCGGCAAACACGATGTTCGGGGACTTCCCGCCCAGTTCGCACCAGGCGCGCTTGAGGTTGCTCTGTCCGGCCATGACCTGGATCTTCTTGCCGACCCCGGTCGAACCGGTGAACGCGATGCAGTCGACATCCATGTGCAGCGCCAGCGGCGATCCCGCCTCCGCGCCGAAACCCGGCACCACATTGAACACGCCTGCGGGTATGCCGGCCTGCAATGCCAGCTCGCCCAGTCGCAGTGCGCTCAGCGGCGCTTTTTCAGAGGGCTTGAGCACCACGCTGTTGCCCGACACCAGCGCCGGCGCGATCTTCCAGGAAGCCATCAGCATCGGATAGTTCCACGGAACCACCGCCCCTACCACGCCCATCGGCTCGCGCGTGACCATCGCCAGCGTATGCTCGCCGGTCGGCGCGATCTCGTCATACACCTTGTCGATCGCCTCGCCGTACCAGCGCAGCGTGTTGGCGGTGGCCGGCACGTCGGTATTCATGCAGGCGCTGATCGGCTTGCCCATGTCCAGCGTTTCCAGCAACGCCAGTTCTTCGCGGTTATCGATCACCAGATCGGCGAACCGGATCATCACGCGCTTGCGTTCGCCGGGCGACATGCCCGCCCAGCGCCTGTCCTCGAACGCGGCACGTGCAGCAGCGACGGCACGGTCGATGTCGGCGGCTTTGCAGCGCGCAACGTCAGCGAGCTTGCGCCCGTCCACCGGAGACAGGCACTCGAATGTTTCACGGTCGATGGACGGCACGCGCATGCCGCCGATATAGGCTCTTCCGTCTATGTTCAGCGCGGCGGCTCGCGCATGCCAGTCGATTGTGCTCATGTCTGTTCCTCGTTAACGCTTTGCCGGCGGCGGCTACAAGCCGGCCATCGCGACATATTTGATTTCAAGATATTCGTCGATGCCGTGGTGCGATCCTTCGCGCCCCAGCCCGGACTGCTTGACGCCACCGAACGGCGCCACCTCGTTGGAGATGATGCCGGTATTAACGCCGACCATGCCGTACTCGAGCGCTTCCGCGACGCGCCAGATGCGCCCGATGTCGCGGCTGAAGAAATAGGAAGCCAGACCGAATTCGGTGCGGTTGGCCAATTCGATGACTTCGTTATCTGTCCTGAAGCGAAACAGCGGCGCCACCGGCCCGAAGGTTTCCTCGCGGAATATCATCGAATCCGGACTCACGTCGGCCAGCACGGTGGGCTCGTAGTAAGTTCCGCCCAGCGCATGGCGTTTGCCTCCGGCCACCAGCTTCGCCCCCTTCGCGAGCGCATCCGCAACGTGGCTTTCCACCTTGGCCAGTGCCGCGTCATCGATCAGCGGACCCTGGGTCACGCCGGCGGAAAGTCCGTCGCCGACCTGCAGCTGCGCCACGCGCACCGCCAGCTTGCGGGCAAACTCGTCAAACACGCCGTCCTGCACGAACAGCCGGTTGGCGCAAACGCAGGTCTGTCCGGCGTTGCGATATTTGCTGGCAATGGCACCTTCCACCGCGGCGTCCAGGTTCGCATCGTCGAACACGATGAAGGGTGCATTGCCGCCCAGTTCGAGCGACAGTTTCTTGATCGTGTCCGCACTCTGGCGCATCAGTATCCGTCCGACTTCGGTCGAGCCGGTAAACGAAAGCTTGGTGACCACCGGACTCGCGCAGATGGCTGCGCCGATTTCCCGCGCATCCCCGGTCAGCACCTGCAACACGCCGCCCGGAATCCCGGCCTGTTCGGCCAGCACGGCCAGCGCGAGTGCCGACAGGGGCGTCTGTTCCGCAGGTTTGATGATCATCGTGCAACCTGCGGCCAATGCCGGCGCAGCCTTGCGGGTGATCATCGCGGTCGGGAAATTCCACGGCGTAATCGCCGCCGTGACGCCAATCGGCTGTTTCAGCACGACCAGACGGCGGTCGTTGAGCGGCGACGGGATCACTTCGCCGTAGACGCGCTTGGCTTCCTCGGCAAACCACTCGATAAAACTCGCGCCATAGGCAATTTCGCCGCGCGCTTCGGCCAGCGGCTTGCCCTGCTCTGCGGTCAGAATATGCGCCAGATCCTCCTGGTGCTGCATGATCAGCGCGAACCATTTTTTAAGCAGCGCGGAACGTTCCTTTGCGGCAAGTGCCCGCCATTCCTTTTGTGCCGCTGCGGCTGCAGCGATCGCGCGTTCCGTCTCGGCGCGTCCCATCATCGGCACCTGTGCAATCGTTTCCCCGCTGGACGGGTTTCTGACACTGAAGGTTGCGCCGGAATCGGCACCCACCCACTGCCCACCCAGCCAGGCAGACTGTCTGTACAGCGATGGATGATTCAATTTGATAGACATGACTTCTCCCGATTGGATATGCGGATTTGCCTGCCGGCTTTCCGCAAATTTACTGCTCGAAATGTTTTTGCCTGCGAACGGCTCCGTCCTGCCGGGTCTGATTCATGCCCGCGCCTGCGCGGGGTTGACTGCGTCCATCCAGCCTCGCGACTGCAGATCCGCAAGCGTCGCGTCCATGCAGATGCGGATAAGTCGCATCATTTCATCGATCTGCGTCTTGCCGCAAATCAGCGGAGGCGCAATGATCATCCGGTCGCCCACCGCGCGCATGATCAGGCCATTGGCAAAACAGTGATTGCGGCAAATCATGCCCACGTCCAGTGACGGATCGAAGCCAAGATGCTGCGACTTGTCTTTCATCAGCACCAGACCGCCCACCATGCCCATGGTCTCGGCGCCTGCAACCAGCGGATGGTCCGAAAGTTCGGCAAATCGTCCGGCCAGGTAAGGGCCGGTTTCTTCCCGCACCCGCTCGATCAGCCCCTCGCGTTCGATGACATCCAGATTCGCCAGCGCAACGGCACACGCGACGGGATGGCCGGAATAGGTATAGCCGTGGGTAAACTCCCCGCCTTTCTCGATCAATACCTCGGCGACCCGTTTGCTGACCACCACCCCGCCCAGCGGTATGTAGCCGGAGGTGACTCCCTTCGCGAAGGTCATCAGATCGGGTTTCGCCCCCATCAGTTCCGAACCGAACCAGCCGCCCAGCCGCCCGAAGCCGCAGATCACTTCATCTGAGATCAGCAGGATTCCATACTTGTCGCAGATACGCTGGATTTCCGGCCAGTAGGTTTTCGGCGGGATGATCACCCCGCCCGCGCCCTGCACCGGTTCGCCGATAAATGCGGCTACCTTTTCCGGGCCGACTTCGAGAATTTTCTGTTCCAGCCATCCGGCAGCTTCGATGCCGAACTCGTCCCTGTTTTTGTCCGGCGCCAGTCCGAAGTGGTAGGGCTGTTCGATGTGCACGATACCGGGAATCGGCAATCCGCCCTGTGCGTGCATGCCGGACATGCCGCCCAGGGATGCCCCGCACAGGGTTGAACCATGATAGGCATTTTTCCGGCTGATGATCACGCTGCGCTCGGGTTGCCCCAGGGTTGCCCAGTAATGGCGCACCATGCGCACGTTGGTGTCGTTCGATTCGGATCCGGAAGTCCCGTAGAACACATGGGAGAAACGTTCCCCGGCCAATCCGACAATCCGGTCAGCCAATTGCGTTGCAGGAACATTGGTGGTCTGGAAGAAACTGTTGTAGAACGGCAGTACTTCCATCTGCCGGGTTGCCGCCTCGATCAGCTCCTTGCGGCCGTATCCGACATTGACGCACCATAATCCGGACATGCCGTCGAAAATCCGGTTCCCCTCCGAATCCCAGATATACACCCCTTCACCCCGTGTAATCACGCGGGCACCCGTCCTGGCCAGCGACTTGTGGTCCGTGAAAGGGTGAATATAGTGCGCTGAATCCATCTTTTGAATTTCGCGGGTCGTAATTGCCATGATGTTTTCCTTGCTTGTATACCGGTTCGTTTATATCCCGGTTCGATTAACCGTAATCAGACGTGCATCAGCAGATGCTCGCGTTCCCAAGGGCTGATCACGCGCATGAACTCTTCATACTCTGCTTCCTTGACGGCCACGTAAACGTCGATAAATCGCTTGCCCAGCATGTCATGCAGCGGTTTGGCCTCTTTCAGCATATCCAGTGCTTCCGACAGCCCCCTGGGCAACTGATATTTGGCGTCATAGGCGCTGGCTGTCGTGACTTTGCCCGGCTTCAATTTTTCCTTGATGCCCAGATAACCGCATGCCAGGGTTACGGCCATGGCCAGATAAGGATTCGCATCCGCACCCACAACGCGGTTTTCGACTCTTCTTGCATCGGAATCTGAAATGGGTACGCGTATTCCCACCGTGCGATTGTCATAGCCCCATTCGATATTGATCGGTGCCGCCCCGCCGCGCACCACGCGACGATAGGAATTGACATAAGGCGCCAGCAGCGCCATCGCGGACGGCAAATATTTCTGCAAACCGGCGATATAGTGCATGAACAACGGTGACTCGGTGCCATCCGAATTGCTGAAGATATTCAGACCGGTCTTGGTGTCGATCACGCTCTGGTGTATGTGCATGGCCGATCCGGGCTCGTTGGTCATCGGCTTGGCCATGAACGTGGCATACATATCGTGGCGCAATGCCGCTTCACGCAAAGTGCGTTTGAAGAAGAACACCTTGTCGGCCAGTATCATCGGCTCGTCGTGCAGGAAGTTGATTTCCATCTGGCCCGCGCCGAATTCGTGGATCAGCGTGTCAAGCTCCAGACCCATGATGTCGCAATAATCGTAGATATCCTCGAACAGCGGATCGAACTCGTTTACCGCATCGATGCTGTATAACTGACGGCTGGTTTCGGCCCGCCCGCTGCGGCCGATGGGCGGCACCAGCGGCTGATTGGGATCGGTATTGCGCGCCAGCAGATAAAATTCCAGTTCGGGAGCGACGATCGGTGTCCAACCCATATTCCGGTACATATCCGTCACCCGTCGCAGCACATTGCGCGGCGCAAAATCCACCGGCGAGCCGTCATGGAAGAAACAGTCCATGATGACCTGTGCGGTCGGATCGGTAGCCCAGGGCACCAGCCGCACCGTGCTCGGATCCGGCATCAGCACCATATCCTTGTCGGTCAAACCGAATACATCATCGTAGCCCGCATTATTTTCCGGCGATTCGCCGGTTACCGTCATTCCCAGCACCGCTTCCGGCAAACGCATGGCACGTTCCTCGGTAAACTTTTCGCGCGGCAGTATCTTGCCCCGCGCCACACCGGTGAGGTCCGGAACCAGGCATTCCATTTCGGTAACCCGCTTCTCGGCCAGCCAGCTATGCATTTCACTATCGTTAAACACTTGACGTTCAGACATTTTTGTTCTCCATTATTTTCCGACCAGATCCGGCAATTCGCTGAGCAACGCTCGACCGGCAAGCCTCGCCAAATGCGCGAAAGACCGCCAGGTAAGCAGGGACGTTCATCACATTCCATTCCGGATGCCACTGCACAGCCAACGCGAACGATTTCGCGCCGGAGATGCTGATGGCTTCAACCAGCCCGTCGGGTGCATACGCTTCCGCCACCAGTCCGTCCCCAAGACGATCTATACCCTGGCCATGCAGGGAATTAACCATGATTTCGCTGCACCCGGTAATTGCGGCCAGCTTGCCATTCGCCACGGTACGCACCGGATGCGCCTGGCCATAGCGCGCTTCGAGGGACGGGGCTTCTGCTTCGCGATGATCCGACATTCCCGGATTTTCATGCACCGCCTGGTGCAGGCTGCCTCCGAATGCGACATTGATTTCCTGCAAGCCACGGCAGATACCCAGCAGGGGAATACCCGCATCCACCGCGGCGCGGATCAGACGCAAAGTCAAAGCATCGCGCCCGGGATCGAGCGGCAAGGACGGATCATGTAGTTCCTGGCCAAAATGAGAGGGATGAACATTGGATATTGCGCCCGGCAACAAAATGCCGTCTGCAACATCAAGCGCCGCCGCCATTTCGCCGAGGGTGCCGAGCGCAGGGATAGCCAGCGGAAAGGCGCCCGCTGCCTGGACGACCGCATCGACATACTTGTGCCCAACGACATGAAACGGATGGTCGCCGAGTTGTCTGAAATCTGCCGGAAGGAGCACGACCGGCGTGCGATTCTGGGTCATTTATAAATCCTGGATCAATTGCAGGGAAAGCCCCCTGATCGTCGTGAATTGGCACCGTATCAAGTTTAAAGCGCAATGCTCCGGCTCAAGCCAGCGACGACGCTATAATTTCCCGCTGTTCAATCCAACACATTGTTTTATATAAATTTGTATTTGCGCAACTTGCCACGGTACGTGTATTCTTCGCTTTAATTGGCGATCTTACAAGAGCCATTTAGGCCAATACCACGGTACCATTTTCTGCCCTGGAGAACATTTTTGGAATCACTGATCATATCCGAATGGCTGCTTGCCGAGTTGAAACAGGGACGCTTCCCGACGCGGATGCCTGCACATCGCCGGGTCTATGAATCGATACGCCGCGCGATTGTCAGCCATTATCTCGTTCCCGGCACGCGCTTGCCATCCACGCGCAGCCTGGCAGCGGATCTTGAGTTATCCCGCAACACCCTGCTGTCGGCCTTCGAGCAATTGCACGATGAAGGGTACGTCATTTCCCAGGTCGGGAGCGGTACCCGCGTTGCGCAAACCTTGCCGGAAGACTTCAGCGAGACGGAACCGGACGCACAATCAGAAAGAACCGGTGGCGGTAAAATCGCCAGCGGCCTGTCCATACGCGGCGTCGTTGCGGCAGGCCGGGCTGATCAGACCAGCTATGAGGTACAGCCTTTTGCGCCGGGAGAGGACGACTTTTCCGCCTTCCCCACCCAGCTATGGCGGCGGCTCCTCAATCGCCAATGGCGCGATCCGCAACCCGCCCATCTCGACTACGGGCATGCCGGCGGTTACCTGCCCTTGCGCCGTGCCATCGCCAACTATCTGCGCATGTCCCGCGCCGTAAATCTTACGGTAGAGCAGATACTGATTACTTCCGGCACGCAGCAATCGATTGATTTGTGTGCGCGTCTGCTCACCGACCATGGCGATCTGATATGGCTGGAGGACCCTTGCTACTGGGGCGCTCGCAGGGTACTCGAAGTAAATGGCCTTAGACTCCATCCGGTTACGGTAGATGAAGAGGGGATATCGCCGACAACGGAAGATTTTCGCTACCCCCCGCGCCTGATCTATACCACGCCTTCCCACCAGTATCCCAAGGGCGTGGTCATGAGTTACGGGCGACGCCGTTTGCTGCTCGACTATGCTTCCAGCGTCGGCTCCTGGATACTGGAAGATGATTACGACAGCGAATTCCGCTTTGGCGGCCACCCGCTCTCATCACTGCAAGGCATGGATCAGCATGAAAGAGTGCTATACCTCGGTACCTTTTCCAAGGTCATGTACCCCGGCATCAAGCTGGGCTACCTGGTGGTGCCGGTCGGTCTGGCGGAAGATTTCAAATTCGGCCTGTATGAATTGCAGCGCCCCGGTCAGGTGGTTATCCAGGCTGCCCTTGCCGAGTTCATCGAAGAGGGTCATTTTGCCAGCCACATCAGGAGGCTGCGCCAGATATACGGCGAACGGCGCCGCCTGCTGCAGGAAGCGCTGGCCCCGATCACCAGCGTCGGGGCCAGTCTGCCCGTCGCGGGTTCCGGACTGCACCTGATGGTGGGTCTGCCGTCATACTGCGACGACGTGCGCGTAGCCGCACTGGCCGCCGAGCAGGGCCTGAGGATATACCCAATGTCCTGTTACGGTATCGGCGAGAACCGGGAAAAGGGCCTGATCATCGGTTATGCCTATGCCGCTACAGACCGCATCACGCACTACGGCCGCATACTTGCCGATGTGATCCAGGCAGCGCTGGCCTCCGAATCGGGATCAGCCTAGCGCATCCCGCAATCGATACCACAGCATGCCCAGCACCAAAGCCGGCATACGTAGCAGCTTGCCGCCCGGAAATTCATGGTGGGGGATACGCGCGATCAGGTCCAGACGCTCTGCCTGGCCGCTGATCGCCTCCGCGGCCAGCTTCCCCGCCATGCCCGTGAGCGCCACGCCGTGGCCCGAGAAGCCCTGCAGGTAATATATATTCGGCCCCAGCCTGCCAAAATCCGGGGCGCGGTTCATCGTGATGTCGACGAACCCGCCCCACGCGTATTCCACTTTGGCCGCGGCCAGTTGCGGAAAAACCCGCTCCATGCGCCGATGCATGTCTTCCTTCAGGTTGGGCGGGGTCAGGGTGCTGTAGCTGACCCGTCCACCGAACAGCATGCGCTGGTCGGCCGAGAACCGGAAGTAATCGAGTACAAAATTGGAATCGCAGACAGCCGATCCGGACGGAATCAGGCGGGTCGCCAGGTCCGCGTCAACCGGTTCGGTGCCGACGATGTAGGTGCCCACCGGCATGATCCTGCGCGCCAGCGAAGGCGCCAGGCCGGGTGCGACCTCAGGCAGGTACATATTGCC
>JBAUQH010000169.1:0-1766 GCA_049580605.1 Gallionella sp. | reverse complement strand
GTCGACGTGCTGATATCAGCCCCGCAAAAGGGATGGAGCAGTACACCGTGCTGTGCAATGATAGCGCTGGGCGAACGCGCGCGCGAGAAAATAGACCATACGCAAAGCAACAGCTTTGCCATGGACTTGAAGAAGTGGCTGCAGATCATCGAGGCTTATGAAAATGGCAGCCATCTCTATCACGCGACCATGCCGACTGATGGTTTGAAGATCCTGCGCAACAACATGCAAGAAACCCGGGCGCTCGGATTCCTGACTGCCAGGGCAAAACAGGTCGATCTGGGTTTGAAAGTCCGATCCTTGCTTGAATCGAAAAACTTCATGTCCGTTGCGGCGCCGGGATTTCAATCACCCGGTGTGGTGGTGAGCTTCACTTCCGACCCCGACATCCAAAACGCGAAAAAATTTATTCAGGCGGGATTGCAGATCGCTGCGGGAGTGCCGCTTCAATGCGATGAAAGAACCGACTTCCGGACATTCAGGCTGGGTTTGTTCGGCCTTGAAAAATTGCTGAATGTCGATCAAACCGTTGCAAATTTACAGCGTGCTCTTGACCATATTGGCCACGCTTGATTTATCCAAATTGCCGGATTGACTCGCGCGAAGACGAATAATTGAGCGTTTTAAATTTCGCTTTTAACTGATTTCGAGTGTACCAGCATCGAATGTAGAATTAACAGCCGAATGCAGTCAACCCAAACCCTGGTTAAAGCGGAACCTCGCGCGAAAACAGAACTGCACAGTGCTGGCCGTATCGACAGATCACCCGGCTGTTGTTCAATCCGGCTGCCTGTGCCATTTCCCGCAAAACGGGAAGTTTCTCAGGAAAATCGCAGGCAGCAACGTGTTCGCAGGCCGCCTCCAGCTGATCCGGCGGAATTTGCGTCCAGCGCACGCGCATGTCCCTTAAATATTCCCGCAGGTAATCTTCCCTGTCCTGGCCTTCTTCCCGCACGACATCGACCATCAGCAACCAGCCATTGTCTGGCAGGCATCGTCCGGCAGCTTTGAACAAACGCGCTTTCCGATCGAGCGACAGGTGGTGAAGTGAGAATCCGGTGAAGATGACATCCCATTGCCGGTCTGCCGCCTCCAGAATTTCCAGCAGATCGCCATGCGCCAGCTCAACCGGACAAGGAAGTTCGGCAAGGCAGGTTTGCGCCTCGCGAAGCGCGGTTTCGGACAGATCCACGCCCAGGTAGTGCGCGGGCGGCGATTGCACCAGACATTGGGCAAGAAATCGGGCATTGCCGCAACCCAGATCCAGCAACCGGTATTTGTTGCAGTCCTTGCGCTGTTTCAGCAGTTCTGCAACCTTTGCATATAGCTCGCGGTGGGACATGTAGTTGTGTTCGGCGATCTGGTCGTACACAGACCAGGTGCGCGTAAAGAAGGCAGTCGCCTCAGCAATAGTCATCGGCTTGTTCGATCATTGTTGGCGATTTCGGCAAATGGAAAACAGCAATCAGGGGATGCAGCCGCGCTTCAATTGACGGCAAAATTGTGCTGAACCGGCATACGAAATTCCGGGAATAGCCCGTAGCGGATTCTAACGGGTCGCGGGCGGATTGCCTGGGCATAGCCGGTCGAGCAGAAACATCACGCCGGTACCCGGCTTCGCATCGAGCAAATTATTCAAATCGAGACTGGCATGAAATGAGCCGACCGTGTCCTTTTTGTGGAACACCGTCAACTGCAGCACCTGGAACTGCCGGGTGCTGCAAACCAGATAATATTGGTTGACTGAATTATCGAACGGTCTGGCC
>JBAUQH010000168.1:0-9274 GCA_049580605.1 Gallionella sp. | reverse complement strand
CCAGACCATCGGCAAGCGCATCAACAACCTGATGCTGAATGGCAAGGCGCTCGACCCGAACAAGAAATACAAGGTCGCCGGATGGGCGCCTGTCGGCGAAGGTGTGACCGGCGAACCGATCTGGGATGTCGTATCAGGCTACCTGCGCGACAAGAAAACGATCACGCCGCGCAAGCTCAACCTGCCGAAACTGATCGGCGTGGAGAACAACGCCGGAATCGCATGAAGCGCCTGCAAAACCATGCAGGCGCGAGCACCGAATCCTGGTTCATTGCTTGGTAATTTTTCAACAATCTTTTCGGGGTAAAACTATATGGATGCATCTGTAATCGTCAAAACCATCGTTTGGTGGGGGTTTGGCTTGGGTATCGTATTCGGCTTCATCGCGAACAAAACCAATTTCTGCACCATGGGCGCCGTATCCGACGTCGTCAACATGGGACACTGGGGGCGCATGCGCGCCTGGCTGCTCGCCATCGCGGTGGCAATGATCGGCACCAACCTGCTCGCCTATTATGGCAGCCTGGATTTAGCCAAAACCATCTATACCGGCAGCAGTTTCCCGTGGCTCGCCTATATCGTCGGAGGATTGTGCTTCGGCATCGGCATGACGCTCGCATCCGGTTGCGCTAACCGAACGCTGGTGCGCGTCGGCGGGGGCAACCTGAGATCGGTCGTCGTGTTCATCTATCTGGGATTTTCCGCACTGGTCACGCTTCGGGGCATTCTCGGTGAATTCCGCGTCAAGGTATTGCAGGCCCCTGCTGTGACGCTGCAGTTCGACCACGGGCAAACGCTGTCTTCGCTGCTTTCAGGCCTGGTCGGGTTATCGCCAAAAACCCTGCAGCTGGGATTGGCCGCCGTGATCGGGGTGTCCATCCTGGTCTTCGTATTCAAGGACAGCAATTTCCGCAAAAGCCTGGACAACAACCTGGCCGGACTCGTGGTCGGCCTGCTCATAATCGGCGGCTGGTATCTGACCGGGCATCTCGGCTTTGGCGAAAACCCGGATACGCTGGAAATGACCTATCTGGGCACCAATTCCCACCTGGCTGAATCGATGTCCTTTGTCGCACCGACCGCCTACACCCTGGAATACTGGGCATACTGGACCGATGCATCGAACATCGTCACCTTCGGCGTTGCGACAATATTTGGCGTCGGCATCGGATCCTTCCTGTATGCGCTGATCACCAAATCTTTCCGCTGGGAGGCGTTTTCCTCGGCTCAGGACATGTTCTACCATATCATCGGCGGCACACTGATGGGATTCGGCGGCGTTACCGCGATGGGTTGCACGATAGGCCAGGGCATCACCGGCGTGTCGACGCTGTCGCTTGGATCCTTCCTCGCACTTGCCGCTATCGTCGCGGGTTCGGCCATTACGATGAAAATACAATATCACATCATGATGCGGGAAGCCTGATCGTCGACTCGAACGAATCCGGTTCAACGAACTGGCAGTCTGTACCTTGAACCGGCTGTTGTCCCGTGCATCCAAACAGCATTGAGCCCGGGCAACCTCGCTCTTGCGGGGTTCAAGTGAATCTGACAGGATGAGGCCATGAAAATTTTTGTTGCCGCTTTGTTGTTCGTAATCTGCACCGGAACAGGCTTTGCCGAAACGCGCGATGCCGATCAGTACTTCTTTGATTTGAAAATGGGCGACTTCAAAAGCGAGTTGGCCAATGCAAAACAGGCAGGCAAGACAGGAATCATGATCATGTTCGAGCAGGCCGATTGCCCGTTCTGCTACCGCATGGAACACACCATCCTCAACCAGAGCGAAGTGCAGGACTACTACCATAAGCACTTTCTGCTTTTCACGGTGGACATCCGCGGCAGCCTCCCGATGGAGGATTTCAGGGGAACCGAAACCACGGAAAAAGCGTTCAGCCTGGAGCACCGCGTTTATGGTACGCCGGTTTTCGATTTTTTCGACCTGAACGGCAACCTGATCACGCGCTTTCCCGGAACCGCAATTGACGCGAATGAATTCATGCAGCTCGGCAAATGCGTGGCGGAGGGTAACTGCAAAACCATGTCTTTCAGCGCCTACAAGCGACAACTGGCGAAATGAAACCCTGCGGCTTGCCATTGCTGAGCCGCATCAGCTGCCTGATTATTCTATCTGTCGTTTGCACACCTGCCTTTTCCGGCACGCTCACCCTGCAAGCCGCGCTGGCTGCGGCCGATTCGGACCATCCTGATCTGCTGATGGCCGAAGCGGACCGGGACAGCGCCGCGGCAGAGCGTGATATCGCCGGCTCGCAGCGGGATACCCGCATCGATCTCGAAGGGATTTTGCGCAGCGGCCGTCCCACTGCAGGCGTGCCGGACTTCAGCAATGACAACAGCATACGCCTGACTGCACGCAAGACGATCTATGATTTCGGGCGCAGCGACGATGCCGAACTGGCCGCCGCATTCGAACTCAAGGCGCGCGAGGCCGATCTGACTTCAACGCTGGACCGGCGCCGCCTGGATATCATGGCGCGCTATTTCGACGTGCTGCTGGCCGACATGCAGTACACCGTGGATAACGAGTTGATGGCTGTCTATTACGTGAATTACGACCAGGGCAAAGACCGGCTGGCACAGGGACAGATATCCAGCGTGGAACTGGCAGAGCTCGAAACGCGCTATCAGGACATTCTGCTCAAACGCAACGCCAGCGCGGAGCGACAGCGTATCACGCGCGCAATGCTGGCCAATGCGATGAACCGCCACGGGGAATTGCCTGGCGATCTGGAAGACCCGAAACTGCCGGGTAACCAGCGTACCCTCCCCGATTACGAAACCCTGCTGCCGATCATGTTGAACCATAATCCACGGCTGCACGCGCAACAGGAAATGCTGGCGGCCTCACAGCAGCGCATAGCTTCGCTGCGAGCAGAAACGGGCCCGACTCTGGACGCCGAAATCGAGGCGGCCGATTACAGCCGGCCTGCGACGACACGAAACAACTACAGTGCGGGACTGATTCTGTCCTGGCCCCTGTACCAGGGCAATCGTTCCGACTCCCGGATTGCACGCGAGATGGCACGCTTCAACAAGCTGCAGGCAGGCACCGAAAAACTGAAAATGGATCTGACCCAGGCGCTGCTGGAGACCTTCCTGGATATCACCCGGCTGCAGGGCACTGCGCGCACAGCTGCGCAGAAATACACCGAGTACCGTGACCTCCAGCTGGAACGCAGCCGCGGCCTGTATGAACTGGAGCTGAAAAGCAATCTCGGCACGTCGATGTCGGAAACATCGGACGCCAGGCTGCGTACGCGCCGCAACGAATATCAACTCGCACTGAGCTTCGCGCGCCTGGAAGCTTTGCTGGGCAAACCGCTTAGCGTGGTTGCGACTACCAGGGGGAACCTGAAATGAAAAAATGGATATCGCTGATCCTGGCCGCACTCTTCCCGCAGGTGCTGTGGGCAGCGGATGTGCCGGCAACCCTGCAGTGGTCACAACGTGTTGAACTTTCGACGCCGGTATCCGGCGTGGTCAAGGCGGTAAATGTCGAAGTGGGCGACCAGGTCAGGAAAGGCCAGGTATTGCTGTCGCTGGACAGCACCGGCTACCAGGCCAGCGCGGCCGAAACCGAATCCGCAATCACCCGCTACAAGGCCGAAACCGAGGAAGCAAATCGCGATCTGGGCCGTGTGCAGGATCTGCATGAGCGCACGGTGGTTGCCGGCGTGGATCTCGATCAGGCCAAGCTGCGGCTGGTAAAGAGTCAGTCCATGCTGGCCGAAGCTCTGGCGCAGTTGCGGCAGGACCGGAAAGCGCTGGACGATACCCTGTTGCGAGCACCGTTCGATGCGGTCGTGATACAGCGCGACGCCGAGCCCGGACTGAGCGTGGCCGCCGGGCTGGAATCCCGGATGCTGCTGACGCTGGCCAGGTCGGGCGTGATGATTGCGCGCATTAACCTGCCCTTGCCGCAAATCGACAGCCTGAAAACCGGCCAGACGGTGACGGTGACCGTCGCCGGAACGAACTACACCGGGAAAATCAAAACGCTGGGACTGGATCCAATCCAGACCAAGGATGGGCCGGTATACCCGGTCGATGTGCTGTTCCCAAACAAGCAACCATTGCGCGCCGGGGCGCCGGCAATGGTGAAGCTGCCCTGATCGCGCAAATTGCCACGCCTGAAATAATTATTCGGTATCGCTGTAATCCAGCAACATGATCTTAGGCGCCCGGTCTATGCGGTATAAAGCCAGCAGCAGGACGATGGTCGAAACCAGCATAAAATGCGGTCCGAACAGCCAGAACACCATCGGCACCAGAAAATAATAGGCACGCATGCCCATGCTGTAAAAATGGCCGGCCCGATTAAGATGGGTTGCCACATGCGCGGGCGTGATCATCTTGTGATTCAGCCTGACCGGCACATTGATCATGAAGCCCACGTGATTGTATATTCGGATTGCCATGGAAAAACCGAAGAAAGCCACAAACAGGTCAAGCAATAGCGAAAGCAATTTAACCATCCACAGCGTCGGATTAATTGCACCCGCCATGTTCAGCGCATTCCAATGCGCCCCCAGCTTTTCACCCTGCTCACTGAGTGTCAGTACCCCGATAATCAATAAAACCGACGTTGAAGCGAGAAAAGTGGCTGCCATGGTGGAGTTGCGCAGTGTCTGCACTGCCAGCACGGCATTTTTATCATCTTGCATGATGGTCTCCACCCATGCCGTACGTGCAATCTTGTTGACAGCCTGCACCGTGTAAGTTGGATCCTTTTTGACTTTATTGCGGAGAAAGATGTGATATCCGACGATAAGCGACACAGTTGCCAGTAAGCTGGCAAAGTCATTGGAAAATGATACGAGTAGCATGTGAAAATCCATGGCTGCGGCAAACCCGAAATTTATTGGCTAAAAGGAAGCAAACGGCATACTGCGACGGCGCGGCACAGCATGCAATATCGGATGGTTTCATTTTTACAATGCTGAAAATTGTCATCCAGAATACAGCCGCCCCAATGATCAGGAAGCGGATACCGCTTCGAGTCTTTGCTTAATGCCTATCAATGCGCTCCGCTCGGAAGGGAAGATATTTTTGTCCTGAATATCATTTTGCAGTCCGGTGCGTTGCATCACTTCCAGCACCGGGAACTTGATATTATAAAATATCAGCGATATTCCGTTCCCCCTCAACCGTGTAACAAGTTCGCGCAGCATAGCCACACCCGAAGCATCAAGTCCGTTGATACCCCTTGCATCCACCATTACATATCTGATATCCGCATCGTTGCTGATCAGGTAGAGGATGGAAGACTCAAAATAATTCACGTTGGCGAAATACAGTTGCCCGTCAAAGCGGATTGCCACCACTTCGGGATGAAACTGCGGCAGACTGTATCTTTCCGCATTCTGCAGTTCGCCGTTCTCGTCCAGCCCCAGCAGAACGATACGCGGCGTCATGGTACGGAACAGGAACATCGCCAGCGCAAGCAGCATTCCGACCAGTATCCCGTACTGAATATTGGGCGCGAACAGCAGCGTCGCGACAAAGGTTGACGCCGCTGCTATCCCGTCGCGCCGGCTTGCATTCCACGCCTCGCGGAATATCTTGAAGTTGAGCAGGGAAATCACCGCCAGAATGATCACCGCGGCGAGCGTCGGCTTGGGCAGTTGATGCAGCAGCGGCGTCAGCAACAGCAGCGTGAGCAACACCGCTGTCGCGGTGAAGATCGAGGACATTCCGGTTTTTCCACCCGCTGAAAGATTCAGTGCCGAACGCGAGAATGAACCGCTCACCGGCATGGTGTGATTGAAGGAGGCGGCAATCTTCGCCAGTCCCTGGCCGATCAGTTCCTGATTTTCATCCCATGCGGTGCGGGTCTTGATGGCGATGATTTTGCTGCTGGACATGGCTTCCATGAAACTGACCAGCGCAATCACGATCGCCATGGGCAGCAGTGCCACACTGCTTTCCCAGTTCAATGCAGGCATGCTGAAGGCGGGCAGGCCCTGCGGCACCTCGCCGACCACCCTGCCGCCCATGGCCTCGAAGCCGACCAGATAACTCGCAACCGTGGCCAGCGTCACCGCGATCAGCACTCCCGGCAGTTTGGGCGCAAAACGTTTCAAGGCCAGCATGATTGCCAGGGAAGACGCGCCAAATATCAGTGAGGCCGAGTGCATCTCATCCATATGGCCAAGGATGTGCGCGATGTCCACCAGGAAGTGCTGGCTGTTCCGCAACGACAATCCGACCAGCGGGGCGAGTTGCGACAGCCCGATGATGATGGCCGCGGCGTTGATGAATCCCATCAACACCGGATGCGACAGAAAGTTGAGCAGCACCCCCATGCGCGCCATCCCCATGATGATCTGCACGACACCGGAGAGGAATGCCATCAGCACAACTGCGGTGTAAAACGGCTCAGATCCCCAGTGGGCGAACGGAATTACGCTCGCAGCCGTCAACAGCGAGGTCATTGCCACCGGGCCGGTAGAAAGTAGCCGGGATGAGCCGAACAATGCGCCGATGAGGGAAGGAACGAGTATCGCATACAAGCCGAAATAGGCCGGCACACCGGCCAGTTGGGCATAGGCCAGCGACTGGGGTATAGCGACAAGCGCCACCGTGATTCCGGCGACCAAATCGGCCTTGAGCGTGTCGCGGTTGATTTCCCGCCGCCAGGACAGGAACGGGAATACCTTGTTTAGCCAGGCCGTGCGGCCTTTGGCATCTATAGACAAAATGATATCCCCGACATGGCAACTTCATCCATCCGCAGCCTGGGCATCACGACACTCCTTGATAATAGAGGTTCTGCGGGTGATTCGCCTCGGCGAAAAAGAACCAGCGTTCCGCCATCAGGCCGGCATATTGCAAAATGAAGGTGATGCCGAGCAGCCAGGGCAACGGATGGGACAGGTTGATGAATAGCAACGGCAATGGTATGCCGAAGGTCAGTATCATAAATGCGGGCTTGATGGTGCGCAGGAACGCAGCGCTTTGGCCATGGAAGAACTCGCGCGTGTTGAACGAGCCTCCCATGGCACCCTGGGACTTCTGCACGATACGCGAATGTTTGATGCCGATCGCAGTTTGCAGGGTTGAAGCCGGCCGCAGCCGCGCATTGCGCCACAGCGAGGCACTGCGGCCGAGCAGCCCGAGCAGGGTAATGATGAATGCCCAATAGGCAAAGAAGCTTGCCTGCGTCGGTGCGTAATTGGTCGCAAAGAAAGTCGCGAAAAATGCGGCAAGCGTGAATCCCGAAGCACCGCCGAGCAGCACGAAATTGATCACCGTCAACGGCGTATGCCATTCGCGCAGGAAACGCAGGCAGCCATAGATCATCGCGGTGCAGACGAACAGCACGAAGGCCAGCACGGTGCCGATGCCGCCCGACACGATGCTGAGATCGACCGGCATTCCGCCGCGCAGGATAACCAGCACCGGCCTGAAATCCAGCAGGTGCGTCATGCCATACACAAACACCACGCCCATCAACGCGGGCAATGCAATCACTTCACGCGACAGCCACGAGGTGCGCCATTGCGTTGCCGTGCGCCAGGCGCGTTCCGGATGACCGAGATGCAGGAACGAAGCGGCCAGCCCCCCGATCAGGAACAGCAGCGCAAGCATGCTGCCGTAGCCGTAGAACGCATCGTCCTGCAGCGGCAGCAGGCCGAACAGCGCGTAGGATTGCTGCGTGTACAGCGCGAGGAACAGCCCCTGGCCAACGCCGATCAGGGTGGTAAGAAAGATCACGGAAAATGCAGGTTTCATAGCGATATCGTTGTGATTACCAGGACGTGACATCGTCCAGGGTAGGATCGGATTTTTGCGGTTTGGGCAGCTTGCCGTCGACCTTGAGCGGATTGTCGACGCGCTCCAGTTCGTCCTCGTGTATCCTGAGGTTGGTCTTGCGGCGCGGCAGGTAATGGTTGGCCGGGTGGGTGCCCCATTCCGGCATCAGCGCATAACCGGCGCTTTCGCGTATCGCCTTCGACACTACCGATTCCGCATCATGCACATCTCCGAACAGCCGCGCGCTGGTCGGGCAGGCCAGCACACACGCGGGCTTGCGGTCCCGTTCCGGCAATGTCGTGTCGTAGATGCGGTCCACGCACAGCGTGCATTTCTTCATCACCTGCTGCTTTTCGTCCAGCTCGCGCGCGCCGTAAGGGCAGGCCCATGAGCAGTACTTGCAGCCGATGCATTTGTCGTAGTCCACCAGCACGATGCCGTCTTCCTTGCGTTTGTAGGAAGCGCCGGTCGGGCACACCGGAACGCAGGGCGGATCTTCGCAATGCAGGCAGGATTTCGGGAAATGCACCGTCTCGGTGTTCGGATATTGTCCGACCTCGAAGGTCTGCACCCGGTTGAAAAACGTGCCGGTCGGATCGGCGCCATAGGGATTTTCGTCGCACAGCGGTCCGGCTGAACCGGAAGTATTCCACTCCTTGCAGCTGGTCACGCAGGCATGACAGCCCACGCACACGTTGAGATCGATTACCAGCGCAAGTTGGGTCATTGATTGCCCCCTTTCTTGACGCCGGCGAAATAGGCGAACCACTTGGGGCTTTTACCCATGCCCGGCACGGCCTTCATCGGCTCGAACTGCGGCGAGGTCTGCTCCGGCTCGCCGGCTTCGGCAGGATAGATGCGCACCCTTACGTCAAACCAAGCTGCCTGCCCGGTGATCGGATCCGAATTGGAATAGCGCTTTCCATCCGGATTGGCGGGCAATTCCTCCGAAATCAGGTGGTTCAGCAGGAAACCCTTCTGGGCCTCGTTCGCGTCCGGCGCAAGGTTCCATGCCCCCGCTGCCTTGCCGATCGCGTTCCAGGTCCACACCGTGCCCGGCTCGACCGCCTCTGAATATCTTGCCATGCAGCGCACCTTGCCCCATTGCGATTCCACCCACATCCAGCCGCCGTCCGCAACACCCGCTTCGTGCGCGGCGAGCGGATTCACAAACAGGTAATTGTGCGCGTGGATCTGGCGCAGCCAGGCATTCTGGGAATCCCAGGAATGGTACATCGCCATCGGCCGCTGGGTCACCGCCGCAAGCGGATACTTGTGCATGTCGCCGGATTGCGTTTCCAGCGGCTCGTAGAAAAACGGCAGCGGATCGAAATAGGTCGCGATGCGCTTGGCCAGATGCGCGGGCGGTTTGCGCGTGATGCCGCGCCCCTGTGCGGCGAGGCGGAATTTCTGCAGCACCTCGGAATACAGGTGGATCAGGATGGGTTCGCCGTAGCGGGTAATGCGGTTGCGCTGCGACCATTCCAGGTAGCCCTTG
>JBAUQH010000167.1:0-30907 GCA_049580605.1 Gallionella sp. | reverse complement strand
GTTCTTGGCTGTCCGTCTGAAACCCCATCATAGCAAGGCTCCCAGCTTGTTTTGATGGGCATTATTTTACTCCTAACAACATCGAAAATCGAAGAGTTTTTCAACACAATACATTCTATTCCTGCCATTCGATTTCAGCTTCATCATTCATCGAGAACCGACACTTTGGAGACAATCATCTGCTTGCAGTGTGTGGCTGCTTTTCGGCCATTGCTGATCGTGAGTCCCATGACGGATCATCAAAATCTTTTGGTTAGCTGTCCTTATGCAGGAGAGGTGTCCTCAACAGCAGCTTGTCGGTCTGGCGAACACGAATCCCTACCTCAATGGGTGGCAAAAAGCGAGAAAAGCAGTGGGTCTGCAGGATGTTCGCGTGCATGATCTGCGGCCATACGGTGGGCATGCGGCTACGTGAGGCAGGTGTGAGAGAAGAAACGATCTCTGACATTCTGTGGCAGAGTCCCTTCAAAGTTCCTTCAAAAGAAAAATGGGCTAGACCGTTTCTGATCTAACCCATTGTATTCTTGGTAGGCACGATTGGACTCGAACCAACGACCCCTTGGATGTCGACCAAGTGCTCTAACCAGCTGAGCTACGCGCCTGTTACCGGGTTCGCATTGTATCGGAAAGGCTGTCGTGCTTCAAACAAAATACGCAGATTTGCGCTGTTTCAGGGGTTCATTGCTCATGCTTGCCATACCCCGTAGCCCGCCTCGCGCAAGCCTATCGCCAGTTCCACCTCCATGTCGCGCGCACCGTCGTACGGCATCGGATTATAGACTTCGTACAGCGCCGGCAGCAGACGCAAGCCGAATTCCTGCACATACCGGTTGGACTGGATACCCGCCTTGTGTTTGTCGAAACGCACATCGGGATCCAGGCCCGTCATGCCGACATATACGCACGGTTTGCCGGTAATGTAATCCGGATTGGCTTTCCTGAAACGCCCGTTGTAGAGAACGTCTTTCGACAGTTCGACCACATAGACATGATAATGATCGCGGCGGGCCATGGTGTACCGATCAATGCACAAACGCTTCGGGTCGGCAGTCCGGACAGGCCTTGGTCGCTTTAATAACTGCCCGGCGCAAGATTGTCGAAGCGCGTGTATTCCCCCCGGAATGCGAGCGCCACCATTCCGATCGGGCCGTTACGCTGTTTGCCGATGATGATCTCGGCCTTGCCTTTGTCCGGCGAATCGCTGCTGTAGACTTCATCGCGGTAGATGAACAGGATCAGGTCGGCATCCTGCTCGATCGCACCGGATTCGCGCAGATCGGACATCACGGGCCGCTTGTTGGGGCGCTGTTCCAGGCTGCGGTTCAGCTGCGACAGCGCGATCACCGGCACATGCAGCTCCTTGGCAAGCGCCTTCAGCGAGCGGGAGATTTCCGAAATTTCCGTGGCGCGATTCTCGCTGGCCTTGCCGACGTTGGAACTCATCAATTGCAGGTAGTCGACCACGATCAGGCCTAGCCCGTTGCTCTGCCGGTGCAGGCGCCGCGATCTTGCGCGCAGGTCCAGCGCCGACAGTGCGGCGCTTTCGTCGATATGGATCGGCGCATCGTTCAGTTTGCCCAGTGCATGCGTCAGCCTTCCCCAGTCGTCATCCTGCAAACGACCGGTGCGCAAGTCCTGCTGGTTGAGTTTGCCAACCGAACCGAGCATACGCATCGCAAGTTGTGTCGCGCCCATTTCCATGCTGAAGATCGCCACCGGCAGCTTGCTGTCCATTGCCACATTCTCGGCGATATTGATCGCAAGCGCGGTTTTACCCATGCTCGGGCGGCCCGCAATGATGATCAGGTCGCCCGGCTGCAAGCCCGAGGTCATGCGGTCCAGATCGGTGAAACCGGTTGCGGTTCCGGTGATGTCGCTGGGATTGTCTCGCCCATAAAGCGTTTCGATGCGCTCCACCACTTCGGTCAGCAACGGCGGCATCGAAACGAATCCCTGTTTGCCTTTTGCGCCCGCCTCCGCGATCTCGAACACCTTGCTTTCGGCTTCGTCGAGCAATTGGGCGGCATCACGCCCTGTCGGGTTGTAGGCGCTGCTGGCAATGTCGCTCCCGACTTCCGCCAGCCTGCGCATGATGGAACGCTCGCGGACGATCTCGCCGTAGCGGCGGATGTTGGCTGCGGAAGGAACGTTTTGCGCCAGCCCCCCGAGATAAGGCAGGCCGCCGACCTTGTCGAGTTCGCCGGCGATTTCCAATGCCTCGGCCACGGTGATCACGTCGACCGGTTTGGCCAGTTCGCTAAGCCGCATGATCTGGCGGAAAATCAGGCGATGCTCCTGGCGATAGAAATCGTCGTCATTCACCAGGTCGGTTATCTTGTCCAGCGCGCTCGCTTCCAGCAACAGGCCGCCCAGAACCGATTGCTCCGCTTCCACCGAATGGGGTGGCAATTTGATCTGGTCGAGTTGTGCGTCGGCGCCAGAGAAATTTTGGGCAATGTTTTGCATGGAATAAAATCAAATAGAGCTGTTATGCGTCAGGCATTTTACCCTGCTAACGGGGAAATCCCGAAAACAAAAAAGGACTGTCGCCAGTCCTTTTTTTGTGTTGCGCCGATGCCGGGCCGAATTACTGTTCGCCGAGCACCGAAACCGTGATCCCGACCACCACATCGGTATGCAGCGCGACGTTGACGGGATGGTCGCCAATCTGCTTGAGGTGGCCCTCGGGCATGCGCACCTGTGATTTCTCGATTTCGACGCCTTGTGCCGCCAGTGCGGACACGATATCGGTGTTGGTGACCGAGCCGAACAGTTTGCCGTCCACGCCGGCCTTCTGCACGATCTGCACGGTCAATCCCGCCAGCTTCTCGCCGCGCGATTGCGCTTCGGCGAGCTTGGTCTTGTCGGCCGCTTCAAGTTCGGCGCGGCGAACTTCAAACTCGGCCATGTTCGCCGCAGTTGCGCGCTTGGCCTTGCCTTGCGGTATCAGGTAATTGCGGGCGAATCCGTTCCTGACTTTGACCACTTCGCCCAACGCACCAAGGTTGGTCACTTTTTCCATCAATATGATTTGCATGTCCGGACTCCTTAGTGCAGGTCAGTGTAAGGCATCAGGGCCAGAAAGCGCGCGCGTTTTACGGCGGTGCTCAGCTGGCGCTGATAGCGTGTCTTGGTGCCGGTGATGCGCGCCGGGATCAACTTGCCGTTTTCGGAAATGAATTCCTTGAGGATGTTGATGTCCTTGTAATCAACTTCGGCGATCTTCTCGACTGTAAAGCGGCAGAATTTGCGGCGCTTGAACAGATTGTTGCGGGAAGAGCGTTTATTCTTGTCATCTTTCTTTTTGTCTGATGGACGAGCCATGATATTTCCTTCATTCCAAAATTATGTCATTTATATGCAAAATCGGTTGTCTGCTGCGGATGCTTTGCCGGGCTAAAAATCCTTGCAGGATTACGTTCTGTCCTACCGCAAATCGTGCAGCCTTGTCGGCTACCTCGGCAAAAGCCAGCGCGTTCACTTCGCACTGCACCTGCCTTAATCCATTTGCTTCGAACTGTCGAGAGGCCTGGCTTATCGTCAGTGCCACTCTCGCCACCCCTGCCGGGGTGTAACGCAAACCTTCCAGCGCGATCAATTCTCCGCTGATGACAACCTGATTACGCGCCAATTGCCAACCGGTCAGGCTTCCGCGCTTTCCGCCGGTGCCGCCGGGGCAGCCTCGGGAGTAGCCGCTGGAGCACTGCTTTCAGTCGGCATGGAACGGGGCTTTTCTTCCTTCATCATTGCGGACGGTTCTACCACGGCAGCCCTGGTCTTCACGGTCAGGTGACGCAGCACCGCATCGTTGAAACGGAAAGCGTGCTCCAGCTCGTCCAGCGTTGCCTGGTTGCATTCGATATTCATCAGCACATAGTGTGCCTTGTGGATTTTCTGGATCGGGTATGCCAGCTGGCGGCGGCCCCAGTCTTCCAGTCGGTGGATATGGCCGCCGTTGCCGGTGACCAGTGTGCGGTAGCGCTCGACCATCGCGGGCACCTGCTCGCTTTGATCGGGATGCACAATAAATACGATTTCGTAATGTCGCATTGCTTCTCCTTGTGGTTAAAGCCCCCCGCTTGCGGTGCGGTGGAGCAAGGTATGTGGGCTGCCCGTATCAAATTTACAGGCACAGACTCACAGGGGCGCGCATTATAGCGAAATTTGCTTACAGGTCAAGGAGATTATGCCGGCAATCAAGTGTTTGCCGCCTTGCTCAGCAGCAACCAGGTCTGCACCACCGTATCCGGATTCAGCGAGATCGATTCAATGCCCTGCCCCACCAGCCATTCGGCAAAATCGGGATGGTCGGATGGGCCCTGACCGCAGATGCCAACGTATTTTTTTGCCTTGCGGCAAGCCTGAATGGCCATGCTCAGCAGCGCTTGTACCGCAGGGTTACGTTCATCGAAACTGCCGGCGACAATGCTTGAATCCCTGTCGAGCCCGAGCGTAAGCTGGGTCAAATCGTTGGAACCGATCGAGAATCCATCGAAGTACTCGAGAAACTGATCCGCAATGAGTGCGTTGGACGGAATTTCGCACATCATGATCACGCGCAATCCGTTCTCGCCGCGCTTCAGCCCGTTCTTTCCAAGCACGTCAATCACGCCACGCGCCTCATCGATGGTGCGCACGAACGGAATCATCACTTCGACATTGGTCAGCCCCATTTCATCGCGAACACGCTTCATCGCCCGGCACTCCAGCGCGAAGCAGTCCTGGAAACCGTCGGCGATGTAGCGCGACGCGCCGCGGAAACCCAGCATCGGGTTCTCTTCCTCGGGCTCGTATTGCTTGCCGCCGATCAGGCTGGAATATTCATTCGACTTGAAATCGGACAGCCGCACGATTACCGGCTTGGGCGCGAATGCGGCACCCAGCGTCGCAATGCCCTCGACCAGCTTTTCGACATAAAAATCCACCGGCGACGCATAGCCGGCGCATTTGGCCTCCACTTGCGCTTTCAGGTTTTCCGGCAGGTTGGGATAGTTCAGTACGGCCTTGGGATGGATGCCGATCATGCGCGCGATGATGAACTCCAGCCGTGCCAGCCCGATGCCGGCATTGGGCAAGCGGCAAAACTCGAACGCCAGTTCCGGATTGCCGACGTTCATCGAAATCTTGACCGGCGGCACGGGCATCTTGTCCAGCGCAAGATCGATCACTTCGAAATCGATCTTCCCCTCGTACACCTTGCCGACGTCGCCTTCGGCGCACGACACGGTGACTACTTCGCCCTGTTTGAGCAACTCGGTCGCATCGCCGCAGCCAACAACGGCCGGAATGCCCAGTTCGCGCGCGATTATCGCCGCATGGCAGGTGCGCCCGCCGCGATTGGTGACGATTGCCGACGCGCGCTTCATGATCGGCTCCCAGTCGGGATCGGTCATGTCGGTGACCAGCACGTCGCCCGTCTGCACCTTGCTCATTTCGCTTGCATGCGCGATCAGGCAAACCTTGCCGCTGCCGATGCGCTGGCCGATCGCGCGACCGCTGATCCGAACGGTTCCGGCCTGTTTGATCCGGTATCGGCGCAACGTCTCCAGCTTGTCATTTGCCCGCACCGTTTCCGGCCGCGCCTGCAGGATATAGAGCTTGCCGTCGACACCATCCTTGCCCCATTCGATGTCCATTGCGCGGCCATAATGCTGCTCGATGATAAGCGCATAGCGCCCCAGTTCTTCGGCTTCGGCGTCGCTGATCGAATAACGGCCCCGCATCGCCGTCGGCACTTCCACCGTGCGCACCGATCGGCCGGCCTGGCGTGCGGTATCGAATTCCATCTTGATCGCCTTGGCACCGAGATTGCGGCGGATGACCGCGCGTTTGCCTGCCTTCAGCGCGGTTTTGTATACGTAGAACTCGTCCGGATTCACGGCGCCCTGCACCACGGTCTCGCCCAGGCCATACGATGCGGTGATGAATACCACCCGGTCGAAACCGGATTCGGTATCCAGCGTGAACATCACGCCGCTGGAGCCCATATCGCTGCGCACCATGCGCTGCACGCCTGCCGACAACGCAACATCGTGATGTGCAAACCCCTGGTGCACGCGGTACGCGATGGCGCGGTCGTTGTACAACGACGCAAACACTTCCTTGATCGCGTGCAGCACATTGTCTGAGCCCTGGATGTTCAGGAAGGTTTCCTGCTGTCCCGCGAAGGACGCGTCGGGCAGGTCCTCGGCGGTCGCGGAAGAGCGCACCGCCCAGGTCGCTTCGGCGCCCGCTTGTGCCTGCAGCTTTTCGTATGCTTCGCGTATTTCCCTGTCGAGTTGTGCCGGGAAGGGCGTCCCGGTTATCCATAGACGTATCTGCTGTCCGGCTTTCGCAAGCGCGGTGACATCTTCGATATCGAGGGTATCCAGCAGACCTTGTATGCGTGTATCGAGTCCGCTTTGCGCGAGAAAATCGCGGTACGCATCCGCTGTCGTCGCGAAACCGCCGGGAACGCGCACGCCGAGATCGGCAAGCTGGCTGATCATTTCACCGAGCGACGCGTTCTTGCCACCAACGCTGCCCACATCAGTCATGCGCAAAGAAGTAAAGCTGGCGATATACTGTTTCATATTGCTTCCCATTCGACTTGTTTTGCCTTCCATCATAAACCAAATTACCCAGAGGTGACGCGATGAGCAAACGACGCAGCGCTTTTTTCATCTCGGATCGCACCGGCCTCACCGCGGAAAGTCTGGGGCGCAGTCTGCTGAGCCAGTTCGAGGGCATCATTTTCGACAAGATCACGATACCTTTCCTGGATTCGGTGGAAAAAGCGCGCGATGCCGTAGCCCGGATCAACGAGACGGCAATGAAGGACGGCCAGCGCCCCATCGTGTTCAGCACGCTCACCCTGCCGGCGGTGCTCAACATCATCGAACAGAGCGATGCGCTGATCCTCGACCTGTTCGAAATGTTCATCGTGCCGATGGAAACGGAACTCGGGCAACTGTCCTCCCATGCCGTTGGCCGGTCACATGCGGCGGGCGCCAATTACAGCGCCCGGATGGATGCGGTGAATTACGCGCTGAACCATGACGACGGGGGAATTTCCAAGGAATTGCACAGCGCCGATGTGATCCTGGTCGGCGTATCGCGGTGCGGCAAGACACCGACATCGCTGTATCTTGCGCTGCAGTTCGGGGTGTATGCCGCAAACTATCCGCTGGTGGCCGAGGATTTTTCCTCGAACACCCTGCCGCCCGCGCTGAAGGCGCTTAAAAGCAAGATTTTCGGATTGACCATACAGCCGGAACGGCTGCAGCAGATACGCTCGGAAAGATCGCCGAACAGCCGCTACGCTGCCCTGGACAATTGCCGCTTTGAAATACAGCAGGCGGAGAGCCTGATGCGCCAGTCCGGCGTAACCTGCCTCGATGTGACCAGCATGTCGGTGGAAGAAATCGCGACCACCATCCTGTTCCAGGCCGGACTGAAGCGCTAGCGGTTCACCAGACGCTGGCGCGCAGCCTCGAACAGGCAAACCGCCGCAGCAGCCGCAGCATTGAGCGACTCCACCTTGCCCGGCATCGGAATCCGGATCGCGTGATGCGCCGCATCCACCAGATGCGCAGACAGCCCGGCACCTTCGTTACCGAGCACAAAAGCGACATTCCCGGTTAGGTCGTGGGCATACAGGCTGTCGCGTGCCTGCAGGGTCGCGGCAAAAGTCGCGCCGTTGAACCTCGCGGAAATATCGGGCAAGTCGGCTTCTTCATGGATGTCCAGAACGAAATGGCCGCCCATAGCGGCGCGCAGCACCTTCGGCGACCATGCGTCGGCGCAGGCCTGCGACAGGAACACCGCATCGCATCCCGCTGCCGCCGCGGAGCGCAGCATCGAGCCGAGATTGCCCGGGTCCTGGACATCCTCCAGCAGCAACGCAAACCGGCTTTGCGTGACCGTCGCGTCCGGACGGTAAATTTCGATCATGGCCAGTATCCCGCTGGGTGATTTCAGTTCGCTGAGCCCGGCAAACAGCGCGTCGTTCAGCAAAGTGACCGGCACGCCGTCGATGCGTTGCAGCAATCCGGCAATCTCGGCGTCGTGCATTGCCGCCGCATTCAGCAGGATGTGCTGCGGTTGCTTGCCGCAATCCAGGTATGCCTCGAGCAGATGCGCGCCGTCCAGCAGCGTCTGCGCGGATTTCCTGCGCTGCCGGGCGGAAGCGGAAAGCCTGGAAAGTTCCTTGAAGAACGGATTGTCGCGGGATCGGATCGACTTCATTCCCATCCTGCCGTCAAGCCGGGGCAACGCTATCCTGCTCCAGCAACGCGCCGATTTCCTGCAGCGAAGGCAGTTCCTGCAGTGCGCGCAGATTGAGATCGTCCAGCAGCTGGCTGGTGGTGGCAAACAATTCGGGCTTTCCCGGGGTATCGCGGGTGCCGACCACTTCGACCCAGCCCCGCGTTTCCAGTGTCTTGAGAACCTGCGGGGAAACCGCGACACCGCGTATCTCCTCGATGTCGCCGCGCGTGACGGGTTGGTGGTACGCAATGATGGCGAGCGTTTCAAGCACCGCGCGCGAATAACGCGGCGTTTTTTGCGGATTGAGCCGGTCCAGATACGGCTGCATTTCCGGTCTGGCCCTGAACCGCCATCCGCTCGCGACGCGGCCCAGCTCCACGCCGCGATCCTGCCAGGATTGCGCGAGCTCTTCGAGCAGTGCCTCGATCTGGCGGTTGTCGATCGGCGCATCGCTGAGCTTTTTCAGCTCCGCAGCCGGCAGCGGTTCGGTCGCGGTCAGCAGTGCGGTCTCCAGCACGCGTTTGAGCAGCTCGGTATCCGGCGGCACGCCTGGCGTCACTTCTGGCGTCACTTCTGGCGGCGCGGCTGATTCACTCGGCGGTAATGGCTCGGCTTGTTCGGACATAGATGTTCCCCAATGTTTCACTTTGCTGGATTTCAACCAGGTATTCCTTGGCCAGTTCCAGGATGGCAATAAACGTGACCACCAGTTTCGGCAATCCGCCTTCCGTATCGAACAGGCTGCCGAACTCGACGAATTCCCCGCCGTGCAGGCAGCGCAGGATATGCGTCATCTGTTCGCGCACCGAAAGCTGCTCGCGCCGCACCTTGTGATGCGTGTTCACCCTGGCGCGTGCCAGCAAGCCCAGCCACGCCAGCCGCAGGTCTTCCACGCTGACTTCGGGCAGCCGCTCGCGCACGGTATTTTCGATCAGCACCTGGACGATCTCGAAATCGCGCCCTGCCTGCGGCAGTTCGTTGAGCTTTTGCGCGGCCAGCTTCATCTGCTCGTATTCGAGCAGGCGGCGCATCAGTTCGGCGCGCGGATCTTCCTCGCCTTCCTCGCCGACCCTGGCCGGACGCGGCAACAGCATGCGCGACTTGATCTCGATCAGCACCGCCGCCATCAGCAGATAATCGGCCGCCAGCTCCAGCCGGTGCCGCTGCATCATCTCGATGTAGCCGATATACTGGCGGGTCAGTTCCGCCATCGGGATGTCCAGCACGTCGAGGTTGTGCTTGCGGATCAGGTACAGCAGCAGGTCCAGCGGCCCCTGGAAGGTTTCCAGCACCAGTTCCAGCGCGTCCGGCGGAATGTACAAATCCTGCGGCATTTCCAGCAGCGGTTCGCCGTGGATGTGCGCAACCGGAACCTGCTGCACAGGCGCAATTATCATCTTGTTGTCTTCATCAATGGCCGTCATCGTCGCTCAGCTGTAGCCCAGCCCCATTGCCTCGCGCACGTCGCGCATGGTTTCCGCAGCCAGCTTGCGCGCCTTCTCGCAGCCGTCCGCGATGATGTTGCGCACCAGCGCAGGATCGTCCAGATACTGCTGCGCGCGTTCGCGCATCGGGCGTTGCTCTCCCAGCACCGCGGCGATCAGCGGCTGTTTGCACTCGATGCAGCCTATCCCCGCGCTCTTGCAGCCCTTCATCACCCAGTCCCGGGTCTGCTCGTTCGAATAAACCAGGTGCAGCGGCCAGACCGGACACTTGTCCGGATCCCCCGCGTCGCTGCGGCGGATGCGCGCCGGGTCGGTGGGCATGGTGCGGATCTTCCTGTCCACGCTGGCTTCATCCTCGCGCAGGGAAATGGTGTTGTTATAAGACTTGGACATCTTCTGTCCGTCCAGCCCGGGCATCTTCGCGGCGGCAGTGAGCATCGCCCGCGGCTCGGACAGGATCATCTTGCCGCCGCCTTCCAGATAGCCGAACAGCCGCTCGCGGTCGCCAAGACTCAGACTCTGCTGCTCGTCCAGCAGCGCCTTGGCCGATTCGATGGCCTCGTTGTCGCCCTGCTCCTGAAAGCGGGTACGCAGCTCGTGGTACAACTTGGCTTTTTTGCTGCCGAGCTTTTTTGCCGCGGCTTCGGCTTTCTCTTCGAAACCCGCCTCGCGGCCATAGATGTGGTTGAAGCGGCGCGCGATCTCGCGGGTGAATTCGATATGCGGCACCTGGTCTTCGCCCACCGGCACCTGGGTCGCGCGGTAGATCAGGATGTCCGCGCTTTGCAGCAGCGGATAGCCCAGAAAACCATATGTGCTCAGGTCCTTTTCAGCAAGCTTTTCCTGCTGGTCCTTGTAGGTCGGCACGCGCTCGAGCCATCCCAGCGGGGTGATCATCGACAGCAGCAGATGCAGCTCGGCATGCTCCGGCACCCGGGACTGGATGAACAGCGTGGCGCGCGCCGGATTCACGCCGGCAGCCAGCCAGTCGACCACCATGTCCCAGACGCTTTGCTCGATTACATGCGGCGTATCGTAATGCGTGGTCAGCGCGTGCCAGTCGGCCACGAAGAACAGGCATTCATATTCGTTCTGCATCTCCACCCAGTTTTTCAGCACCCCGTGGTAATGCCCAAGATGCAGACTTCCGGTGGGTCGCATACCCGATAGCACACGTTCAGCAAACATGATTAAATCCCAAATATCAGCAAAATAAATTTAAACACCAGGTTCACCAGCGGCAAGAGTATCAGACTCAAAACCGGCGTGACCGCGAGAATGATCAGGATGAACATGCCGTAGGGTTCCACCTTCGCCAGCTGGAATGCCTGGCGATGCGGCAACAGGCTGACCGCAACGCGTCCGCCGTCCAGCGGCGGCAGCGGCAACAGGTTCAGCACCATCAATACCACATTGATTTGAATCCCGATCTGTGACATTCCAAGTAACGGTCCCGCAAAATAATTTTCCGGAAACATCATCCCCGTCTTGTAGATCAATGCCCAACCCATTGCCATGACCAGATTTGAAGCCGGTCCCGCGATTGCGACCCACAGCATATCCTTCTTGGGATTGCGCAGAGCGGCGAAATTCACGGGCACCGGCTTGGCCCAGCCGAAAAGAATACCGCCCATCCAAAGGGTAAGCAACGGCAGCAATATCGTGCCGAATGGATCGATATGATGCAGCGGATTGAGGCTGATGCGTCCCGCCTTGTCGGCGGTCATGTCGCCGAAATGCCGCGCCACGTAGCCATGCGCCGCTTCGTGCAGGGTAATGGCGAACAGCACCGGAATGGCCCCAATGGCCACAGTCTGTATCAGTTGTTCTATTTGCATCGGGTTCCTGTCAGTTTCATCAATCTTCGATTCCAAACGGGGCGATATTGCCCTTGCCGCGGCGCACCAGCACCGGCACGTCGCCGGTCAAATCGATCACCGTGGTAAAGTCCATCCCCACCGCTCCGCCGTCGATAACCAGATCAACCCGCTTCTCGAGGATGTCGCGTATTCGCCCGGCATCATTCAGCGGTATTGCATCATTCTGCGATCCGGCTTCATCCGGCAGGATCAGCGTGGAACTGCACATCGGCTCGCCCAGCTCTTCCAGCAACGCAAGCGCCACCCGATGATCGGGAACCCGGATCCCGATCGTGCTGCGTTTGGGGTGCTGCAGGCGTTTCGGCACTTCCTTGGTCGCCTTCAGGATGAAAGTATAGCTGCCCGGCGTGTTGCTTTTCAGCAGGCGGAATTTTGCGTTGTCCACCTGGGCGTAGCGTGAGATTTCCGACAGGTCGCGGCACATCAGGGTCATGTTGTGCTGCTCGTCCAGGCCGCGTATTTGTCTTATGCGCGTGACCGCATTCTTGTCGTCGAGATGGCAGCCCAGTGCATAACTGGAATCGGTGGGGTACACCACAATACCGCCTTCGCGAAGCAGTTCGGCGGCCTGGCGGATTAGACGCGGGTTGGGATTATCGGGATGTATGGTAAAGAACTGGGACATCAGGCCCCTTTCACCGACCCGTTATTTTCCCACGCCTGCCAGACCGGGCGGCAGCCCAGCGGAAAGTCCGGCAGCCGGCCCATGTCGCGATAGCTCTCGCCCGGGCCGTGGAAATCCGAACCGCACGAGGCGAGCAGCTTGAATTCGTCGGCATAACGCGCAAACTCGGCATACTGTTCCGGGGTGTGGCTGCCGGTCACGACTTCGATGCCCTGCCCGCCCAAATCGACGAACTCGGCCAGCAATTCAAGCATGGTTTTCCTGCCCATGCCGACGCGCCCCGACATATAGCGGCCGGGATGGGCAAGCACTGCCACGCCGCCGCTGCCGCGTATCCATTCGACCGCGTCAGCCAGATCGGCCCATTTATGGGGCACGTAACCCGGCTTGCCTTTCACCAGGTAACGGTTGAAAACGCTTTTCACGTCCTTGCAAAGACCGGATTCGACCAGGTAGCGCGCAAAATGGGTGCGGCTGATCATGTTGGGGTTGTTGGCAAATTGATATGCGCCTTCCAGCGCACCGCTTATACCCGCCCTGGCCAGCGCTTCGGACATTTTCCGGGCACGCTCGCCGCGCCCGCTGCGCACGACGCGCAAGCCCTCGACCAGCGGAGCATAGTCCGGAGCGATGTTCAATCCGACGATGTGCAGTGTGTGAGTGCGCCACGACACGGACACTTCGACGCCGTTGACGAAGGTGATGCCGTGACGGGCCGCGGTGGCACGCGCCTCATCCAGTCCGTCCACATCATCGTGATCGGTCAGCGCCATCACTTTCACGCCGCGCCCGGCAGCGCGTCCCACCAGTTCCGCGGGCGCAAGGGTGCCGTCGGAAATGTTGGAATGGCAATGGAGATCGTAATCAAGCACCTGATACCCTCATTAATCTACTGCGCAGCCGTGCCGCGTTGTCGCGTGCTCGCTCGCTCCTCGTCTACCAACCGCGGTATGTCTCGTCATTCGCTCCGCGGCTCCTCGCGCCGCGGCTAGCTCGTAACGATTACTAAGGGTATCAGGCATCGCCGCCGCCTTTTTTCATGACTTTGCCCTGTTCTGCGCGTTTGCGGCGCACTTCCTTGGGGTCGGCAATCAACGGGCGGTAAATCTCGATGCGATCCCTGTCGCGCACCACCGCATCGGCCTTGGTGAGCTTGCCGAATATACCCAGCTTGTTGACCGACAGGTCAATCCCGGGATATTTCTGCAGCATCCCGCTGAGCCGGACCGCTTCCGCCACCGTGGTGCCCGGCGGAACCGGCTGTCTTAGCAGCGTCTGCCCGTCGGCCAGCGCGTATACCACTTCGATATTGATCTCGTCGCTCATCTGTCCGAATAAACCTTATCTGCTCGCTGGATGAAAGCATCCACGAAACTGTTTGCAATGTAATGAAACACCGGGCCGACCATTTTTTCCAGCAAACGGCTGGAAAACTCATAGTGCAGGGAAAACACTATTTTACAGGCTGAGTCGCTCAATGGGATAAATTGCCAGTTACCGTCCAGATGCCGGAACGGACCGCGCTGCAGGGTCATGTCGATCTGGTGCGGCGGCCGGCGCACATTTTCGGTGGTAAAGCTCTGTTTGATATGGTGGTAATCGATGTGCACCGTGGCATGCACCGTCGTGTCATCCAGTTCGGTCACGCTGGCCCCGCCGCACCACGGCAGGAAACCCGGGTAATCCGCCACGCGATCCACCAGATTGAACATCTGCTCGGCGCTGTGCGCCACCAATACCGTTTTCTCCACCAAAGCCATAGCCAAACCAAAGCGCCAATCAGGGCCGTCATTCCAAAGGCTGGTAGAATAGCCTAACACACCGCAAAACTCACCTTATATGAGCATTATCCAGAACAAAAAGGCCTATCACGAATACTTCATCGAGGATAAATACGAGGCAGGCATCATGCTGGAAGGCTGGGAAGTCAAGGCCATTCGTGCCGGGCGTGCGCAGCTGAAAGAAGCCTATGTCACCGTGAAGAACGGCGAACTGTACCTGTTCGGTTCGCACATCAGCCCGTTGCTGAATGCCTCCACGCACATCCATCCCGATCCGGTGCGCACCCGCAAGCTGTTGCTGCACAAGCTGGAAATTGACAGGATCATCGGCAAGGTGCAGCGTGCCGGTTATACGCTGATGCCGCTGGACATGCACTACAAGAAAGGCCGCGTCAAACTGGAAATCGGTCTCGCAAAAGGCAAAAAACAGCATGATAAACGGGCAACCGAGAAGGAAAAGGACTCGAAGCGTGAAGCCGCGCTGGCTATGAAAAAAGAACGGCGTTGAAAGATTGCCCGTTTACGGCGTAGGCTAACATGAGCAAAGCGAATGTTAAGGTCGCAACGCGATCGGCCGAAACCACAAGCGCGCTACCGAAAAGGAAAAGGATTCCAAGCGTGAAGCTGCACAGGCCATGAAGAAGGAACGCAGGTAGTAAATCGCGCTCCTGCGGTGCAGACTGATATGCGCTTGCGCATGTTAAGCCCGCCAAGCGGGCGGCCGTAGCCGCATACGGACAACCGAGAAGGTATAAGACTCGAAGCGCGAGGCCGCGCGGGCGATGAAAAAAGAACGCCGTTAGGAGTAACTATGAATGAGCTCGTCAAATCGCAAACCGCCTATCTGGCCGGCGGCTGTTTCTGGGGCATGGAAGAACTGGTGCGCAAAATCCCCGGCGTGCTGGACACTGAGGTCGGCTATACCGGCGGGGATGTGTCAAACGCAACCTATGAAAGGCACAACGGACATGCGGAAGCGTTGAAGGTCGTGTTCGATCCGCAACAGCTCGGCTTACGCCACCTGCTGTTCGAGTTCTTCCGAATGCACAACCCCACTACGAAGAACCGCCAGGGAAATGACGTCGGCACGTCCTACCGCTCGGCGATCTTTTACCTGGACGGGGATCAGAAACAGGTTGCGGAGGAAGTCATCCGCAGCGTGGACGCTTCAGGCGAATGGGGCGCCAAGATAGTGACCGAGGTGGCGCCGTTCCGTGAGTTCTGGCGCGCCGAGGAATACCATCAGAAGTATCTGGTCAAGCATCCTGGCGGATACACCTGCCACTATCTGCGCAGGCTGGAGCTGGGCGAAGGAAAATAATTCTGTCCGGGAAGGCTGATCCGGTCTAATCGACCTGCGCGCCGGTCTCCTGAAGCAATTCCCGGGCCCGGGTCGACACAACATTTTCGGGATCAATCTCCAGCAGTTTCTGCCAGACCGCACGCGCCTCCCTCACATTGTTTCTGGCACGATGCAACAACAGGCCCAGATCCAGATAAGCATGGCCGAAACCCGGATCGCAGGCGATGGCACCGCGAAACGCCTGCTCTGCCAGGCTGACATCGCCATTTCGCCAGTACATCGTGCCCATATCGGTCCTCACACTCGCCAAATCGGGATTGATGTCCAGCGCACGGCGATAATAGATGATCGATTGTCCGGCATCACCCTGGTCGTAGTAGAAGTTTCCCAGCGCGATCGCGGCATCGATATCGTCGAGGTCGTTATTGAGACGCGCCTTGAATTGGGCAACCGGGTTCATTTCGTCCATAGCCTCATTCTCCAGACCGATTTTCAGGAATCGAACGCACTTTACGGTTCATCCCGGAGTGCTTCGCCGGCAGCAGCGCGACCGGATCAGGCCCAACCCACGCCAAGCACCGCCACGCAAACGGTCAGCACCCCCAGTGCCAGATTGACCGCAATCAGCTTGCGTATTTTCCCCAGCAGATCTCCCGCCTCTTTCCAGCGCTGTTTCGATACATTCAGGCTGAACGGCACATAGCAGGAAAAGAACACATAGCCGAAGATCGCCATCATCACCAGTCCGATCGTCAGCATGATGTGGATATGCATTCCCACGTGCGCCATGCCGCCTAACAGATCGACCAGATACAAACCGCTGACCAGCAGCGCGGCGACCGCCCCCCACACCCAGACGAAGAAGCGGCGGAATACCGTGTTCCACAAGCGCAGCCGCTGCGGGGGTTCCAGTACCTCGACCGCAGCCGGCCGGAGCACCACATACGCAAAGAACATGCCGCCCACCCAGATCAGGACGGCAAGCAGGTGGATCAGTTTGAACAGGGTCATGATATCTATCCGGCGAGGTTGGTTGATTGAATGGCCGTTACGATACCCGAAAACGGCGATTTTCCCTACTCCTGCGCTTCGCCGGATATCAGCAGTTCACGCACCGGCCTGAAACTCCTGCGATGCACGGCCGACACGCCATGTTCGCGCAGCGCGGCCAGATGTACCGCGGTGGGATAGCCCTTGTGGCTGGCGAATCCGTAGTGCGGATAGGCTGCATGCAATTCCAGCATCAGCGCATCGCGGGCAGTCTTCGCCAGAATCGAAGCGGCGGAAATTGCGGCAATCCTGCTATCGCCCCGCACGATGGCGGTACCGGGAATACCGGTGTCCGGGCAATACAGGCCGTCCACCAGCATTTGCTGCGGCCTGACCGGCAAGGCCAGCACCGCACGGCGCATCGCGAGCAGCGTGGCCTGCAAAATGTTGAGCCGGTCGATCTCGTCGACTTCGGCATAGGCTACGGCCCAGGCCAGTGCACGCTCCCGAATCAGCGGAGCAAGCCGGTCGCGCTGTGCTTCGCTCAGCTTTTTCGAATCCGCCAGGCCGGTAATCGGTTTTTTCGGATCGAGTATCACGGCGGCCGCGCTGACCGGACCGGCCAGCGGGCCCCGTCCGGCTTCATCGACCCCGCAAATAAGTAAGGTTGCTGTCATCCTGTCCGTATGCCTATCAGCACGGAGTACCCAAAACCGGCGGCTTGGTGAGCGTTGCCTGCTCGCCTGTTCGAATGGCTGGCAGCTTCACCGAGACCACAGCGTAACCGGATGAAGTGCACCGAACAAGTCCCCTCAGTGCAGCCTGTTGATGGAATTCCGGTCAATCTTTCAGATACGGCAGGATGGCCCCGGCCGCCTTCTGCGCGGTGTTCTGGCGCAGCGCCAGGTGCAGTTCGGTAAAGGTCTGTTCCAGCTGCGCCACGCTATTCTCATCATTGACCAGGTTGAGCAGCGCCTGGGCGAGGTTTTCGGGGGTCGCATCGTCCTGCATCAGTTCCGGCACAACGAAGCGCCCGCACAATATATTCGGCAGACCGTAATACGGCAGGTAGCCCTTGCGCTTCATGAGCCACCAGGAAAATGCCGGCAGGCGATAGGTAATCACCATCGGCCGCTTGAGCAGGGCTGCTTCCAGCGTCGCGGTTCCCGATGCGACCAGCACGACGTCCGCGGCGATCATCGCATCCTGCGCATGGCCGAACAGCATGGTGATCCTCAAATCGTGCGCCTCGCATTCATGCTGCGCCTGCTCGAAAATGGTCCGGGTCTGGCGGCTGGCCAGCGGCACCAGGAAACGCGCGTCCGGAAATTTCTGCTGGATCAGCCTGGCGGTCCGGATATAAGTCTGCGCGAGATTTCTGACCTCGCTCTGGCGGCTGCCGGGAAGAAACGCGAACACTTTCGCATTTAACGGGATACGCATCGTATCGCGCATCTCGGCACGATTCGGCCGGACAGGCAGCATATCGGCCAGCGGATGCCCGACGAAATCCACCGGCACGCCGGCCTGCCGGTAGATTTCGGGCTCGTGAGGAAACAACGCGAGCATGTGCGAAACCGCGCGCTTGATCTTGTGGATGCGCTCGCCGCGCCAAGCCCATATCGAAGGACTGACGTAATGGATGGTGGTGATGCCGCGCTGCCTCAGCGCAAGCTCGAGATCGAGGTTGAAATCCGGCGCGTCGATCGCGATGAAAACATCGGGGCGATTTTTCAGAAAATAGGCGCGCATTTTGCGCCGTATGCCGGCGATCTCGATGTAGTGGCGCAGCGCCTCGACGTAGCCGTTCACCGCAAGCTTTTCCATCGGAAACAGGATTTCCATGCCCGCGGATTTCATCCTGGGTCCGCCGATGCCGATAAACTTCAAATCCGGCCTGGATTCCTGCAGCGCCTCGATCAGGTGGCTGCCGAGCAGGTCGCCCGACGCTTCGCCCGCGACCATGCCGATCACAATTTTTTTTGTCATGGCAAAACCGGATCAGCGAATGATGCCGCGCGTTGCAGCGGAAAGAAAATCGGCCAAGGCCTGGACTTCGGCATGTTCCTTCGCCTGTTCCTGAAGCGCAGCCCTGGCATCGTCCAGGCTCAGCCCGGAACGATACAGTGTCTTGTATGCGCGCTTGATCGCGATTATGGACTCGCCGGTAAATCCGCGCCGCTTCAGGCCTTCCGAATTGATGCCGTGCGCCACGGCCGGATTGTCGGCAGCGGTCACATAGGGCGGCAGATCCTGCGACAAGCGTGTCTGGAAACCGGTCATTGCGTGCGCGCCGATACGCACGAACTGGTGTATGCCGGACAGCCCGCCGAGAAACGCCCAGTCGCCCACATGCACGTGGCCACCCAGCGTTGCGCCGTTCGCCATGATGGTGTGGCTGCCAATCTGGCAATCGTGCGCGACGTGCACGTAAGCCATGATCCAGTTGTCGCTGCCGATGCGCGTGACGCCGGCATCCTGCGCCGTCCCGGTATTCAGCGTGCAAAACTCGCGTATCGTATTGTTGTCGCCGATCTCAAGGCGCGTCGGCTCGCCGGCATATTTCTTGTCCTGTGGAATCGCACCCACCGAGCAGAACTGGAAGATGCGGTTGCCCTTGCCGATGCGCGTGTGCCCCTCGAGCACGACATGCGGCCCGATCCAGGTTCCGGCGCCAACCTCGACGTGCGCGCCGATCACCGTATACGCGCCGACCTCGACATCGTCGTCCAGCCTGGCGTCGGGGTGGATGATTGCGGTGGAATGGCGCATTACGGGACTGCTTTGACCGTGCACATCAGCTCCGCCTCGGCGGCCAGCATGCCGTCCACTTCGACGACCCCGCTGAATTTGAACAGGCCGCGCATGCTGCGGATCAGCGACACCTTGATGACCATCTGGTCGCCCGGGCTGATCGGGCGCTTGAAGCGCGCGCCGTCGATGCCGGCAAAGTAATACACCGATTTTTCATTCGCGCCCGCACCCATCGATTTGAACGACAGCAATGCGGCGGCCTGCGCCATCGCCTCGATGATCAGCACG
Source organism: Gallionella sp. (assembly GCA_049580605.1). Lineage (GTDB taxonomy): Bacteria > Pseudomonadota > Gammaproteobacteria > Burkholderiales > Gallionellaceae > Gallionella. The sequence continues at coordinate 11,594 of JBAUQH010000167.1, read as the reverse complement.
CCCGGCATTACCGGATGGTGCGGGTAGTGCCCCGGAAAAAACGGTTCGTTGATCGTCACGTTTTTCAGCGCGATGATGCTTTTGTCCGGTTCCATCGCCGTAACCCGGTCTATAAGCAGGAACGGGTAACGGTGCGGCAATAGTTCGAGAATTTCGTGTATGTCCATCTGCGTGCTCATCAATCAGTCCCTTTATTGTTGCCCGTCCGGATGTTTCGGGCGGATGTTTTCAATTTCCTGTTCCAGACTCCTGACGCGTTTCACCAGGTCGTCGAGATGGCGCAGATGCACCGAATTCCTGCGCCAGTCGCCAACCTTGGAGAACGGGAAAATCGCCGCGTACGCACCCGGTTCGCGGATCGACTTGCCGATCAGGGTGAATGCCGCGATCTCCACATGATCCGCAATCTGCAAATGCCCGAGTATCCCGGCACTGCCGCCGATCTGGCAATATTTCCCGATGGTCGTGCTGCCCGCAATGCCGACGCACGCGGCGATCGCGGTATGCGCGCCGATGCGCACGTTATGCGCAACCTGAATCTGGTTGTCCAGCTTCACGCCATCCTCGATCACGGTATCGTCCAGCGCACCCCGGTCTATGGTGGTGTTCGCACCGATCTCGACATCGTTGCCGATGACTACCCGCCCGATTTGCGGAATCTTGACCCAGCGTCCCTGGTCCAGCGCGTGCCCGAATCCGTCCGAGCCGATCACCGCGCCGGCGTGCGCAATCAGGTTATCGCCGATCACGCAGCCGTGGTACACCACCACGCCCGGATAAAGCCGCGCATTGAAGCCGACAACCGCATTCTCACCGATATGGCAACCCGAGCCGATCACGCTGTGCGCGCCTATCGTTGCCCCCGCGCCGATTACCGCGGTTGCGGCAATGCTGGCGCTCGCGTCTATCTTTGCGCCAGTGCCGATGAACGCGCCGGGATCGATGCCCGGTTTCACTTCCGGCAAGGGATTCAGCAACGCCGAAACCCTGGCAAAGTAAGCGTACGGGTTGTCCGAGATGATGCGCGGCAAACCGGTGGCTTCCGCATCGGCTTCGCCAAGGATGACCGCGCCGGCCCGGGTGAGGTCCAGTTGCGCGCGATACTTGCTGTTGGTCAGGAAACTGATATGGTCGGGGCCGGCGGCTTCCAGTGTTGCAACCTGGCAGACGCGCGTCTCGGCCCGGCCCAGCACCCGTCCGCCCAGGCGTTCGGCAATTTCGGATAATCGGTAGCTGACGGTCATCGGCGCGCCCGGATTATTTTCCGGAACGGTTGTCATCCTTGCTGTCCGGTTTGGTGTCGGCAAGTTTCTTGATCACCTTGTCGGTAATGTCGATTTTCGGATTGCGGTAAACCGCCTCCTGCAGTATCAGGTCGTACTTCTCGCTCTCGGCAATCGACTGGATTGCCTTGTTCGCCTGCTCCAGCACGATGGCCAGCTCTTCGTTCTTGCGCAGGTTAAGGTCCTCGCGAAATTCGCGCTGCATGCGTTGCAGGTCCGCATTCATCGCGGTCAGTTCGCGTTCCTTGTTGCGGCGATCGGTATCCGAAAGTTTGCCGCTGTCATTGTCGAGCGTGGCCTGCAGATCCTTTGCCTGCTTCATCAGCTTCTTGATTGCCTGGTCGCGTCCGGAGAATTCCTGTTCGATCTTGCTCTCCGCCTTCATCGCCGGCGCGGATTCGCGCAACACGCGCTCGGTATCCACCACCCCCACCTTGAAGTCCCCGGCCAGCGCCATACCGGCGCTCAGCAACAGGGCCAACATAACCGTCCTGATCAATGTCTTCATTGCCATCTCTCCCCATCATGTAAACCGCCCGGATAAGCGGGCTGCGTCAGCCTCAAATTCATGCTATCAAGCGGCATATCGCCCGGCCATGTCATCGGCCGTTTCAACAGCGCAAACGCGTTGCGAATGTTGCCTTACAAGACTGCCCGTGCCGGGCAGCGATGTCCGCCCGGATGATCAGAACACCGATCCCAGCGTAAACTGGAATTTCTGCAGTCTGTCCTGCGGCTGCTTGTTGATAGGCAAAGCATAACTGAATTTGAGCGGCCCTACCGGTGAAATCCAGGTGAAGGCCACGCCGGCAGAATAGCGCATTCCGGCACTGCCCGGCAGGTCGCCGGGACCGTAGACCGCACCGCCGTCGATAAAACCGCTCAGGCGCACGGAACGTTCCTTGCCCATTCCCGGGAACGGCATCAAAACCTCGGCGCCGGCGAGCACCCTGCGCGGGCCGCCCAAAACCTGATCGGTCGAATCGCGCGGACCCAGGGAATTCGAATCATAGCCGCGCACCGAACCCGGGCCGCCCGCGTAGAAATTCTTGAAGAACGGCAAATCCTCGCCGCCGTATCCGCCCGCAATGCCGGCCTCGCCGTGCAGCATCAGGGTCAGATCGTCACCCAACGGATGAAACCATTGCTGCAGGTAATCGAGCTTGTAGTAGCGCAGGTTGAACACCGGCAGCGATACTTCCGCAGTCGCGCGCTGCACCGACCCCGAGGTGGTATAGATCGCGCTGTCCAGGCTATCCCTTCCCCAGCCGATCGTTCCGAGCAAACTGTTGCTCTTCGCCCCGGCAACGTTGACATACTGGATCAGGCGCGTCGGACTGGACGAGAACAGTCCCAGCACGGTATTTTCCGCCGACAGTCCGTAACTGATGGTCTGGTTTTCGCTGATCGGCACACCGAAGCGCACCCCCGTTCCGAGGGTATGCGACGAATACTGGCTGACCGCAGTGCTTTGTGAATCGAGGTTGCGTTTGTACACGTCAAAACCGCGGCTCACTCCGTCATCGGTGTAATAGGGATTGGTGTAAGAAACCGAATAGACCTGGTTGATCTTCCCGGTGTTGATCTGGGTGGACAGGAAGTTGCCGGTGCCGAAGAAGTTGGCCTGTGAGACACTCCCGGTCAGGATCAGGCCTTCTCCGCTCGAAAAGCCCGCACCCACCGAAATGCTGCCGGTCGATTTTTCCTTGACCGACATGTTCACGTCCACCTGGTCTGCCGTGCCCTGCACCGGCGGCGTTTCGATATTGACCTCGGAAAAGAAATCCAGTTTGTCGACCCGCTGTTTGGATTTCTTGATTTTCTCCACATCGAACCACTCGCCTTCGGTCTGCCGGAATTCGCGGCGTATCACCTCGTCGCGGGTCTTGCTGTTGCCGGAAATATTGATGCGGCGGATATACACGCGCTGCCCCGGATCGACCACAAAATTGAATGCCACCTGGTGTTTAACCTTGTCGATTTCCGGGATCGCATTCACATTCGCAAACGCGTAGCCATCCTGGCCCAGGCGTTCCCCGATTTTCTTGCTGGTTTCGCTCATCGCCTTTCGCGAGAAGGTATCCCCCGCCTTCACCTCCACGAGCTTCTCGATCTCGGCTTTCGGAATCAGCATATCGCCCGACACGTTCACGCCGGAAACGGTGTATTTCGCGCCTTCGGTCAGATTGATCGTGATGTAGATATCCTTCTTGTCCGGCGTGATCGAGACCTGGGTCGAATCGATATTGAACTCCAGGTAGCCGTTGTCCATGTAGTACGAACGCAGTGTTTCCAGGTCGGCGGACAGCTTCTGTTTGGAATACTGGTCGTTGCTGCTGAACCAGGCAAACCATCCGGGAGTGCCCAGTTTCATCAGGTCGAGCAACTGCGATTCCGGATAGACGTGATTGCCGATCAGGTTGATTTCCTTGATCCTGGCAGCATCGCCTTCGACCACATTGAACACGATGCTGACCCGGTTGCGCGGCAATTCGGTGACGGTGGACGTCACCTTGACGTCGTATTTCCCGCGCGCGATATACTGGCGCTTCAGTTCCTGGGTCGCCTTTTCCAGCGCTCCCTTGTCGAAAATTTTTGCCTCGGCAAGCCCCGCAAACTTCATGCTTTCTATGAGCTGTTTCTTGGGGAATTCCTTGGTTCCGTTGATCTCGATGCTGGCAATCGTTGGCCGTTCCACGACCTGCACGATCAATACCCCGTGATCGACTTTCAGCCGCACATCCTTGAAGAACCCGGTGGCATACAGGGCATGGATCGCCGCGGCGCCCTGCTCATTGTCCATCGTGTCGCCGACCTTGACGGGCAGGTAGCTGAACACCGCGCCCGGATCGGTGCGCTGTATCCCCTCGACGCGTATGTCTTTTACGGTGAACGGCTCGATTGCCCAGGCGCGCGTGATACAGAGCAGGAGTATCAATCCCACCAGTTTATTTATGTACATTATTTAGCCTGAAACAAATCGATTTAAATCGTTATATATTGCAAAAACCATCAGCGTGCCCAGCAGCGCGATGCCTATCTTCTGACCGAACTCCCAGGACATTTCAGAGACCGGACTGCCTTTTATCATTTCGACGACATAATACAGCAAGTGCCCGCCATCCAATAACGGGATCGGCAAGAAATTCAGCACGCCGAGGCTGATGCTGATCAGCGCAAGGAAGCTCAGATAGGCGACCGCGCCCATTTTTGCGGACTGTCCGGCGTAATCGGCGATCGTGATCGGGCCGCTGATATTCTTCATCGACACCTCGCCCATCACCATCTTGCCCATCATGTCCAGGCTGATCGCGGAGGTTTCCCAGGTCTTGCGCAGCGATTGCGTCAGCGCTTTCAGCGGGCTGTAACTGACATCGACCTGCATCGCCTTCCAGGCGGCTTCATCGACTTCGGGTCCCGCGCCGATCCGGCCGATGGTCTTGCCGGATTCTTCGATCGCCTGCGGAACCACCCTGACCGACAGGGTTGCTGCGCCGCGCTGGACTTCGAGCCGCACCGCCTGTGACGGATGGGCGCGTATCAGTTCGACCAGATCCATCCATTTCTTCATCTCGACACCGTTCGCGGAGAGAATGCGGTCACCGCGTTGCAGGCCGGCATGCTGCGCGACACTGCCTTCGGCGACGCTGCCGATCACGGGCCGCACGACCGGTTGATAGAGCTGCAGACCGAGCTTGCCGAGGAAATCGCCATCCAGATCCTTCGCGCCCAGGCTGCTCACATTCAGCTGGTGTTCGACCGTTTCACCGCCGGCGGTCTTCGCTTCAATCCTCACCCTGCCGTTATCCACCTCGTCCGGATTTTGCCGGACCACCGACTCCAGCAGCATCCAGTGCAATTCCTGCCAGCTCGGTACGGGTACGCCGTTGATCCCGGTGATGGTTTCCCGCGCCTGCATCTGCGCGGCCGCGGCGGGCGTGCCCTGAGGCACCTCCCCCAGCATCGGCTTCAGCCCCGGCACCCCGTGCACGAACAGCCCCCAGTACAACAGTATCGCCAGCAGGAAATTGGCCAGCGGACCGGCCGCCACGATCGCGATGCGCTGCGGCACCGGTTTGCGGTTGAACGCATAGGGCAGGTCCTGCGGCGCAACTTCCTCCTCGCGCTCGTCCAGCATCTTCACGTAGCCGCCCAGCGGTATCGCCGAAATAACCCATTCGGTATCGCTGTTCGCGAAGCGCTTGCTGTAGACGACCTTGCCGAAGCCGATCGAAAAGCGCAGCACCCTGACACCGCAGCGGCGCGCCATCCAGTAGTGCCCGTATTCGTGGAACACCACCAGCAGCGCAATCGCAACGACAAAAGCCAATAGCGTAATCATTTGTTCATCCTGTCAATTTGATGCCGTGCCGCCATTCGCGCTTCGGCGTCCGCGCCGAGCACATCGTCCAGGCTTTCGACCGCAACGACGGGCAAACTATCCAGCACCGCTCCGATCACGGCCGGAATCGCCAGAAAGGAAATCTGTCCGTCGAGAAATGCCGCCACCGCGACCTCATTGGCCGCGTTAAGCAGCGCAGGCGCGGTGCCGGAAGCGCGCAGCGCCTGGTATGCCAGTGCCAGGCACGGGAAACGCTCGAAATCCGGCGCGATAAAATCCATCGTGGCAACCTTGAACAGGTCCAGCGGCGCGACACCGGCTTCGATGCGTTCCGGATAAGCCAGGCCATAAGCGATCGGTGTGCGCATGTCCGGATTGCCGAGCTGCGCCAGCACCGATCCGTCCACATATTCGACCAGGGAATGTATCACGCTCTGCGGATGAATCACCACCTGGATGCGATCGGCATCCGCATTGAACAGCCAGTGCGCCTCGATCACTTCCAGCCCCTTGTTCATCATGCTTGCCGAATCCACCGAAATCTTGCGGCCCATCACCCAGTTAGGATGCGCGCACGCCTGTTCTGGAGTCACGCCGTGCAATCCGTTCAGCGGGATGTCGCGAAACGGGCCGCCCGATGCGGTCAGCAGGATGCGGCGCACGCCGTTGGCGGCCATGTCGCCGTCGTAGCCGCGCGGCAGGGCCTGGTAAATCGCGTTGTGTTCGCTGTCGATCGGCAACAGCATCGCCCCGCTGCCGCGCACCGCGTCCATAAATATGTTGCCGGACATTACCAGCGTTTCCTTGTTCGCCAGCAGGATTTTCTTGCCGGCACGCGCCGCCGCCAGGGTCGGCCGCAAACCCGCCGCGCCGACGATGGCCGCCATCACCGCATCGACTTCCGGCAATACCGCAACCTGTTCCAGTGCGGCGATCCCGCTCAATATCTCGGTGCCGATCCCGGCTTCGCGCACCATCCGGCGCAACCTGATTGCGGCCGACTCGTCCAGCATCACCGCATAGGCAGGCCTGAATTGCAGGCACTGTTTGTACAGCAGTTCGACCTGGCTGTTCGCGGTCAGCGCAACGATCCGGAACTTGTCGGGATGGCGCGCCGCCACGTCCAGCGTGCTGGTGCCGATACTGCCGGTGGAACCCAGAATCGTAATATGTTGCATGGTAATGTGCTGGAGTAAGCCCGGATGCATCGGGCTTCAGCTGATATGCTGCAACAGGATCGCCAGCGCGGCGAGCGGCAGCGTCGAGGTCAGCGCATCGATGCGATCCAGCAATCCCCCGTGTCCGGGCAGCAACGCGCCGCTGTCCTTGACGCCCGCCTGGCGCTTGATCAGCGATTCGAACAGATCGCCGGTTACCGCCAGCCCCACCCAGCACCAGGAAGCCATCAGCAGCGTGGGCAGGAACGCGATATGAATCTTGAACGGCGCGAATAGCCATCCGAGCAACACACAGACCGACACGCCCAGCATTGCGCCGGCCACGCCTTCCCAGGTCTTGCCGGGACTGATGCTCGGAGCGAGTTTGATTTTGCCGAACTTTCTACCGGCGAAATAAGCGGAGATATCAGCCACCCAGACCAGACCCATCATGCCCAGCAGCCACCACGGATGGCCCTGGCGCAGATCCATCATCGCAAGGCCGGTCGGAATCAGCACGGTCCAGCCGATCAGCGCCATGAGCACCGAAGGCATGACACGGTGTTGCATAGCATCCTGGGCGGGAACGCCTTCTCCCTGCCTGCCGCCGTTATCGGCCGGCTTCGCCTGCAACGTGCCGGAGGCAGGCAGCACCAGCTTCCAGCCCGCGATCAGCCATGCCGGCACGACGACCAGCCACAGCAGTGCGGAAAGGCTGTAAACCGTGGCATGCACCGCAAAAGTCTGCGCAGGGCTGTAATTCATATCGAGCCAGACCAGTCCCAGCATCACCGCCAGCGTCAGCCCCCAAAACCGGTTTGCGGTTGCATGGCTGAACCTGGACAAACGCGACCATTCGGCCGCACTCTGCATCACGACCACGGTAACCAGCACTGCCCAGCCGCCTTCGGGCAAACCGAACAAGGCCAGCAGAAACAGCACCAGCAGGATGACCGCGGTGATCACTCTCGACTTGAGCATCAGCGCATTCCCCCGGCCCTGCAGCCTTGAATACCCATATTCGAGTCAGCCATCCATTGCCCCCTTGTTTTCCTGATTTCGGTATTCCTGATTTTCGGCAGTTTCGCCGGCCAGTTGCTCGCTGGTCCGGCCAAAACGCCGTTCCCGCTGCCGATACCAGGCAATTGCCTTGTCAAATTCGTTGCGGTCAAAGGCCGGCCACAGCGTGCCGGTAAAATATAATTCGGTATAAGCCAGTTGCCACAGCATGAAGTTGCTGACGCGCTGCTCGCCGCCGGTGCGTATGAACAGGTCCGGCTCGGGCGCGTCGCTCATCGCAAGATAGGGCTGCAGGTCTTCCTCGCGAAAGTCCTGCGCCAGATCGGGATGGTCGCGCAGCATCAGTTTCACCGCGCGCATCACATCCCAGCGTCCGCCATAGTTCGCGGCGATGGTCAGCGTCATCCCGGTATTGTTTGCGGTAAGCTGCTCGGCATCCTGCATGGTCTGCCTGAGCTTGTCGTCAAAGCGGCTGCGATCGCCGATGACTTTCAGGCGTATATCGTTCTGGTGCAGCTTTTCCGCTTCGCGTTCCAGCATCTTCAGGAACAATGACATCAGGAAGGAGACTTCTTCCGCCGGACGGCGCCAGTTTTCGCTGCTGAAAGCAAACACGGTCAGGTACGCCACGCCCATTTGGCGGCACGACTTGACCACTTCCCGCAATGCTTCCACCCCGCGCTGGTGTCCCGCCACGCGCGGCATGAAACGCTGTTTCGCCCAGCGCCCGTTGCCGTCCATGATGATCGCGATGTGGCGCGGAATACCGCTCGTGCCCGGTATGGTGCGGGTCGAACTGGGCGGAAGGTTGGCCATTATTCCAGTGCTCGCCTATTCCAGGTTCGCTTCGAAGGTGAGACAAGGCGGCGACAAACGAGCGACGCAGGCAGTGCCTTTAGCACGACGAGGAGTGAGTGAGGAAGCCAACGCAGTATCACCGATGAAGTGGGCTTGGAATCAGACGGCCATCAGGTCGGCTTCTTTTGCGGCCAGCGCCTTGTCGATTTCCGCAACATAGCGATCGGTCAGCTTCTGGATGTCGTCCTGGGTGCGGCGTTCTTCGTCCTCGGCGATTTCCTTGCTCTTCAGCGCATCCTTCAGGGTGTTGTTCGCATCGCGCCGTATGTTGCGCACCGCTATCTTGGCGGTCTCGCCCTCGGACTTGATCACCTTGATCAGGTCGCGGCGGCGCTCCTCGGTCAGCATCGGCATCGGCACGCGGATCAGGTCGCCGTTTGTGGACGGGTTCAGCCCCAGATCGGAATCGCGGATGGCGCGCTCGACCGGGCCGACCATGTTTTTCTCCCAGGGCTGCACACCGATGGTGCGCGCGTCGACCAGCGTGACGTTGGCAACCTGGGTGATCAGGGTCGGATTTCCGTAATATTCGACCATCACGTGATCCAGCAGGCCGGTATGCGCGCGCCCGGTACGCACCTTGCCCAGGTCGGCTTTCAGGGCATCCAGGGACTTTTGCATTTTTTGTTCAGTCGTTTTTTTGATTTCAACAATCATATTCCTGCTCCTGAATTAATCAACGCCAACCCTAATCAACGCGAACCAGTGTTCCTTCACCTTCGCCCATCACCACGCGCTTCAGCGCGCCGGGCTTGAAAATACTGAACACGATGATCGGCAACTTCTGGTCGCGGCACAGCGTCAGCGCGGTCGCATCCATCACCTTCAGATTCTTGCTGATCGCCTCGTCGAAACTCAGGCTCTGATAGCGGATCGCATGCGGGTCCTTCTTCGGATCGGCGGTATAGATGCCATCCACCTTGGTCGCCTTGATCACCACTTCGGCGGTCATCTCCACACCGCGCAAAGCCGCGGCGGTGTCGGTGGTAAAGAACGGGCTGCCGATGCCGGCCGCGAAGATCACCACCTTGCCGTCTTCCAGGTAGCGCAGCGCCTTGCCGCGAATGAACGGTTCCGCGACCTGTTCCAGATTCAGCGCCGATTGCACCCTGCAATCCAGGCCGGCGCGCGTCATCGCATCCTGCAGCGCCATCGAGTTCATCACCGTGGCGAGCATGCCCATGTAGTCGGCCGTTGCCCTGTCCATCCCCGCCGCGGCAGGCGCCACGCCGCGGAAGATGTTTCCGCCGCCGATCACGATCGCAACCTGCACACCCAGCTCGACGACTTCGGCGATCTCGGCCACGATGCGTTCTATCGTCTCGCGGTTGATACCGTAGCTGTCGTCGCCCATCAGGGCTTCGCCGCTGAGCTTGAGCAGGATACGCTTATAGGCGGGGGCGCTCATTGTGGAGCCTCCGAATAAGTCCCACATGACCACGCACTCGACTTTGCGGGATGGAATGCAAGAAAGGTGACGTAGCGAATGGTTATTCCCTTCGCAAGGAGTAGCACCCCCGACGCGGTGCGCGTAAGCGTCCGGTGCGGGAGGGGGTTGCAAGCGGCTGCTCCCGCAATCGGCTGCTGCGCAGTAACGTGTCGCAGCCGCACGCCGCAAACCGCCCGCAAAGTCAGTGCCCGAATGGGTTGCAACAAAAAAGGTCGCTCGCCGTGTTGCGCTCCTTGGCATCGTAGATTAACTGCTGCCATGACACGGTGCGCGAAGCGGCGAGTGCGGGAATGGCAGCAGGCGGCTACTCCCGCAAGCGGCTGGCTTTGCCAGTAACGTGTCGTAGCCGCTACCGGCGTCGCGCGCCTTGCGATCATCCCTTTTTTGATTGCAACGTGGTTCATGGTGGCCATATTCAGAGGTTCCTAGCCCTTGGCAGCCTCGGCCGCGGCGGCAGCCACTTCGGCCGCGTAATCCTCGACCTTCTTCTCGATGCCTTCGCCAACCACGAACATTTGGAACGCGCTGACCGAAGCCCCCCTGGATTTCAGGAGTTGTTCGATGGTCTGCTTGCCGTCCTCGGCCTTGACGAACACCTGGCCCAGCAGCGTGACTTCCTTGAGGAACTTCTGCACCGTGCCTTCGGCGATCTTTTCCAGCATCGCTTCCGGCTTGCCGCCTTCGCGCGCCTTCTCGATCGCGATACGCCGTTCGGTCGCGATGTCTTCCGGATTCACGCCGGAAGCATCGATCGACTTCGGCTTGCTGGCGGCAATGTGCATGGACAGATCGCGGCCCAGCGCATCGTCGCCGCCGGTAAATTCCAGCAGCACGCCGATCTTGCTGCCGTGCAGGTAATTGGACAGCTTGCCGGTGGTGGTTGCGTAGCGCTCGAAACGGCGGACGCTGACGTTCTCGCCCAGTTTCATGACCAGCGCCTTGCGGGTTTCCTCGACCGTTCCTGAACCGTTCACGATCGCCATGCCGGACAGTGCATCGAGATCGGCCGGGTTGTGCTTCGCGACAGTCTCGGCGGTATTCTTCGCAAACGCCATGAAGTCGTCGTTCTTCGCGACGAAATCCGTTTCGCAGTTCACTTCCACCAGCGCGCCGGTCTTGGCGTCGTTCGATATCCAGGTGCTGACCACGCCTTCGGCCGTCACGCGGCTGGCAGCCTTGCTTGCCTTTGCGCCGCTCTTGATGCGCAGTTGTTCTTCGGCCGCTTTCAGGTCGCCGTTGGCTTCGACCAGCGCCTTCTTGCATTCCATCATGCCGAGACCCGTCATCTCGCGCAGTTCCTTGACCATGCTTGCAGTAACTTCAGACATCTTCTACTCCATAATTAATTTAATCAAAATTTCGAAAATTCCCGGCAGGGTGTCAATCGGTGACAGCGCCCTTGCTCGCCGTGGACACCAGTTTTGCGTACTTTGCAAGCACCCCGCGCGCGTAGCGCGGCTCGGGCGGTTGCCACACGGCGCGGC